>CAZFRR010000211.1:0-9951 GCA_964521405.1 uncultured Streptomycetaceae bacterium | reverse complement strand
CTGTAGTCGAGCGCGAGCGCGAGATCGCTTGGCGCATCCGGTTCACCCAGCGCCCGCAGCGCGCCCTGCGCGACTTCGGTGAAATCGACCCGGCCGCGTGCCTGAATCACGAGCTTCAGTTGCCCGACTGCATACGGCAGCCGGCGCATGATGGCGCCCAGCACCTCCCACTGCTCGTCGCTGTATCGTTCCGGGGGCAGCTGCTTCATATCGGCGAGAGCAGCGCCAAAGGCTTCATGCGGCCTCAGCGCCCCGACCAGCGCCAGCGCGCGCTCTTTCCACGGCTGCACCGCCTTTCCAGCGGGGAACCCTTCATTCTTCGTGAGCCTTTGCCGCCAATCGTCATCGCCGGTCAGATAACTGCGGGCAAGCCGCGCCCAGTCTTCGGCGCCGTCCGTGAAATTCCCTTGGCCGAGGTTGCCGAAAGCATAATCGGCTATCGCGCCCCACTCCGCCCGCAACCCCTCAGGCAGCTGCTCCCGCACGCGCTCGAGCGCGCCGCGCCTGGCATTGGCGAGCGACTCTTCCAGTTCCACGCGCTCCCGCCCGTGCACATGGCGCAGCCAGTGGTCTCGGCGCCTTAGCATTTCAGCGAGCAGCGTCTCGATGCGCCCGACGTCGTTGTCGAGGTGCGTCAACAGCCGCTCGACGTCCTGCGCGACCGCTTCGTCGCTCTCGACCAGCTCCACGGTCGCGCGCGCCGCCTCGACGTACAACTCGGTGGCATCCTCGACGCTTTCCGGCTGCGAGCCAAAGCGGGACAGCATCGGCATCTGGCGCGTCAATGCCGAGCACAGCGAGTCGATGGTCTGGATGCGCAGCCGGGCCGGGTTGTCGATGACGTTCCATCCGCGCTCGGTGTCGCGCGCCAGCACGGCCGCAGCGAGCGCGAGCGTCGAGCTTTCGTGATCGCTTTCCGGGGACTTTCCCGCCCGCGCGTCCACCAGCGACTGCAGTACCCGCTCGCGCATCTCGCCGGCGGCCTTGCGGGTAAAAGTGATCGCGACGATCTCCTCGGGATGCTCGACGGACGCGAGCAGCCGCAGGTAACGCTGGATCAGGAGTTCGGTCTTCCCGGAGCCTGCCGGCGCTTGCACGATGAACGAGCGCCCGGGTTCGAGCGCGCGACGGCGCGCGGCGAGATCGGGAATGGCGGCCGCCGTCATGCCTCGCCCCTCATTCCGCATCCTCCTCGAGCGCGTTCTCCAGCCGCTCGTAGATGCGGCAGAACGGCTTCACGTCGCAGTAAAGACAGGTATTCGGATACCGCTTGGGGTCGACGACGGCATCTCCCCCGGCAAAGCCGGCGGCGATACGCGAGAGATCCGCGCGCCAGGCCTCCACTTGCTGCGACCAGGACGGCTCCGCCTGCTTGAGCTTGCCATCGGGCAACGTGCGCGCGTCCGGCAAGACATCGGCGTCGCGGGCCAGCCCCGCAAACTTCAGGTCGCCCGTCCTTATCTGCGCGAATGCCACCGCCACTGCATCCGGCTCGGTGCTGACCAGGTAGAGCGGCAACTGCGGCTCCTCCGGCCGCGCGCCGACCATGGCACCGGCCGACGCCTTGCCGGTCTTGTAGTCGATCACGATGCGGCGCCCGTCGCCGGTTTCATCGACGCGGTCGAGGCGCGCGTTGAGCACAAGCCCGCCGATCTCGATGCGGCGCTTGTCCTCGGTGGCGAGGACCGTGAAGCTGCCGCGCGCCTTCTCCACGGCCAGCCACGCGCGCGCGAGCCGCATGAGTCGCCGCTTCTCGATTTCCGCGAAACGGCCCGACAGCACAGTCGGCCGCTCGCGACGGATGCGTGCAATCGCATCCTCCGCCGCCTGCCGCAGCAACACGTCGAGATCGGTTTCGGTTATCGCGTCGAGCGCAGCTTTCGTCTTCAACTGTGCCCATACCCGCGCCAGCACGCGATGCACCAGCGTGCCGCGTTCCGGCGCATTGAGCCCGGCATGCGGTTCATCCAGTCCCCTGGCATCCAGTCGATGCAACGCGAACGCGCGAAACGGGCACGCCGCATGATCCTTGATCACCGCCGTGCCTCCACCCACGACTGCCGCCGCGCCCAGCGCCGGCGCCCTGGCATCCTCGTTGCGCTCGATACTGCGCAGGCCGTGGACCGCATCGCGGTAGCTCGCGTAGTCCGGCAGCGGCAGCGCCTGCTCAGGCACCGCAATGATGAGCGAGCTCGGCTTGAATGCCCGGTCGTCCTCGCGTTGCGGGTAACTCAACACGACTTCGCCCGCGCAGCGCAGCCATTCCCCGGTCAGCCGGCGCGCGAGTTCGAGCATGCCGGCAGCAGAGCCCTGCGGCACGCCGGCCGCGCGCTGCAATTCGACCGGCAGGAACGGGTTCGGGCGCGGGCCGCGCGGCCAGGTTTCGTCCGACAGGCCCATCACCCACAGGTGGTCGAATTCCATGCCGGTGGCCTCGAGCTCGCCGAGAACCTGGATCGGCACTGCGGGCGTCTCCGGCTGAAACAGCGCGTCCGCCGCCATCCGCCGCAGGCGCGACACCGCATCGCCGTAACCGAGTCGCGGCACGACGCGATCGAGCGCAGCGAATTCGGCGACGAGCTCGTGCCATTTCGCCAGCGCCTGGAATTCGGTCGAATCCAGGCCGCGCTCGCCGGGAAAGCCGATGACGGCGAGCGCTTCGGAGATCGCCCTCGCCCACGCGGAGGGCGGTTGCCCGCCGAACATGCGCGCCTTGCGGAACTCGGCGAGCGCCGAGAGGCGCTGCGCGAGCACCGGGCAGCTCACATCTTCGCGCGCGATCAGCACGAGCAGGCGGTCCAGCGTGACGACCGGCTCAGCGCGTTTTCTCAGGCCCGCGTCGAGCCGCGCGCGGCGCGAGAGCTCGGTCTCGGCCCCGGCCAGGAACGGGGAGCGGATCAACCGGCTCGCGCGCTCGAAGTCGATCTCGCGTCCCGCCAGCTCGAGCGCGAGGAACGCGGCGTTGACGAGCGGGTACGCGGACAATGCCTCGCCGAGGGAGATATTGAACGGCAATACCGGGTGCCGGCTGCCCGGCAGCGCGTAATCCGGTTCCATGACCGCGCTGAAGCATCTCTCGATCGTCTTGCGGTGCTTTGCCAGCTCGGGCGCGATGATGCCGATGCGCGCGGCGTCGCCGGTTTCCGGACGAGCGGTTTCAAGACGGGCCCGCGCCCATGCCGCCGCGCGCCGTATCTCTTCAGTACTGTCCGCGCAGGCCACGCGCCGTCGATCGCCCTCGCGCGGCGCCGGGCCGGCGGCGGCCACTTCGCAGCCGGCGGCGGCCAGCGCCCGGAACAGCGCGTCCTGCTGCGGCATCACCAGGTCGAAACCGTAATGGATCAGCGATGACGGTTTGCGGATTTCCGGCCGCGCCAGCAGCGCCGCGACCACGTCGGGCAGGCGCGCGCCGTCCGTCTGCCGCTCGCGCCGGGTGACGGCTTGGTAGCGCTGCGCCCATTGCTGGAAAGCCTTGCCGTCCTCGTTGAGCGGAAATTTGGCGAGCCGCGGCAGGAGGTCCCAGGCATGCGCGAGCCGCCACGCTTCGCGCGCGAGCGCGGCCGTCTCGGGAATGGCAAGCAGCGCCTTGCCGGATTCCGATTCGCGAATGAGGTTTTCCCACAACGCCTGCTCCTGGGCGGGCGCGAGCAAAATCGGCAGCGCGGCGGCGTGGCTGGAATAGAGCGCATCGCCGTAGGCGCGCTCGACGAAAGCGGAAAACGGCAGGATCTCCGCGGTCGGCCAGGCCGAATGGCCCGCCTGGAGCTGCCGCGCGTCGTACTCGCGCCTCAACTGCGCCGCGAGTCTGCGGTTCGGGGTTACGACCACGCACCCGGCTTCGATCCGCTGTGCGAGGTCCTGCCGCATGGCCTACATGATGAAGCGGCTCGGGGAAGCGACTAGCGGCCGAAGATGCCGCGCAAGATGTTGATGCCGTCCTTCAGCGGGTCGGGCGCAGCGGGCTTCTCCGCCGGCTCGGCAGTCTGCTCTTCCCGGGGCGCCTGCTCGGGACGCGGCGCCTGCTCGGCGCGCGCGGGACGGCGGCCACCGCCGCCGCCGGAAGCATCGCCAAGGAGCGTCGAGGCGGTGGACTTGAAGCGCACTTTCACGGTCCAGAGCTGTTCCCAGGGCTGCTTCGGGTCGCTCGGGCGCGGCGGTTGGACAAAATTCGCTTCCGGGCCGTAGGCGATGAAGTTGAGGAACGGGGAGCCGCCCGACCGTTTCACGACTTCGCCGGGCACGGTGCATTCGGTGACTGACGGGGACAGCACCACTTTCTCGCGCACCAGGCGCGCGACCTCGGACGGCGGGACGTAGTCCGTCAGCATGCCGCCCATCTCCTGCACCTCGCTCGAGGACCAGAAGACGACATCGTTGCCATCGCCGCCCATGGTGGTCGCGAAGTAGCCGGTCGCGTTGGGCACGGAATTCCAGCTGACGTGCGCCGCGCCGGCGCCGCGCGGGGCGGTGGCAAGCTCGACGCGTTCCATGAAATCGTGGCCCTCGCCGAGCGCGAATTGGATATCGGGCGAATAATTGCCCTTGATCTGGTGGTCGCCGCGCAAGGAGGCGCTCGCCGGCACCGCTTTCGAATCCTGCTGGTTCGGCCAGTCGCCGTAGACCTTCGCGCGCGAAGGCGACGGCCCACTCGGCCCGGCCACGCGGCGGGAAACCATGTTGGGCGGGGTCTGACCCTGCGCCAGCCGCGCGAAATCGAGGATCACGGGCTGCCCCGCTCTGACATTCTCACCGCAGCCCCAGTAGAGCAGCATGCGGCCCTTGGGCTGCTCCATGCCCTGCGGCATTTCACCGGGCTCGCCGCGCTGCGCGGCTTCGCGCCGCGGCGTGACCAGCGGCAGCGACGGGCCCATGCTCATGCCGGCCGGAATATGGTGATCGGCGCGCGGGCCGTCCGCCGAGGGGCGCTGCGAGCCGAGTTGCAAGATCATCTTGCGCCCGCTCTGCCCCTGCCCGCCCATCATGCCGGCCATGAAGCCACCCATGTTTCCCATGCCGGGCAGGGTCATGCCGGCGGCGGTGTCGACGCTGACCCAGTAGTTCGCGACCGGCGGCTTGACGACCTGCTGCGCAATCGCGAGTCCCGACGGGGCAGAAAGCATTACGGCGGAGGCAATGGCTCCAATGGTTTTCTTCATGTTCGGGACTCGCGGTTCAAAGTTCCGGGTTCAAAGTTCCGGGTTCCGGGTTCCGGGTTCAAAGTTTCAGGTTCCAGGTTCCAGGTTCCAGGTTATCAGAGCGTGCTGCCGCTCGTGATTTTAAGCTCGGAACTCGGAACATTGAACTCGAAACCTGCGCTTGCGCAGCGGGGATGCGACCCCGGAGCGCGCCACGGACGCGGACTGAATGCCCAAGAGTCATTTCTCCAGGAGATGCTCTTTCTTTTTTATTTTTGCCCATTCAGAAGCGTATCCGCGCGACGCGTGGAGCAGGGGCCCCGGTTTCCGGGGATGCGACCGCGGAGCACGGAAGATGCGGACGTCCACAAAGCCCGCTATTTCTCAAGTAGATGCTCCTTCTTCTTTATCTTAGCCCACTCGTCCGCATCCGCAGGAGCAGGTATCTTCTCAATTATGGTCTTCCACACCTTGGACAGGTCGGCGTTCACCTTGGTCCAGTGCTTCTGGTCGTCGGGCACGTCGTCCTCGGCGAAGATCGCCTCCACCGGGCACTCGGCGACGCACAGGGTGCAATCGATGCACTCGTCGGGGTCGATGACGAGCATGTTGGGGCCTTCGCGAAAGCAGTCCACCGGACAGACGTCAACGCAATCGGTATACTTGCACTTGATGCAGGTCTCGGTTACGACGTAAGTCATAGTATTCCCTCGGAATTCCGCCTTGGCTTGCGTTTTGAGGATGAGCCCATATTTTAGCAGACACGGCTATTTCCGCTGCCCGGCATTGGCCCTATGCAAAGCGGGAAAATTTCGCTAGCATAATGGGGCAAGTCTCACCGCCGCACCTTCCGTGGCACATTCCTACCGAACCCCGAGAGTAGAGTTCTCATGAGTGAACACATCCATTACGTGACCGATCAGAGCTTCGATCCCGAGGTGCTCCAGTCGCCGACGCCGGTGCTGGTGGACTACTGGGCCGAATGGTGCGGGCCATGCAAGATGATCGCGCCCATCCTCGACGAGGTGGCGAAGGAATACTCGGGGCGCCTCAAGGTCGCCAAGCTGAACATCGACGAGAACCAGGCCACGCCGCCCAAGTACGGCATCCGCGGCATCCCCACCCTGATGATGTTCAAGAACGGCGCCGTGGAAGCGACCAAGGTCGGCGCCTTGTCCAAGTCCCAGTTAACCGCTTTTATTGACAGCCACATCTAATTTCCCCAACTTTTCCAGCAAGCGTTCGGGCGACAGCCGCCCGGCTCCCCTCTCCGAGAGGGACGAGCCGCGGGCGGATGCCGCTTTCCCCTCCTCTCCCGCAGCACCTCCCCTCGAAGGGTCGAAGTTTATGCATTTATCCGATTTGAAAAATCTCCACGTTGGCGAGCTGCTCGAAATGGCCGTCAAGAACGAGGTGGACGGCGCCAACCGCCTGCGCAAGCAGGAGTTGATCTTCGCGCTCCTGAAGAACCAGGCCAAGAAGGGGGAGAGCATCTACGGCGGCGGCACGCTCGAGGTGCTGCCCGACGGCTTCGGCTTCCTGCGCTCGCCCGACACTTCGTACCTCGCGGGCACCGACGACATCTACGTCAGCCCGTCCCAGATCCGCCGCTTCAACCTGCACACCGGCGACTCGATCGATGGCGAGATCCGCACGCCCAAGGACGGCGAGCGCTACTTCGCGCTGGTGAAGGTGGACAAGGTCAACGACGAGCTGCCTGAGAATTCCAAGCACAAGATCCTGTTCGAGAACCTGACGCCCTACCACCCGACCGAGCACATGAAGCTCGAGCGGGACATCAAGGCCGAGGAGAACATCACCGGGCGCATCATCGACATCATCGCCCCCATCGGCAAGGGCCAGCGCGGGCTGATCGTGTCCCCGCCCAAGGCCGGCAAGACCGTGCTGATGCAGCACATCGCCCACGCCATCACCACCAACCACCCGGCTGTGGTGCTGATCGTGCTGCTGATCGACGAGCGGCCCGAGGAAGTGACGGAAATGATCCGCTCGGTGAAGGGCGAAGTGGTGTCCTCCACCTTCGACGAGCCGGCCTCGCGCCACGTCCAGGTCGCCGAGATGGTGATCGAGAAGGCAAAGCGCCTGGTCGAGCACAAGAAGGACGTGGTGATCCTGCTTGACTCCATCACGCGCCTCGCCCGCGCCTACAACACCGTGGTGCCCGCCTCCGGCAAGGTGCTGACCGGCGGCGTGGACGCGAACGCGCTGCAGCGCCCGAAGCGCTTCTTCGGCGCCGCGCGGAACGTCGAGGAAGGGGGATCGCTGACCATCCTCGCCACCGCGCTGATCGACACCGGCAGCCGCATGGACGACGTGATCTTCGAGGAATTCAAAGGCACCGGCAACATGGAAATCCACCTTGACCGCCGGATGTACGAAAAGCGCATCTTCCCGGCGATCAACGTCAACAGGTCCAGCACCCGCCGCGAGGAACTGCTGATCAAGCAGGACGTGCTGCAGAAGATCTGGGTGCTGAGGAAGCTGCTCTACCCGATGGACGAGCTGGAAGCCACGGAATTTCTTCTGGATAAAGTACGGGCAACCAAGAATAACGCCGACTTTTTCGATTCAATGCGACGGGGTTAGTGGTAACTCAAATCCCCCTCTCACCTGCTTAATACCACTGCGAAAAAGTCTTGCCCGCCTCACCGGTCACATCCCCGGAAACCGGGGCCCCTGCTCCACGTCTCGGCTGGCTACTTCTTCGATTCGATGAGAAGGGGCTGAAATCCCATCCGTTCGTGGTCTGCGCGTTGAACGGCAGTGTTTCATCGTCCGTTCGAACGCGCGGAGTTAAACCGGCGATTAGGGTACCGGAGCCCTCCCGTACCCTAGGCGTCCGGCTTTGACGCCTATGTGGCGGATATTGCTGATCGCGCTGGCGCTCGCGGGCTGCGCGTCGGTGCCGCAGGCATCCCGGGAGCGCGATGCCGAGGCGAAGCAATATCTCACGCATCCCAACGCCGCGACGCTCTACGTCTACCGCAACGACCCAACCGGCGTGCTGCGGGAAGAATCCGTGCTCTACCTGGACGGGCGCATCATCGGCGCCACCCTGCCTGGCGGTTACTTCCGGATCGACACGCTGCCGGGCGATCGTGTGCTGCATGGCTACGGCTACGACCAGGGCTGGTTGAAGTTCAGCGTCCGCTCCGAAGAGATCACCTTCGTGTCGCTCAACGTGATGGGCGGGATCTCGCGCTTCCAGCGGGTCAGCCCCGAGGCCGGCAAGCGCGAACTCGCGCGCTGCTGCGTGCTGATGGAGAACTGGGCGCCGGGACAACGGCCCCTCCTTCGCTAGCGGGAACTAGTGTCCCGAGTCGCTAATTCGCTGAACAAAAGATGCCGAGAATCGACGCCATACTTTGTCGCAAATCCTCGCCAGGTGTCCAACCTGGCTGCGGTTTGCTTCGCGTCTCGCGCCGATTTCGGCACTTTTGCGATTCGAATGTTCCCCGAACGACGACATATTGATCAACGAACTAGCGACTCGGGACACTAGGGCCGTTAATGATGAGTTTTGAATGATGAATGATGATTACTTGCCACTGACGGCTAAATTGTGGATAATGCACGCCTTTCTGGCGGATACCATCGGCACGGAGGCCGCATGAAACCGAAGATTCATCCCCACTACAGCACCCTCACCGTCACCTGCAGCTGCGGCAACAAGTGGGACACGCGCTCGGTCCTGGGCCGCGACCTGCAGGTTGAAGTCTGCTCGGAGTGCCATCCTTTCTACACCGGCAAGCAGAAGCTCGTGGATACCGCCGGGCGCGTCGAGAAGTTCCGCCAGAAATACGCGCGGAAGCCCGCCGCCGCCGCGAAGCCCGCGGCCTGATAGCATTGGACGCGCGGTAACAAGGGCAGCCTCGGCTGCCCTTTGTTTTTTCGAGTCGACTCACGATTCACGGAGTTCAAGATGAAACAATTCCGCATCGCCGTCATCCCCGGCGACGGCATCGGCAAGGAAGTCATGCCCGAAGGCCTGCGCGCGCTCGAAGCAGCCGGGCGCAAGTTCGGCATCCAGTGGCAGTTCGACGAGTTCGACTGGAGTTGCGACTACTACGCGAAACACGGCCGCATGATGCCCGAGGACGCGCTCGACCGGCTCGGGAAGCACGACGCGGTTTTCTTCGGCGCCGCCGGCTGGCCGGCCGCGGTGCCCGATCACATCTCGCTGTGGGGCCTGCTGATCCCGTTCCGCCGCGGCTACGACCAGTACGTGAATCTCCGCCCGGTGCGGTTGATGCCCGGCATGAAGTGCCCGCTTGCCAACCGCAAGGTGGGCGACATCGATTTCTGGGTGGTGCGCGAGAACAGCGAGGGCGAATATTCCTCGGTCGGCGGGCGCATGTACGCGGGCACCGAGCGCGAGTTCGTGACGCAGCAGGCGGTGTTCTCGCGCCAGGGCGTGGACCGCATCCTCAAGTACGCCTTCGATCTCGCGATGACGAGGCCGAAAAAGCACCTCACTTCCGCCACCAAGTCGAACGGCATCTCGATCTCGATGCCGTACTGGGACGAGCGCGTGAAGGAAATGGCCGCGCGCTACCCGCAAGTGAAGACCGACTGGTACCACATCGATATCCTGTGCGCGCACTTCATCATGAACCCCGACCGTTTCGACGTGGTGGTCGGCTCCAACCTGTTTGGCGACATCCTCTCTGACCTCGGGCCCGCGGCGACCGGCACCATCGGCATCTCGCCCTCGGCCAACCTGAATCCCGAGAAGAAATTCCCGTCGCTGTTCGAGCCGGTCCACGGCTCGGCGCCGGACATTTATGGCAAGAAG
>CAZFRR010000210.1:0-32528 GCA_964521405.1 uncultured Streptomycetaceae bacterium | reverse complement strand
AAACATCTTCGGCTATCGGATGATGGTGTGGGCGATTGTGGCCATTGGCGGCTTGAGCTTCATCGTCTGGGCGCACCACATGTACGTCAGCGGCATGAACCCGTACTTCGGCTTCTTTTTCGCCACCACCACGCTGATCATTGCGATTCCCACGGCCCTCAAGGTCTACAACTGGGTGCTGACGCTGTGGCACGGGAACATCCAACTCAACGTCCCCATGCTGTTTGCCCTCGGCTTCATCTTCGCGTTCATACACGGCGGGTTAACGGGCCTGTTCCTCGGCAACGTGACCGTGAGCGTGCCGCTTTCGGACACCATGTTCGTGGTCGCCCACTTTCATATGGTGATGGCCGTGGCGCCGATCATGGTGGTGTTCGGGGCCATCTATCACTGGTACCCCAAGATCACCGGGCGGATGCTGGATGATGCCATGGGCAAATTTCACTTCTGGGGCACCTTCCTCGGGACCTATGCCATCTACCTGCCGATGCATTACCTGGGCTTTTTGGGCGTGCCGCGCCGGTATTATGCAATCGGAGGTACGGACTTTATCCCCGAATCGGCCCATTCCTTGAACGTCGGTATCACCATCGCGGCCTTGATCGTGGGCGCCTTCCAGCTGGTGTTTTTGTACAACCTGGTCTGGAGTTATTTCAAAGGCAAGCCATCGGGGGGCAATCCCTGGGGCGCCACCACGCTGGAGTGGCAAACCCCCGATACTCCGCCGAAACACGGCAACTTTGGCCCCACGCTGCCGGTGGTCTATCGCTGGGCGTACGATTACAGCGTGCCAGGCGCCGACCAGGACTTCATACCGCAAAACGTCCCGGCCCGAGAGGTCGCCCGTGGTGGCAAAAAGACGTAGGCGATCCGGAGGCTGACGACGTGGGGTTTTTTCATGAATTGACGGTCAAGCCCTGGGCCCTGGGCCAGGATAAGATCGACGACCTTAAGGCTGGACGCTCGTCTACCCGGGCCGCGAAGCAACTCGCGTTGAGGGTATTTCTGGCAGTGGTCGCGGTCCTGTTCATGCTTTTGGTTACCGCCTATGGCGGCCGGATGGCGTACGAGGACTGGCGTCCCGCGCCTCAGGTGAGCCTGTTGTGGGCGAATACGCTGGTGCTGATATTGAGCAGTGTCGCCTTGCAATGGGCGCAGTATTCAGTGCGCCGTGGGCGGATGGACGCCATGCGCGTCGGCCTGCTTGCTGCCGGCGCTTTCACCGTGGTTTTTCTGTTCGGGCAGCTCCTGGCCTGGCGGCAACTTGCCACCATGGTTTATTTTGAAGTAACGAACCCGGCAATCGCGTTTTTTTATCTGATCACGGGATTGCACGGGGTGCACCTCTTGGGCGGTTTGGTGGCCTGGAGCAGGACCGTCGCCAAAGTGTGGGGCGATTTTGACGTGGCGAAGGTCAGGCAGAGCGTGGAGTTGTGCACCGTTTACTGGCACTTCCTGCTGCTGGTTTGGTTGGTCCTTTTTGGCCTGCTGTTTACGGGAAATAATCTGGACCTTTTATTGAAGCTCTGTGGGATCAGGTAAACAGGCCCAAAGCACATGACACAACACATGACACCAGCGATTCCGACAAGTACCGTAGCACCCCTCCCGCTGCCTGAAGGCGTGCCAGGCATCGTCTCCGACTGGTCCTCCGACCAGAGGGCATTCAAGAATGTCCCCTGGGGCAAGGCCATGATGTGGATCTTCCTCTTGAGCGACACCTTCATCTTCACCTCTTTCCTGATCTCGTACATGACGGTGCGAATGTCCGCCCTGGAGCCCTGGCCCAACCCCAGTGAGGTCTTCGCGTTGACGATCTTCGGCACGAGTGTCCCTCTCCTCCTGATCGCGATCATGACCTTTGTCCTGATCAGCAGCAGCGGGACGATGGCGATGGCGGTCAAATTCGGTTATGAAAAAAACAGGAAGATGACCTTTATCCTGTTGCTGATCACCGCGGCATTGGGCGCCACCTTCGTCGGCATGCAGGCCTTTGAGTGGACCAAGCTGATTCAGGAGGGGGTGCGGCCCTGGGGCAATCCCATGGGCGCGGCCCAGTTTGGCTCGTCCTTTTTCATGATCACGGGCTTCCATGGCACGCACGTGTCGATCGGCGTGATCTTCCTGATCATCGTGGCCATCAAGGTATTGCGGGGAGATTTGGATAACGAGCGGCCAGGCTTCCTCACCGGCCGGAAGGGAAAGTACGAGATGGTCGAAATCATGGGCCTGTATTGGCACTTCGTCGACCTGGTTTGGGTATTCATCTTCGCCGTTTTCTACCTCTGGTAAGGCAAATCATGGCACACGCGGAAGGGCAACAGCAGGCGCACGCGCACGCGCAAGGGCAACAGCCTGCGCACGTGGAAGGGCAACAGCATCCGATCGGCATTTATCTCAAGATCTGGGCATTGCTGTTTGTTCTCAGCGCCGCGTCTTATATGGTCGATTACCTCCACTTTCAGGGCTACCTCAGGTGGTTTCTGATCATCGTGTTCATGTTGTTGAAGGCCGGGTTGATCGTTGCCGTCTTCATGCACATGATGTGGGAGCGGCTGGCCCTGTTGTATGCCATTTTGGTCCCAACGCTGTTGTTGATGGTACTGTTGGGCATTGGGGCGCTGGAAGCGGACTACACCTTCTTTACGCGGGGCGTCTTTTTCGTGAAGGGTTTGTTGTAGCGCAACTGGATCGAATTGCAGCGAGCCCATTGATTGTCGGACCCCGTTCCTTACTACAAGAACTGCCAATGACCAAAAAAAGCCACGCGACGCACGTTTCGACGATTCTTGGGGTCAGCACCGTGCTGATACTGTTCATTTTCATTCTGGTGGCCCATCACCGCGACGTCCCTGAGCGAGTCCAACAGCAACGCGGCACGCTTTTGAGTGCTGCTACCAGTGTGGCTGAACGGATCAAGCCCGTTGGCCGGGTCGAGGTCGCTGCGGCGGAAACTCAGAAGGAGCCGATGAAAACCGTGGCGGCCGCGTCGTCGCCCGCCCGGGACGGACAACAAATCTACCAGGCCGCTTGCGTCGCCTGCCACGATGCCGGAATTGCCGGCGCGCCGAAGCTGGGTGATAAGGGCCAGTGGGCTAAGCGCATCGCCAAGGGCGTTGACACACTCTACACCAGCGCCGTTAATGGGTCACAGGGAAGCGGCGGAGTGATGCCACCCAAAGGCGGAAACCTGGCGCTGAGCAACGCCGAGGTCAAGGCCGCCGTCGACTACATGGTAGCGCGGTCGAAATAAGCCGTTTGCCGTTCCTCATTTGCGGACCTCGAAGGCGACGGGCAATTCCAGGCCGCCGCTGAATTCCAGTTTGATGACAACCGAGTCGCCGGCGCGCAGTGTCCGTTTCGGGTTCATCAGCATCAGGTGATAACCTCCCGGCGCAAAGATCAAGCTCGCGTTGGGTGCAAGTTCGATTCTCGATTCGTGCACCATACGCGCCATGCCGTCCTTGACGACAGTGCGGTGGGTCATCACGGTCGCGAACCCGGGACTGCTTGCGGCCACGAGTACTTGGGGCCGTGAGGTGTTGTTTCGCAAGGCCATGTATCCCGCCATCATGGCCACGCCGGGCGGCGATTCCCGCACCCAGGCGTCGCGTGCGGAAACGCCCGCTACTTCGCTCGCAGCGGTGACGAGGGTCGGCGCCAATATCAGGCAGACGAAAACCGGAAGTCGCCATTTCATGTCGCGTTGCCTGCTTCAAACTCCCGCACCACTTTGAAACGCCTGCTGATAGCCTCCGCGTCAAGGGGCGGCGTGAACACGGCATGATAGCGGGCTTGCGGATCCAACAGGAATACCGCCGCGGAGTGATAGACGGGATAGTTTTCAATACCCGGTGTGATCACGACCTGATACGCGGCGCCCAGTTGACCAGCCAGGTTACCGATCTGCGCGTTGTCTCCCGTCACGCCGAGAAAGGTCGTATCAAAATAGTCCACGTATTGCCTGAGCTTGCTGGCGGTATCGCGATTTGGATCCACTGAGACAAAGACGAATTGGATATCTTGGGTGCCGACCGTATGCTTGGCGATGCTGTCCCGCGCGCGGGCCAGTACCGCCAGAGTCGTTGGACAGATGTCCGGGCAATGGGTGAAGCCGAAAAAGAGAAACGACCATTTACCCTTCAAGCTTGCAAGATCGAATACCCGATTCATATGATCGGTGAGCGCAAACGCGGTCAGTGGCTTCGGATCAGGAAATAATGTGATCACCTGGTCCGGCAGCAACACGGCCTGCGAATCGTGTTTCCGATAGATATCAGCGAGCCACACTCCGGCAAGCGTCGCGGCCAGCGCGACGCTTGTCATCATGATGCTGAATTTGAGCGCTGTTTGTTTCAATTAAGCCTTCTTCACCCACGCGGAACACCAGCCCTTCCCGGCCACCTGCTTGCCCGGGAAGATCGGACAGCCGCCCCAGGCGTCAGCGGGTTTGCCCTGATACAACGAACAGTTCGCGCAAGTCTGTGCGGCCTGGTACTTCGCGAATTTGGCCTTGTCCACCTTCGTCGCGTCATGCTTGTAGCCGAGGCTCTGTGCCTGGGCGTCCTTCTCGTCCACCCTGGCGCCCTGCGCGGCGGCCTTGCTGACGCTGCCTGCGATCGCGGCGGATACCGCCGCCAGCGAGCCCGCCTTGAGGAAAGAACGGCGGCCGGTATTGATACGGTTTTGCTTCATTTGAGGGGTCTCCACATGGTTAAAAAAATGCTGCAGCGCCATCATAAACAACAAACCTGCCGCATGGGCGCAACGGCATGCAATTGTCCGGCTAGTGCCGTTCCAACTATTTCGAGCTATCTGTGACGCCTGATTCGGGCACGATATGCAACAGAAGAGTTTGCGTAATCATTATGTCAAATAAGTTGGAACGGCACTAGCCGGCTCCGCGCGCAACCCGTTCCGCGGCACCGGTGCTTGGCTATACTGGGCAGAACCGCAAAACCGCTTCAATGCCAATCCAACAGTTGCGCGAGGTGCTCGTGAAGGCGTCGCAAATCGGATGAGCCTCTACCGGCCCCTGGTGCTGTGCAGCGTCGCCCTCACCTTCCTGGTGATCGTGGTCGGCGCCTACGTGCGGCTGGAGGACGCGGGGCTGGGCTGCCCCGACTGGCCGGGCTGCTACGGTCAATTGCTCGGTGTGCCGGACGAAGCGCACGAAGTGGCGAAAGCCGAGCAGGCCTTCCCGGGCAAGACGGTCGATGCGGGGCGGGCGTGGAAGGAGATGTTTCACCGCTATCTCGCCGGCATGCTGGGTTTGCTCATACTTGCGATCGCAGCGATCGCGTGGCGGATGCGCGGCAAGACCGGCCGGACGCCGTGGCTCGCCACGCTGCTCGTCGCGGTGGTCGCGTTCCAGGCGACGCTCGGGATGTGGACGGTCACGATGCTGTTGAAGCCCGCCATCGTCACGCTGCACCTGCTGGGCGGCATGACGACGCTCGCGGTTCTGATGTGGCTGGCGCTGCGGGAAATCAATCCGCCACCGGCGCCGGCCGCGACGGCACGCGCGTTGAGGCCGTGGGCGGCCGCCGGGCTGGCGGTGCTGGTCGCGCAGATTGCGCTCGGCGGCTGGGTCAGCGCCAATTACGCGGCGCTCGCCTGCGCCGATTTCCCGACCTGCCACGGGGAGTGGCTGCCGACGATGGATTTCGAGAACGCATTCCACGTCCTGCGCGAGCTCGGCGTGACCGCGGCGGGCGCGCCGCTTTCGTACGAAGCACTCACTGCGATTCATTGGAGCCACCGTCTCGGGGCAGTGGCGACGCTCGTCTGCGTCGGCTTCCTGGCGCTGTGGGCGCTGCGCATCCCGCAACTGCGGGCAGTGGGGGCGGTGCTGCTCGTGCTGCTGCTGGCGCAGGCGGGACTCGGCATCGCCAACGTGCTGCTGCGGCTGCCGGTCGTGCTCGCGGCCGCCCACAACGCCGGCGCCGCGCTTTTGCTGGCCGCGCTCGTGATGTTAAACTTCACCGTCTTCAAACGAGCCGCAGACTAGATGTCGTCCAGCCTTGCCAGCCAGCCGCTTGCCACACGGGCGAGCCAGTTCTACCAGCTCACCAAGCCGCGCGTGGTGTCGCTCATTGTGTTCACCGCGGTGATCGGCATGTTCCTCGCCACGCCGGGCATGGTGCCGCTGCAGGCGCTCGTCGCGGGCACCCTCGGCATCGCGCTCACCGCGGGCGCAGCGGCGGCGGTCAACTGCCTGGTCGAGCAGGGAATCGACGCGATCATGACGCGGACCCGCGGGCGGCCGCTGCCGCGCGGGCAGGTGACCTCGCTGCAGACGCTCGTTTTCGCCGGGGTCGTGGGCGGCGCGGGGCTATTCATCCTCTACCAGTGGGTCAACGCGCTTACCATGTGGCTGACGCTCGCCACCTTCGTCGGTTACGCCGTTATCTATACGGTGGTGTTGAAGCCGATGACGCCGCAGAACATCGTGATCGGCGGCGCTTCCGGCGCGATGCCGCCGGTACTGGGCTGGGTCGCGGTGACCGGCGAGATTTCACCCGACGCGCTGCTGCTGTTTCTCATCATCTTTGCGTGGACGCCGCCGCATTTCTGGGCGCTTGCGCTCTACCGCAAGCACGAGTACGCCAAGGCCGGGGTGCCGATGCTGCCGGTGACGCACGGCGACAAGTTCACGCGCCTGCACGTGCTGCTCTATACCGTGATCCTCACGGCGGTGACGCTGCTGCCTTTCGTCACCCGCATGAGCGGCGCGCTCTATCTGGCCGCGGTGGTGGTGTTGAACGCCGTGTTCCTGTGGTACGCGGTGCGCATCTATGTCGCCTACAGCGACCGACTCGCGCAGCGCACCTTTCGCTATTCCATCGCCTATCTCACCGCTCTCTTCGCGGCGCTGCTTCTCGACCACTATTTCCGCATGCCGCTGTAATGGGCGCCGCCCCGGCGGGATTCCCCATGAGGTTCCTGTTCGCAACGGTGTTCATGGCGCTGCTCGCGGGTTGCGGGTCCGCTCCGGAGGCGCCCAAGTTCAAGCTGACCGACGTGACGGGAGTGGGGTTCGGAAAAGAGCTCAGCCTGACCGATCACAGCGGCAAAGCGCGCACGCTCACCGATTTCCGCGGCAAGGTGGTGACGGTGTTCTTCGGCTTCACGCACTGTCCCGACGCCTGTCCCACGACCCTCGCCGAGATGGCGCAGGTGATGAAAGAGATCGGCCCCGACGCCGGCAAGGTGCAGGTGCTGTTCGTGACGGTGGACCCGGAGCGCGACACCGCCCAGGTGCTCCAGCAATACGTGCCTGCGTTCAACCCCGCCTTTCTCGGTCTTTACGGCGATCTCGATGCGACCGCGCGCGCGGCAAAGGAATTCAAGGTGTTCTACCAGAAGCAGCCGGGCAAGGACGGGGGCTACAGCGTGGACCACGGCGCGGGCACTTTCATCCTCGACCGTGAGGGGAGGCTGCGCCTCTACGCGCAGTACGGGGCGGGCGCGACGGCGCTGCTCCACGACATCCGGCTGCTGCTCGCCGGCGCGTAAACGCAGAAAACGCTATTTGCCACAGAGAACACAGAGTTCACAGAGGTGAATCAAGAACGTATTTCATGTTCAAACCTCGCTCATCGGGTGAGTGGGGTGTGCCGACTCAACCCCTTGAATCGCTCTGTGTTCTCTGTGACCTCTGTGGCTGAATCGAAGTTGTTAGGATAAAAAAAAGCCCCGGCGGCGCCGGGGCTTTGTCAGACACGCTTTCTATATTCGGTTATGCCGGCTGGCGGTTGATAACGCCCTTCATCCTGGCGAGCGCTTTCACTTCGATCTGGCGGATACGCTCGGCGGAGACCCCGAACTCGGCGGCGAGATCGTGCAGCGTCGCGGCTTCCTTCTCGGCGAGCCAGCGCGCCTCGATGATGCGGCGGCTGCGCGCATCCAGGCCCGCCAGCGCCTGCGCCAGCCC
Organism: uncultured Streptomycetaceae bacterium; assembly: GCA_964521405.1. Lineage (GTDB taxonomy): Bacteria > Pseudomonadota > Gammaproteobacteria > Burkholderiales > SG8-41 > SG8-41. Next base: position 24,592 of record CAZFRR010000210.1, on the reverse strand, counting down.
GCTCGCCTGCAGGCGCTCGGTTTGCTCGTGCTCGAGGAGGCGGCCGGGCTCGGCATCTTCCGCCGCGAGGTAGGCGATCGGTGCGAACGACTCTTCTTCATCGTCACCCGCGGGTTCGATCGCGATATCCCTGCCGGTCAGCCGCGTTTCCATCTCGACGACTTCGTCGGGCTTGACGCCGAGCTGCTTCGCCACCGCCTTGACCTCCTCGACGCCGAGGCTGTTGAAGCTACTCTTGAGGCTTCGCAGGTTGAAGAAAAGTTTTCTTTGCGCCTTGGTGGTGGCGACCTTCACGATGCGCCAGTTGCGCAGGATGAACTCGTGCATCTCGGCGCGGATCCAGTGCACGGCGAACGACACGAGCCGCACGCCGCGCTCGGGGTCGTAGCGCCTGACCGCCTTCATGAGCCCGATATTGCCTTCCTGGATGAGATCGGCTTGCGGCAGGCCGTAGCCCAGGTAGCCGCGCGAGATCGCGACCACCACGCGCAGGTGGGAGACGACGAGCTCCCGCGCCGCCTCGAGGTCCCCCTCGGTGCGGTAGCGGCGGGCAAACGCCAGCTCCTGCTCCTGGGTGAGGAGCGGGAAGCGGTTGACGGTCTGGACATAGCTTTCCAGGCTGCCGGCAGCCGATGGGACGGGCAATGCAAGGCTGTTCATATCATCCCCTTTAGGCCAATAGTCTAGCACTCAAGACATCAGAGTGCCAGAACGCGTTAAAGTTCCATATAGTCATGGAGTTATGAATGGGTATCTGGGGCAGAATCGGCATCAAATCAGGGACTTGCTGCGGTGCAGGGGGCGCCCGGCGCAGGACCGGGTGAAAGCCTACCGGGGCTCAATTCCAGCGAGGTGCTGATTGACCGAGAGCCAGGACCCGAACCAGCCGAGCCCGGCGGAAAACGCGAGCAGGGAGAGGCTGTCCTCCATGCCGAGGTGCTGCAACTCGATGCGGGCGGAATAGAGCTGCGCAAGCTCGGCCAGCGCCCCGTTCAGCAGCCAAATGCCCCCCCAGATAATGGCCCAGGCCACGATGCCACCGATGAAGCCCTGCAGCGCGCCGAAGTAAAGAAACGGCCGGCGGATGAAGGGATCGGTCGCGCCGATCAGCTTGGAGACCTCGATCTCCTCCCGGCGGGTGAGGATCTGCAGGCGGATGGTGTTGAAGGTCACCGCCACCAGCGCAAAGGCGAACAGCGTCGCCAGCAGCCATACCGCCAGGCGCGCGAGCTTCAATCCCGCCTCCAGCCGCCGCGCCCAGGCCGTGTCGAGCTGCACGTGCGCGACCCTGGGCCAGCCGCGGACCTCGTCGCGCAGTTTTTCCAGCGCCTCGGGCTGCGTGTCACGCGGCAATACCACGAAGGCGTCCGGCAGCGGGTTCTGGGGCAGGCTGTCCATGACGTCGGCGAGCCCCGTGCTCGCTTTCAGTTCTTTCAGGGCCTCATCCCGCGGCACGTAGCGCGCCTCGCGCACCCCCGCGTGGTTCTTCAGCCGCGCCGCGATTTTCTCGGCATCGCCCCGGCTGGCATCGAGCGCGAGAAACACCGAGAGCTGGGGATCGGAGGCGAGGGTGTGCGCGAAGCCCTGCAGGTTGACGAGGGCGACGTAGAGCCCGACCGGCAGCGCGAGCGCGATGCCGATCACGCCCACGTTGAGCAGCGTTGCCACCGGCGTGCGCAGGAGGCGCGCCAGCGTCGTGCGCAAGGAATCCAGGTGGTGCCAGAACCAGGTCACGCGGGGGCTCCCTTGTTCCGGGTTCCGGGTTCCAAGTTCAAGGTTCCAAGTTCAAAGTTCAAAGTTCCGTGTTCAAAATCGTGAGCGGCAGCTCGCGCTGAAAATCTTGAACCTTGAACTTTGAACCTTGAACTCGAAATCATGCTGCCAGCCTTCCCTCTTTTAGCGCGATGAGGCGGGGCTTTAAGCGCGCGGCGAACGCCTCGTCGTGGGTCGCGATGACCACGGTGACGCCGACCTGGTTGAACGAGCGGAAGAGTTCGCCCAGCTCGCTGGCGTAGGCGGCGTCGAGGTTGCCGGTCGGCTCGTCCGCGACCAGTATCGCCGGGCGGTGGACGATGGCGCGCGCGATCGCGAGCCGCTGTTGCTCGCCGCCGGAGAGCGTGACCGGAAAGGATTTCTCCTTGGCGAGCAGGCCGACCTTGTCCAGCGCCGCGCGCACGCGCCGCGCCGCTTCGCGCCGTTCGAAGCCGGTGATGGAGAGCGGCAGCATCACGTTGTCGAACGCGTTGCGGTCGTAGAGCAGCTTCTGGTCCTGGAAGATGAGGCCGAATTTGCGGCGCAGGAACGGCACGGCGCGCGCCCTCAGCGCCCCCACGTTCTGGCCGTTGACGATGACGCTGCCGCTCGACGGCCGCTCGATCGCGGCGGCGAGCTTCAGGAGCGTGCTCTTGCCGGCCCCCGAATGGCCGGTGATGAACACCATTTCGCCGGCCTCGATGGCGAGCGTCACGCCTTTCAGCGCCTCCAGCCCGCTGGGATAGCGCTTGGTGACCTGGCTGAAGGAGATCATCTTTCGTCTCGCTCTAGTCAATGAGGGCGGAGACGAACTCCCCGGCATTGAACGGCCGCAGGTCGTCCAGGTTCTCGCCGACGCCGATGAAGCGCACCGGTATCGGCTGCTCCGGCGAGGCGTTGGAGCGCGCGGGCGCGGCATGGGATCGCATGAATGCGATGGCCGCGATCACGCCGCCCTTGGCGGTGCCATCGAGCTTGGTCAGGATGAGGCCGGTCACCCCGAGGGCCGCGTCGAAGGAACGCACCTGCGCCAGCGCGTTCTGGCCGGTGTTGGCATCGAGCACCAGCAGCACTTCGTGCGGCGCGCCCGGGGCCGCCTTGGCGATCACGCGCTTTACCTTCTTGATTTCCTCCATGAGGTGCAGTTGGGTCGGCAGCCGCCCCGCGGTGTCGGCGAGGACCACGTCGATGCCGCGGGCCGTCGCCGCGTTGACCGCGTCGAAGATGACCGCCGCCGCGTCCCCCGATTGCTGCGTGATCACGGCCACGTTATTGCGCTCGCCCCACGCGATCAACTGCTCGCGCGCGGCCGCCCGGAAGGTGTCGCCGGCCGCGAGCAGCACGGACTTGCCGCGGCTCTGGAAATAATGAGCGAGCTTGCCGATCGAAGTGGTCTTGCCGGCGCCGTTGACGCCGGCGAGCATGATCACGAAAGGGCGGTGGGAATCCACCTCGAGCGGGACGGCGACCGGCTCGAGCAGCTCGCGCAGCACCTCTTGCAGCGCGTGCTTCAACCGGGTGGAATCGGCAATGCCCTCGCGCCGGGCGCGGCGGCGCAGCTCCGCGAGCAGGTGGGCGCTCGCCGCCACCCCCACGTCCGCGGCGATCAGCGCGGTTTCCAGCTCCTCGTAGAACGCCTCGTCGAGCGGGCGCGACCCGGCGAACAGCCCGGCAAGGCGGCCGCCCAGCTGCTCGCGGGTCTTGGCAAGACCGTCCCGGAGGCGCGAAACCCAGCCGGCGCCGTCATTTGACGAGGATTTAAGGAAACTTAGCACGCGTTGGGCAGTCTAGATGCGGGTGATGTGGCCGGCGATGGTTGCCTGAAACGTGATATCCGGCCCGCGAGTGGATACAATTCTAGCCTGAAACCCAATTCCTGCCGAAGCTCATTCCCTTGACGCTCATTAAGTATTTGACTTGTGCGCTCAGCGCACTGGTGCTCGCGGCGCCGTGCCTGGCGGCGGACGTTACCGCCGAACGCCAGCTCGCCAATGGCCTGCGCGTCATCGTGAAACCCGACCGGCGCGCGCCGGTGGCGGTGGTGATGGCGTGGTACCGCGTCGGCAGCATCGACGAAGTGAACGGCGTGACCGGCGTGGCGCACGTGCTCGAGCACATGATGTTCAAGGGCACCTCCAGCACGCCGGCGGGAGAGTATTCCCGCGTCATCGCGGCAGCGGGCGGGCGCGACAACGCGTTCACCAGCAACGACTTCACGGGTTATTTCGCCATGCTGCATAAATCCCAGCTCGAGCTGGCGTTGCGGCTGGAAGCCGACCGCATGACGAATCTCACGCTCGCGCCGGAGGAGTTCGCGAAGGAAATCAAGGTGGTGATGGAGGAGCGTCGGCTCCGCACCGACGACCGGCCACGCTCGAAGGTGTACGAGCAGTTGATGGCGACGGCGCTGACCGCGCACCCCTACCGCAACCCGATCATCGGCTGGATGAACGATCTTGAAAACATGCGGGTCGAGGACACGCGCGAGTTCTACCAGCGCTGGTACACCCCCGGCAACGTGGTGCTGGTGATCGTGGGCGACGTCGAGCCGCGGCAGGTGTTCGAGCTGGCGGAGAAGTATTTCGGCGCGATCCCGTCCCGGGCGCTGCCCTTGCGCAAGCCGCAGGATGAGCCGGAACAGCTGGGAGTGAAGCGCGTCACGGTGAAGGCGCCGGCGGAGCTGCCCTACGTGATGATGACGTTTCGCGCCCCGGTGTTGCGCGACCCCGAGCGCGACTCGGAGCCGTACGCGCTGAAAATGCTGGCGGCGGTGCTGAGCGGCAACGAGTCGGCCCGCCTGCACCGCAGCCTCGTGCGCGAGCAGCGGCTGGCGAGCTCGGCGGGCGCTGACTACGACGGCATCGCGCGCGGGCCGGAATTCTTCTATCTCAGCGCGACGCCGGTTTCGGGCAAGACTGCCGCCGACGTGGAGCAGGGCCTGAGGCGCGAGATGGCCAGGATTATCGACGAGGGCGTGACCGAGGAGGAATTGAACCGGGTGAAAGCGCAGGCGATCGCCGCCGAGGTCTACCAGCGCGATTCGATGTTCTTCCAGGCGCGCGTGATCGGCACGCTCGAGATGACCGGCCTGTCGCACCGCACGATAGACCTGCAGCTGAAGAAGTTGCGGGAGGTCACGCCCGATGAGGTGCGCGAGGTCGCCCGGAAATATTTCAAGGAGGATGCGCTGACCATCGCCTACCTGGACCCCCAGCCGGTCCAGGGCGGGCGCCCGGCGGCGCCGCCGGCGGGGCTGCGGCATGGGCAGTAGATTTCGGAACCGCAGATACACGCAGATGAACGCAGATAGGAACAGCAACAACAATAGGCTGGTTCCGGGACAAACGATGCGAGAGGCCGGATCCAGCAACGGTTCCTGGTTCAAAATCGCTATGGACTACTTTTCAGCTCCGGGCAGAAAGTATTTGCCCTTGATCGGTGTTTATCTGCGTTTATCTGCGGTTGCTGTGCTGTGCGGCGCGGCGCCAGCTTGGGCGATCCTGCCGATCCAGCACTGGCAGACCGCGGGCGGCGCGCGCGTCTTTTTCGTCGAGAACCGCGATCTACCGATGCTCGATGTCAGCGTGGAATTTCCCGCCGGCGCCGGTTATGACCGGGCGGAGACGGCCGGCCTCGCGGCCATGACCAACCGCTTGCTGAGCGCGGGCGCGGACGGCATGAACGAGGACGAGATCTCGCGGCGCATGGCGGATGTCGGCGCGCAGCACGGGGGGCGTTTCGATACTGATCGCGCCGGATTTGCGCTGCGGACATTATCCAGCGACAGGGAGCGCCGCGAAGCGCTCGATGTTTTCGCGCGTGTGCTGCGGGCGCCGGCGTTTCCGCAGGCAGTGCTGGAACGCGAAAAAGCGCGCCTGACCGGAGCCCTGAAGGAAGCCGACACCCGGCCCGACACGATCGCCTCGCGCGCCTTCTATCGTCTGGCTTACCGCGACCATCCCTATGCGCTGCGCTCCTCGGGCGAGGTGGAAACGATCGCGAAAATCACGCGCGAGGACCTGGCCGGGTTCCACCGGCGCCATTACGCCGCGTCCTTTGCGGTGGTGGCGATCATCGGGGACGTGACGCGCGCCGAGGCCGAGGCGATCGCGGAGCAGTTGACGCGGGGTCTTCCGGGCGCGTCCGGCGCCGAGCCGCTGCTGCCCCCGGTTGCCGATCTGCCCGCCGCCGCCACGCGCACCATCGGGCACCATGCCACGCAGGCGCACATCCTGATCGGCGCTCCCGGCATTCGCCGCGAGGACCCGGATTACTTCCCGCTGTTCGTCGGCAACCACGTGCTGGGCGGCGGTGGTTTCACATCGCGCATCACCGATGAAGTGCGCCAGAAGCGCGGCCTCGCCTATTCGGCCTACAGCTATTTTTCACCGTTGCTGCGCGAAGGCCCGTTCCTGATCGGCATGCAGACCCAGCGCGACCAGGCCGGCGAGGCGCTCGCCGTGGCGCGCACGACGCTGGCCGAGTTCGTGAAATCCGGGCCGACCGAGAAGGAAGTGGTGGCCGCCAAGCAGAACATCATCGGCGGCTTTCCGCTGCGCATCGACAGCAACCGCAAGATCCACGAATACCTCTCGCTCATCGGCTTCTACCGCCTCCCGCTCGCCTACCTCGAGGATTTCGTGAAGAACGTGGAGCGGGTCACTGCTTCCGATATCCGCGCGGCATTTCAGCGCCGCGTCCATCCGGAGCGCATGGTGACGGTGGTGGTCGGCCCCGATGCGGAAGCGCAGCAAAAGCCTTAACCACAGAGAACAACTGCTTGAACCGCCATGACGCCAAGACGCCATGAAGAATAAAAAGATCGAATCTTTATCTGAATTCCGATTTTTCCTCTGTGGTCTCTGTGTTCTCTGTGGCTGAAATGGTTTTGTGCCCGGTTTGAAGGCCAACCGGGTGCGGATCGTCGGCGGCGCCTGGCGCAGCAGGCTCGTCTCGTTTCCGCCGCGCAGTAACCTGCGCCCCACGCCGGACCGGGTGCGCGAGACGCTGTTCAACTGGCTCGGCCAGGACCTCACCGGGAAGACCTGTCTCGATCTCTTCGCGGGCAGCGGTGCCCTGGGTTTCGAAGCGGCATCCCGTGGCGCGCGGCGCGTGGTCATGGTGGAGAGCGACGCGACGACCTACCGCGCGCTCGCCGCGAGCCGCGAAGCGCTCGCCGCCGCCGCGGTGGAGCTCAAGCGGGCGGATGCGCTGGAATTTCTGCGCTCGGACGCGGGCGTCTATGACATCGTCTTTCTCGACCCGCCTTTCAAGGCCCATTACTGGCCGCGGCTCGCCCCGCTGCTGCTGGCGCGCCTCGCGCCAGGCGCATTGGTCTATCATGAGAGTGCGACGCCGCCTGCCCTGCCGCCGGGATGGGAAATCTGGAGGCAGGACCGGGCCGGGCAGGTGAGCTACCAATTACTGAAGTGGGTGAAACCATGAACCACAAAGCGATTTATCCCGGCACCTTCGATCCGATCACGCTCGGCCACGAGGACCTGATCCAGCGCGCGGCGCGCCTCTTCGACACGGTGATCGTGGCGGTGGCCGACTCGAGCGCCAAGCGGCCGTTCTTCACCCGCGACGAGCGCGTGGACATGGCGCGCCGGGTGCTGAAGGGCATTCCCAACGTGGAGGTCGTGGGTTTCTCCGGCCTCTTGATGAAATTCATCCGCAGCCAGAAGGCGCGGGTCGTGATCCGGGGCTTGCGCGCGATTTCGGACTTCGAGCATGAATTCCAGCTGGCCGGCATGAACCGCGGCATGTATCCCGATGTCGAAACCCTGTTTCTTACCCCGGGAGAGCAATACATGTTCGTGTCCGCGACCATCGTGCGCGAGATCTCGATCCTCGGCGGCGACGTGAGGAAGTTCGTGCCGCCGCTCGTTGCCCGGCGGCTGAAGGACAAGATCAGGCAGCTCGGCGGCAAGTAACTGCAAGGTCAGCCGCAGATAAACGCAGATAAGATCAAGACCAGAATGGACTTAACGCTCTGGACGAGGCGCCCCCATCCTACCTTCCCCCGCAAGCGGGGGAAGGGGATAAACAGGATTTACAGGATTACAACAAAGCAAAAACCAAAACGTTCTGTGGTTCTAATCTTGTAAATCCTGTTAATCCTGTCTATTGAATTTACAGATGGCGCTGATCATCACCGACGAGTGCATCAACTGCGACGTCTGCGAGCCTGAATGCCCGAACGACGCGATCTCGCAAGGCGAGGAAATCTACGTCATCGACCCGCACAAGTGCACCGAGTGCATCGGCCATTACCCCGACCCGCAGTGCGTGAAGGTGTGCCCGGTGGACTGCATACCGCTCGACCCGAACTTCGTGGAGACGAAAGAGGAGCTCCACGCGAAGTATCTCAAGCTGACCGCTGAGAAAGCGTGATTCACGAATCACGCCTTCTGGCACTTCGGACAGAAGAACGTCGAGCGCTGCCCCTGCCGGATTTCCCTGATTGACGTGCCGCAGCGCTGGCACGGCGTGCCGGCGCGGTCGTAGACCAGGAACTGGCTCTGGTAATTGCCGGCCATCCCGTCGCTCGCTACGTAATCACGCAGTGAGCTGCCGCCGGCGCGGATCGCAAGCTCCAGCGTTTCACGGATTTTCGCCGCGAGCGAGTGACAACGCTCCCGGCTCAATCGCCGCGCGGCGGTGCGCGGCGAGATGCCGGCGCGGAACAGCGCCTCGCTCGCATAGATGTTTCCCACTCCGGCCACGACGTGGCTGTCCATCAGGACCTGCTTGATGGCGGCGCTGCGGTTGCGGGTGATGCGGTGGAGCCATGCCCCGTCGAATGCGGCCGAGAGCGGCTCGGGGCCGATCTTCGCGAGGAGGGCGTGAGCGAGCGGGTCCCCCGGCTGCCACAGCACCAGGCCGAAGCGGCGCGGGTCACGCAGCCGCACCACGGTGCCGTTCTCCAGGACCAGATCGAAATGATCGTGCCGCGCCGGGGCCGCGCCGTCCTTGACCACCCACAGCCGTCCCGACATGCCGAGGTGCAGAATCAGGTGGCCGGCGCCGCAATCGAGCAGCAGGTACTTGCCGCGCCGCGCGAGGCTGCGGATGGTGGCGCCGGCGAGAAGCTGCGGCAGGCGGCGCGGTACCGGCTGGCGCATCCGCCGGTCGCGCACCACCGCCGCCCGGATGCGCTGGCCGGTGAGCAGCGGCTCCAGCCCGCGGCGTGTCGTTTCGACCTCGGGTAACTCAGGCATGACAGGACCGGTGAATGGAGAATAGTGAATGGTAAATGGTGAATCGTGACCGAGGCGCGCTACGCAAAGGCTCTTCTTGCAAGTACAACGCAGTCATAGTAGCTACGGCGGTAATCAAGGCTTATGCGCTGCAAAGCCAGTCAAATGGTTTTCAGCCATTCCTGCACTCTCGGCAGTACATCAAGGTCCCTTGCGATGCGCCGGACATTCCCGACGACTTTTCCCGGTTTGGCCCATTTGCTGACTTCCTGCACGAGTCCCGCGATGAGCCGTTGTGATGCTTCGTCGAAAAGCGTTCGCAAATGTGGGCGTCGGTTTCGCGGGACCTTGCCGGACAGCAATGCGTGTACCAGCTCATCCTGCGTAAGTGATTCGCGATAGCTGACGCTGGCTACGGTGCATGCCATGAAAATGAAGTCTGGCTGGCGCGGCTTCCGCATTCGAGCTACCTAAAAAACAGGGCTTTCAAGACTGTTGGGTTGCTCATCCACGACAGATAGTATATCGTGTGCAACGCAATAGCTGTATAGCACTTGTTACGTTGCACTAAATATACTATGCAACCCATTGGTGGACTTAGCAAAAACTCTCGCGGGAGGCTGGCCAAGGTTCTCCGCAGCAGCAGGGGCCCAATTTCCGCAGTGGACGCGTCGCGGGCACTGAACGTCGAGCAGACCGAAGCAGCACAACTGCTTGCAGGTTGGTCCGCACGCGGCTGGCTCACGCGGGTGCGGCGCGGCCTGTACGTGCCGGTGCCGCTCGAATCCTCGACATCGGATATCGCTCTCGAAGATGCGTGGGCGGTCGCCGACCGTTTTTTTGCGCCCTGCTACATCGGAGGCTGGAGCGCCGCCGAGCATTGGGGTTTCACCGAGCAACTTTTCCGATCGACACTCATTATCACGACACGCCGGCCCCGGGCACGCAGAGTCGAGGCGCGCGGCACGGTTTTCATCGTGCGTACCGTCGAGGAGCGTGCCATGTTCGGTTTCAAGCCTGTCTGGCGCGGCAAAGCGAAGGTCAACGTTGCCGACCCGACGCGCACGATCCTGGACATGCTGGACACACCGGCGCTTGGCGGAGGCATCCGCTCGGCGCTGGATATGCTGAAGGCGTACCTGGCATCGAAGTATCGCGATCCGCAGCTGCTCATCCGGTATGCCGATCAACTCGGCAATAAAGCCGTGTTCAAGCGCTTGGGATATCTGGCGACGACGTTCTTTCCCAACGAAACAGAACTCATTGCCGAATGCCGCAAACGACTTTCGGCGGGAAACGCTAAGCTCGATCCCAAGTTGCCCGCTGAGCGGCTCGTTACCGTTTGGCGTCTTTGGATATCCGAATTTGATCGGGACACTGCCCGGAATGGGGTGGCCGGGACTAAACTTGCACAGGGGGACAAGGTAACGATGAATCGGACGCAAATTCTCAGGGTGCTGGCAGAGCGCCAGCAGGAGATTGCCGCGCGCTATGGCGTCAAGCGGCTCGCGCTGTTCGGCTCGGCGGCGCGCGATGATCTGGGCGCTTCCAGCGACGTGGACGTGCTGGTCGAATTCGCCAGCCCGGCTACGTTCGGCGCCTACATGGACCTCAAGTTCTACCTGGAGGACCTGCTCGGCCGGCCGGTGGACTTGGTGACCGACAAAGCGTTACGGGACGAACTCAGGCCCACCATCGAGAAGGAGTTGATCCGTGTCGCGTGAGTGGCGGCTCTACGTGGCCGACATGAAGGCCTGCTGCCAGCGCGTCTCGGAATACACCGCCGGCTTGAGCCGCGAGGAATTCCTGAGCCGGCGGCTGGTATACGACGCGACGCTCCGGAATCTCGAGTTGCTTGGCGAAGCGGCGCGGAACGTTCCGGAAGAAGCCCGCGCATTGGCGCCAGGTATTCCGTGGAGGCGCATCGTCGCCGTGCGCAACGTGCTGATTCATGGCTACCTCGGTATTGATGACGACATCATCTGGGACATCGTCAGGAATGAAATCGAGAAGCTGCTCGTGGCCCTGGAAAAGCTGGACGCGGAAAACTCCGCATCGGGTGGCTGAAGCCGGCAGCGGCATGAGGAGCGGCAGCACCAGAAGAATGATTCATCGGGGGGAAGGATGAACAACAACGGCAAATCGCTGGAAAACTGGATCTGGGACGCGGCGTGCTCGATACGCGGCGCGACGGACGCGGCGAAGTACAAGGAGTTCATCCTGCCGCTGATTTTCACCAAGCGGCTGTGCGATGTGTTCGACGACGAGTTGAATCGCATCGCAAAGGAAGTTGGCTCGCGGACGAAGGCGTTCAAGGTGGTGAAGAACGACAAGAAGCTTGTCCGCTTCTATTTGCCGCTGGAGCCGAAGAATCCGGACGATGCCGTGTGGTCGGTCGTGCGCACGCTCTCGAACAACATCGGGGAAGGACTACGACGCCGGACGAGCTGGATCGTTTTCCCAAGGGTGCAGGCTTCCCTGGTGGCAGAGCCGACTGGGGCTGGGTGCAGCACATCCTCGCCAGCCTCAAGCCCAACGGCCGCGCCGCCGTGGTGCTCGACACCGGCGCCGCTTCAAGTGGCTCTGGCAATGTCAACAGCAATAAGGAGAAGGACGTTCGGAAGTGGATCGTCGAGCGAGACCTGATCGAAGGCGTAATTTTTCTACCTGAGAACCTTTTTTACAACACTGGCGCGCCAGGAATTATCCTCGTGTTCAACAACGCCAAGCCCAAAGTGCGGCAGGGCAAACTATTCCTGCTTAACGGTAGCCTTGAGTTCGTGAAGGGTGACCCAAAGATCAGTAACCGGTTAAGAAGATCTCCGCTTCTGCAGGGTTTTTTTGGGCCCCTGCGAGCCGCCGCGCAGCGCAGACCGGCCCGGGGTTTCGGTCGAGCACTGGGCGAGCCTAGCTTTCTCTCGCAACTCCACAGACACCACCCGCCCAAAGCATGTGATTGGCATGATGGTCTGGCGCGAGTTGCGCAGGCCGCCGGGCCGGTCGAGCAGCACAGGGGACCGAAAATCCGGGACAGACCCAAACATCAGGTCTGTCCCGGTTTTCGGCGGCGAACGGGGCGCCCTTTTTCTTTGGTGACTTTCTATTTTGGGCGAGCAAAAAGAAAGTTACCGGCACCCGGGGCCGCCCCCCGGAATCGTGCGACGCTGTCGCGTTAGATCCGGCACCTCTGAAAAGAGGGATCTCTCCCACCACCCCGCCTGCTCCGCAGGCACCCCTCCTCGGGCAGGAGGGGAGTACCCCAGGGCGAATCACGATTCGCGAATTAAACCTTACTTCTGGTCCGCAGTTTCACTGCGGACGCTGGCTCCGGGCGGCGAGAGCAGGCGCTTCGCGATTTCAGGGCGGAAGTGATACTGCAATTTCTCGTCGGCGCGCAGTAGCACCAGCTGCGGCTCGCGTGCGAGCACGCTCAATGACAGCGCGCCGCCTTCTTTCAGCTGGATGCGGATCTCCTCCAGCGCTTTGCCCTTGACGTAAGGCCCGACCAGCAGGGCGGTCGCGTGCCGCCATTCGTCCGCCCAGCGCACGAAATCATCCTGGCTGAGATCTTTCGCGCCCGGTGTTTGCTCCCATTTCCCTTCACGGTGTCCCACCGTGAACGCCTTGAGTTCCAATCGAACGGGCGTCTCGCCGGGCCCGAACAGCCGGCGGCTCACCAGTTCCGCGGCGTTCGCCGGCAGCGCGGCGCCATAGCGCGGGTCGAGGGCGTATACGGCGCCGTTCGCCAGCAAGTACTGCTCGCGCGTCACCGGGCTCACCATGCCGAAGCTGAAGGCCTGCTGGTCGATGGTCACGCGCGCTTGCGGGCGGTCGAGCTCGAAGCGCGCGAGATCGGCGGCGGACAATTTGTGAGCGGCTTTTACTTCCAGGATCTCGAGCAGCCGCTCTACCCGCGGCTCGTCGCCGCGCGCGGCAAACGGCGCGGTCACGCGCCAGGCGCCGCCCTTTTTCTCGAGGGAGACGGTTGCCGTACCCGGGCGCTCGATGTGGATGGCTGCGGCTTCAGAGGACTTCAGCGCGGACAGCGGGTATTCGACCGGCGCGTCCTTCGCCGTCTTGAAATAAACCCATGCGCCCAGCGCAGCGACAGCGACAGCTAGAGCCGCGTTCAGCCACATCGAGCGTCGCATCGCCGCTCGACCCTCACCCCTTCCCCCTCTCCCGGGGGGAGAGGGGAAATGTACGGCGCGGAACGGGAGTCTCACCCGTTGCCGCGGGAAATGGGAGGGTGCGGCTCATATCCTGCGCCTGCGCCACCAGATCACCGCGCCGGTGATCATGAAGGCGAGCGGCAGCACGATGAGAAAGCTGAACGCGATGAGGTAGAGCGCGGGTTGATCGATGTCGATGCTGTTGTCGGCCGCGCTGCGCGGCTGGATCGTGATCAGGTTGTCGTCGCCGGCGAGCCAGTTGACGATGTTGACGCCGAGCGCGCGGTTGCCGCCGTTGCCGATGAAGGTGTTGGAGAGAAAGCTGCCGTTGCCCACCACCACCGCGCGCTGCTGCCGGTCCCCGACCATGCGCTCGAAGGAGGCGGCGATCGTGATCGGGCCGGGGATATCGCGCTTGGGATCGCAGTTCCCCTCCAGCTTCCCGGACTTGATGCAGCCGCGCGGCGCCACTTCGACCAACTGCCGGGTGCGCCATTCATCGTTTTCGATCACGCCGATCTGGCGCGCCTGCGGGAATACCGTGATCAGGTTGAAGCCTTCGGTGACCGCGTGGCGGCCGTAGACGGCGGCCACCGCGAGCGTGGGGGAGGCGTTCAAGCGGGCTGCGTCAGGGTCGGTCACCGTTCCGGGCGTCAACACGAGCCCCAGCATCTCGGCGACCGGCGCCAGCCCGCGCAGCGGCTCGGGATCAATCAGCCACAGCAGGTTGCCGCCTCCTTTGAGGTAGGACCGGATCTTCTGGATTTCCGCGGGCAGCAGGTCCACCTGGGGACTGGCGATCACGAGCGCGGCGGCGTTGGCGGGCACTTCCTGGGCGAGCGCGAGGTTCAGGCTGGAGAGGCGAAAGCCCTTGCTCTCCAGCAGCCGGCCAAATTCGCCCAGGTCGTGGTTGGCCGGCCCGTTCAGTTTCCGCTCGCCGTGCCCGTCGAGCCACATCACCAGGCGCTCGGAGCCGCGGGCGAGCCGCATCAGCACGTTGGCGAACGATTGCTCGTTGAATTCGGCAAGACGCTCGGTCCGGCGCTTGAATTCGACCACCAGCTCGACCGGCCCGCGCACGCCGGCTTCCGCGGCCGCTTTGGGCTGCTCGCGCGGGTCCACCAGGGTGAGCGTGATGTCCGGCTTGGCCCGCTGGTAGGGCAGCATGAATTCCTCGATCCGGCGGTGCAGCTGCTCGCCGCGCGCATCCCGCGCCATCGCATAGGCCGTCACGTTGACCGGGCCGTCGAGCTGTTTCAGAACGTCCAGCGTGGCAGCGGAGACCGTGTTGCGATGGCTGCGGGTGAGGTCGTGCTCGACGCGGTACTCGCGGGCGAGGTAGGCGAGAAGCGCCGTTGCCGCGATGACCAGCACCACGAACAATCCGTGGTGCACCAGGAGCTGCAGGCGGCGCCGGGCCGTGAGTTCCACCGGTTATCCTCTCAAGCGCTGCGCGTCGAGATGGCGTATGGCCAGCAGCAGGAACACCGCGATCATCAGCACCGAGCAGGCGATGGCGTAGGTGTCGAGCATGCCTTTGCCGAACGGCTCGAAATTCCTGATGGGCGAGAGCACTTGCGCGAGGCTCGCGGCCACGCCCCAGCCGCGCGCGCGCAGGCTGTCGTAGGCCACATCCCCGGCCAGCAGCATTCCCAGCAGGACGGCGAAAGCGCCGATGGCGGCTGCCACCGGATGCGCTGTCAGGCACGACACATAGAGGCTCACGGCGGCGAAGCCGGCGGCGAGCAGCACGAGCCCGGCCGCGAGGCCCGCCAGCAGCCCGTAATCGAGCCGGGTGGCCCCGGCGATGGAGAGCGGCATCAGCACGGAAAGCGACACGATCGCGAGCAGGAACACCGTGAGGCCGAGGAACTTGCCGAGCACGATCTCGGTCATCGAGACCGGCGCCGACATGAGCAGCACCAGGGTCTGGTTGCGGCGCTCTTCCGCGATCAGCCGCATCGCGAGGACCGGCACGGCGAACAGCAGCAGCGCCGCCACGGTGGCGAATACCGGGGCCGCGACCAGCTCGGTGGCGCCGGGCGCGCTCGCCATGCCGGCGAGTTGGGGCTGCAGCTGCAGGAAGTCGTCAAGCCGGCGCAGGAAGGCGTAGCCGATGATGATCTGCACGACGCAGAGCACCAGCCACGCCAGGGGCGAGGCGAACAGCGATTTCAGCTCCTTGCCTGCAATGGTAAAAATCATGACCAAGTTTTGAGTTTTGAGTTTTGAGTTTTGAGTTGCACATGCATTGACAGCGCGCCCAACTCAACACTAAAAACTAAACACTCAACACTCATGGGTTCTCCTCGCGCCGGGTGAGGTTGACGAACACATCCTCGAGACGGGTCTGCGCGGGCGCGAGCTGGTAAAGGCCCCAGTCGCGCGTTGCCGCCAGCCGCACCAGCGCGTCGGTCGGGTCCCCGCCCGCGGAGAACTGGATGCGAAACAGCGTCGGCTCGACCGCCTCGGCGGACGCGATTCCCGGAAACGCCGCGAGTTCGCCGAGCGCCGGCGGGCGGCGCAGCCCCAGCAGCATCGTGGCGCTGCTGTGGATCTGCTTCAACGCGGCAATGGTGTCGCTGTACACCAGGTTGCCGTGATGCATGATCTGCACGCGGTCGCATACCGCTTCCACCTCCGGCAGGATGTGCGTGCACAGGATGACGCTGTGCGCGCCGCCCAGCTCGCGTATCAGCCCCCGGATCTCGCGGATCTGGTTGGGATCGAGGCCGATCGTCGGCTCGTCCAGTATCACCACGTCGGGTGCATGCACGATCGCCTGGGCGATGCCGACGCGCTGCTGGTAGCCCTTGGACAGGGTGCCGATCAACCTGCGGCCGGCGTCGGCGAGCCCGCAGCGGCTGCGCGCGGCGGCAACGGCATCGCGGCGGCGCGCGCGCGGGACCCGGTGGAGAGCGGCCGCGAGCAGGAGATATTCATCCACGGTCAGCTCGCGGTAGAGTGGCGGCACTTCCGGCAGGTAACCGATGCGCGCCTTGGCGGCGACCGGCTCCTCCAGGAGATCGATGCCGCAAATGCTGACGGCGCCGCGCGAGGGCGCAAGATTGCCCGTCAGCATCTGCATCGTGGTCGTTTTCCCGGCGCCGTTCGGCCCGAGAAATCCGAGCACTTCGCCGCGCCGCAACTCGAGATCGATGCCGTTGACGGCGATGTGGCTGCCGAAACTGCGAGTGAGCCCGCGCGCTAAGATCGTGGCGGTGGCTTTTGGTTCCGGCATTGGGGCGATCGAGAGGATGTGATCTGCGCTTGTGGAGTGCATGAAATATACCTAATATGCGGCTGTTAATGAAGCCTCCTGATCGTTTCCCGCTGCGCTGATCATCACGCGTCTCGATTCGCCCGTCCCATGACCCCGCGACGACTTTTCGTGCTGTTGGCCTGCTCGGCTATCGCCGCCTGCGCCCAGCAGCCCCGGCAATCCGGGGGGCCGCCGGCGGCGGAAGCGAAGCCAACGCCGCGCGTGGTGGTGGCAAAGCCGGAGCCGCGCAACCCCACGCTGCCCGGCGTCGAGCTCTCCGAAGATTTGCTGTTCAAGTTGATGCTGGCGGAAGTGGCGGTGCAGCGCGATCAGCCGCACATCGCGGTGCAGGCTTATCTCGAGCTCGCGCGCGTGACCCGCGACCCGCGCGTCGCGCAGCGCGCGACCGAGGTGGCGTGGAACGCGCGCTTTACCGCCGCGGCGCTGGAGGCCGCGGGGATCTGGCTGCAGGCCGACCCCGGTTCGACGCAAGCGCGCCAGATCATGGCCGCCCTGCTGGTCAACCAGGCGCAGATCGTCGAAGCCCAGCCGCATTTCGAGAAGTGGCTCGCCGCCGACCGCAAGAATATCGGCCAGAACTTCCTCCAGCTGAATTCGCTGCTGGCGCGCCACAAGGACAAGGCCGCGGTATTCAAGCTGATGCAGGCGCTCGCGAAACCCTATCCCACGGTGCCCGAGGCCCGGCTCGCGGTGGCGCAGGCGGCCTGGAATGCGGACGAGCAGCAGGCGTCCCTCGATGAGGCGCGGGCGGCGTTGAAGCTCAGGCCGGACTGGGAGATCGCCGCGCTGTTCGTTGCCCAGGTGCTCGCCCGCCGCTCCGAGGAGGAAGCGCTGCGCTACCTGGGTGAATACCTGGTGGCTCATCCCCAGGCGCGAGACGTGAGACTCAACTACGCGCGCCTGCTGGTCAACGCCAAGAACTATGCCGAGGCGCGCAAGCAGTTCGAAGCGCTGGTGGCCGAGAGCCCGGAGAACGCCGATGTCGGCATGGCGGTCGCGCTGCTCGCGCTCCAGACCGGCGATTACGATGCGGCCGAGAAGCACCTGTTGCGCGTGCTGGAGTTGAATTACAAGGATCCCGACCTCGTGCGCTATTACCTCGGGCAGTTGAACGAGGAGCGCAAGCGCTTCGACGAGGCGCTCAAGTGGTACGCGGCCGTTACTCAGGGCGAGCAGTACGTCAACGCCCAGACGCGTTACGCTGCCATCCTCGCCAGGCAGGGCAAGCTGCCCGAGGCGCGCCAGCACCTGCAGCAGGCCACCGCCCGGGACAATCAGCAGCGCGTGCAGCTCACCCAGGCGGAGGCGCAGCTCCTGCGCGACGCCAATCAGCACCAGGCGGCGTTCGAGCTGCTGGGGCAGGCGCTGGAGAAGATGCCCAACTCGCCGGACCTCCTCTACGACCACGCGATGGCGGCGGAGAAGGTGGACCGTATCGACGTGCTCGAGGGCAATCTGAAACAGCTGATCAAGTTGCGGCCCGACCATGCGCACGCCTACAACGCGCTGGGCTACACCTTCGCCGATCGCAACCAGCGCATCGAGGAAGCCCACGGGCTGATCGAGACGGCGTTGAAGCTGGCGCCGGAAGATCCCTTCATCATGGACAGCATGGGCTGGGTGCTCTTCCGCATGGGGCGCAACCAGGAGGGACTCGGTTACCTGCAGAAGGCTTTTGGCCTGCGCCCGGACGCCGAGATCGCGGCGCACCTGGGCGAAGTGCTGTGGGTGATGGGGCAGCGCGACCAGGCGCGCAAGGTCTGGGCCGAGTCGTTGAAGGACCACCCCGACAACGAAATCCTGCAGAGCACGATGAAGCGCTTGCTGCCCTGACCGTCAATCGCGGTAATGAGTAATTACTCATAACCCTTCGCTCCTATGACCTGGTTCAAGTCGTGCGCCGCGCTGGCCGCCGCCGCTGCGCTCGCCGCTTGCGCCGTGCTGCCTCCGGAACGGCAGGTGCCGCGCGCGGCAGCATTCGACCTCATCGGGCGCGTGGCGGTAACCGATGGCGGGCGCGTTTTCACCTCCGGCATACGCTGGCAACACCAGGAGGAGGAGGACGAGATCTGGCTGCTGACCCCGACCGGCCAGGCGCTCGCGCACATCCAGGCCGGCGCATCGGGCGCCACGCTGACGGGCGCCGACCGCAATCAATACCACGCGGGCGACGTCGAGAGCCTCACGCGCCGCGCCCTGGGCTGGGAGCTGCCGCTGGCGCGCCTCGCGTGGTGGGTACGCGGAGAGATCGTGCCCGGCGAGGTGAGCGGGGAAGCGGTGCGCGACCAGCAGGGTCGCCTCGCCCGGCTGACGCAGGATGGCTGGAACATCACCTACGTCCATCACGCAGCGAATGAGACCGGCACCCTGCCGCAGCGACTGGATCTCGCGCGGGACGGGCAACAGATCCGGCTGGTGATCGACAACTGGCGGCAGGTGGCGCGATGAAGGATGAATCGCACAGCTTTCCCGCGCCCGCCAAGTTGAACCTGATGCTGCGCGTCGTGGGGCGGCGCCCCGACGGCTATCACCTGCTGCAAACGATAATCCGCTTCATCGATTACGGCGACACGCTGACTTTTCGCGTGCGCGAGGACGGCGCGATCGCGCGCACGAATGAAATCGCGGGGATCGCCGCCGGCGAGGACCTTGCCGTGCGCGCAGCGCGGCTGCTGCAGCGGGCCGCCGGCACGCGGCTGGGAGCCGATATCACGCTCGATAAGCGGTTGCCGGTCGGTGGCGGGCTGGGCGGCGGCAGCTCGGACGCCGCCACCGCGCTGCTCGCGCTGAACCATTTGTGGGGCTCCGCTCTGCCGCTTGAACGCCTGGCCGCCCTGGCGCTCGAATTGGGCGCCGATGTGCCGGTTTTCGTGGGCGGGGAGAACGCGCTCGCGGAGGGCATCGGCGAGCGTTTGACCCCCCTTACCCTGCCCCCGGCGTGGTATCTCGTCCTGACCCCCCCGGTAGCGGTGCCGACCGCCCGGATGTTTGCCGATAATGAATTGAAAAGAGACTCAAAACCTATTAAAATCACGGCCTTTTCGATAGAGCAGGCCGGCAATGACCTGGAGCCGGTGGTGTGTCGCGAGTATCCGGAAGTCGCGCGCCACCTGGCATGGCTCAAGCAAGCGGCGCCGGCGTGGGTGACGGGTTCGGGCGCCTGTGTGTTTGCCGCGTTCCCGACCGAGAACGCGGCGCGCCAGGTACTGGAACAGGCGCCCAGGGGCATGAGAGGTTTCGTCGCGCAGGGACTGGCGCGACACCCGCTCAGCCACTTGATAGATGCAACGAGGGCACGCTGAGGCGGACCCGGATTTTCGGACGGTCGATGACGCAGTCGTCCGGCTAGCTGTAGGGGAGTCGCCAAGCTGGTTAAGGCACCGGATTTTGATTCCGGCATGCGAAGGTTCGAATCCTTCCTCCCCTGCCCAATCAGATGCCGGGCGCGGAGGGGTAACTGCACCGGAGTGAATCGAGGTCGAGATGCTGCAGCCACGCAGTAGCGAGAACACGGAATTTGACCGCCTGATGGTGTTCACCGGCAACGCCAATCCCCGGCTTGCCCAGGACGTCGTCGCGCACCTGAAAGTCCAGCTCGGTCGCGCCAAGGTCGGCCGTTTCAGCGACGGCGAGGTGATGGTCGAGATCCTGGAAAACGTGCGCGGGCGCGATGTCTTCGTGCTGCAGTCGATCTGCTCGCCGACCAACGACAACCTGATGGAACTGCTGGTGATGGTGGATTCGTTAAAGCGCGCTTCCGCGGGGCGGGTCACCGCCGCGATCCCCTACATGGGATACGCGCGGCAGGACCGCCGCCCGAGCTCGGCGCGGGTGCCGATCAGCGCCAAGGTCGTCGCGAACATGATGTCGAGCGTGGGCGTGGATCGCGTCCTCACCATGGATCTCCACTCGGAGCAGATTCAGGGGTTCTTCGACATCCCGGTGGACAACATCTACTCCGGCTCGATCATGCTGGGCGACGTGTGGAAACGCGGCTTCAAGGACCTGGTGGTGATCTCGCCCGACGTCGGCGGCGTGCTGCGGGCGCGGGCGCTCGCCAAGCGGCTGGAGGCCGACCTCGCGATCATCGACAAGCGCCGTCCGCGGCCCAACGTCGCGACGGTGATGAACATTATCGGCGAAGTTGAAGGCCGCACCTGCGTCATCGTCGACGACATGGTGGACACCGCCAACACGCTGTGCGAGGGGGCGGCGGCGCTGAAGGAACGCGGCGCGGAGCACGTGCTCGCTTACTGCACGCACCCGGTGCTCTCCGGAAAAGCGGTCGAGCGCATCGCGGGTTCCAGCCTCGACGAGCTGGTGGTGACCGACACCATTCCGCTGCGCGAGGAGGCGAAAGCCTGCAAGAAAATCCGCGTGCTCACCGTGGCCGGCCTGATGGCGGAGACCATGCGCCGTATCAGCAACGAAGACTCGGTCAGTTCGCTATTCGTCGAATAGCGAACTGAGTGATGAGTTTTTAGTGATGAGTTTTGAGTTGAAGGGCGATTTTCAACTTAGCACTCAACACTCAAAACTCAAAAATGATTATTGACAGGAGCACGACATGAAGATCGAAGTCACCGCATTACCGCGCGCGCTACAGGGATCGGGTGCGAGCCGCCGCCTGCGCGCCACCGGCAGGGTGCCGGGCATCGTTTACGGCGCCGACAAGGCCGCGCAAAACGTCGAGGTCGAGCACAAGGCGCTCTTGAGGAACCTCAGCCTCGAGGCGTTTCACGCCTCGGTCCTCGAGATGGCGCTGAATGGCGAAAAGTTCCCGGTGCTGCTGCGCGACTACCAGATGCACCCGTGGAAGAAGCAGGTGGTGCACGTGGATTTCCAGCGCGTGGACCGCAACCGCAAGATCCACATGCGGGTGCCGCTGCACTTCCAGAACGCCGAGATCGCCCCGGGGGTGAAGGTCGGCGGCGGCGTGGTGCAGCACACGATGAACGCCATCGACATCCAGTGCCTGCCCGACGACCTGCCGGCGTACATCGAGGTGGATCTCAAGGAACTGGAGCTGAACGACTCGCTGCACGTCCTGGAGATCGTCATGCCGAAGGGCGTGGAGCCCATCTCCAAGTTGAAGCTCGAGAACCCGTCGGTGGCGTCGGTGCACGTGCCGAAGGAGATCGTGATCGAGGAAGAAGCGGCCGCCCCGGTGACCGAGATCATCGGCGAGGTGAAGGCCGAGGGCGAGGAAGGCGCGGAAGCGGCAGCCGAGGGCGAGAAGAAGGAGTCTCCCGCGGGCGAGAAGAAGGAAGCCGCCGCCAAGAAGGAACCCGCCGCCGAAAAGAAGGAACCCGCCAAGAAAGGCAAGGAATAGGGCGGAACGCCGTAGTGCGCGACAAGGCCCGCCGCGCTGGAGCAGCGTGGCGGGTTTTTTGTTTGGATTTAACCGCCAAGGCGCCAAGACGCCAGGATTGACCAGGCGAATCTCAGATCGCGAATTAAAGGCGCGCCGGCATACAGATGACAAAAGCACCTGCTTTGATATTCTCAATTGATTTTTTGGCGTCTTGGCGTCATGGCGGTTAGTACATGAAGTTGATCGTCGGACTCGGCAACCCGGGCGACCGCTACCAGTCCACGCGGCACAACGCGGGGTTCTGGCTGGTCGAGCGTTTCGCGGCCGAGTCGCACACGATGCTGCGCAAGGACGCCAAGTTCCAGGCGCTGGTCGGCCGGCACGAGGCGAGCGGCGTCTGGCTGCTGCTGCCGCAGAATTTCATGAACGCGAGCGGCCGCCCGGTGCAGATGCTCTCGAGTTTTTTCAAAATCGCGCCCGCTGATATTCTCGTCGCGCACGACGAGCTCGACTTTCCGCCGGGCACCGTCCGCATGAAGCAGGGCGGCAGCAACGCCGGCCACAACGGGCTGAAGGACATCTCGGCCCGGCTGGGCGCGCACGACTACTGGCGCCTGCGCATCGGCATCGGGCACCCCGGCGACCGGCATGCCGTGACGGAATACGTGCTGAACAAGCCCTCGCAGGAGGAGCGCGGCGACATCGACGCCGCGATCGGGCGCGCGCTCGAAGTGCTCCCGCTCGTGCTGGCCGGCGATACGCAGGGCGCGATGCTGAAGCTGCATAGTGCGCCGGAAGCGGCCGCAAGGCCGGCGGAGGCGCGGCGCGCCGAGCACCCGGGCAGGGCGGAGAAGAAGGTGAAAGAGGAGAAACCGCAGAAAGCGGCCGTGATGGACAAGTCGCCGGAACTGCCCGCGCGAGCCGTGAAAGCAGAAACGCCTGCCGACCCGGGCAAGGGGAAGAAAAGCGGCGGGCTCGGCTCGTTTTTCAAGAAGCTCCTGCCCGACTCCGACCCGGCCCGCAAGAAATGAGCCTCAAGTGTGGCATCGTGGGCCTGCCCAACGTCGGCAAGTCCACGCTCTTCAACGCGCTCACCCAGGCCGCCATCCCGGCGGAGAACTACCCGTTCTGCACCATCGAGCCCAACGTCGGCATCGTGCCGGTGCCGGACCCGCGCCTGCCGCAGCTCGCCGGGATTGCGAAGCCCGCCAAGGTGACGCCGGCGGTCGTGGAATTCGTGGACATCGCGGGACTGGTCGCGGGCGCCTCGAAAGGAGAGGGCCTCGGCAACCAGTTCCTCGCCCACATCCGCGAAACCGACGGCATCATCAACATGGTGCGCTGCTTCAAGAACGACAACGTCGTTCACGTCGCGGGGCGGGTGGATCCCGTTTCCGACATCGAGACCATCCACACCGAGCTCGCGCTCGCCGACCTCGCGACCGTCGAGAAGGCGCAGGTCCGGAACGTTTCGCGCGTGAAGTCCGGCGACAAGGAAGCCGTCAAGCTCGAAGCGGTCCTCGCGCAGGTCCGCGCGCACCTGGATCAGGGCAGGCCGGTGCACAGCCTCGGGCTCGAGCGCGAGTCGGTTGCGCTCATCCAGCCGCTGTGCCTGATTACCGCGAAGCCGGCGCTCTACGTGGCCAACGTGGACGAGCACGGCTTCAAGGGCAATCCACTGCTTGCCCGCGTCGAGGAATACGCGGCGCGGGAGGGCGCCCCGGTGGTGGCCATTTGCGCCGCCATCGAGGCCGAGATGGCCGGCATGAGCGTGGAAGACAAGCAGGTCTTCCTGCACGACCTCGGGCTCGAGGAGCCGGGGCTGGATCGCCTCGCTCGCGCCGTCTACGGCCTGCTCGGGCTGCAGACCTACTTCACCGCGGGCCCCAAGGAAGTGAGAGCCTGGACCATCCACCAGGGCGACACCGCGCCGCAGGCCGCCGGCGTGATCCACACCGACTTCGAGCGCGGCTTCATACGGGCGGAAGTCATCGCGTACGAGGACTACCTCGCTTGCGGCGGCGAGCAGGGCGCCAAGGAGGCCGGCAAGATGCGCCTCGAGGGCAAGGATTACGTCGTGCGCGACGGCGACGTCATCTATTTCCGGACGGCGCCGTGACACGCGCCAATAAGCACTAACGGGCGCGTGCAGCGCCGTCTGCGCCGGATCGAGCCGACGCAAGCGCCGCTCATCCGGCGCCACCCGTACGGGTCAACACAGTCCATACGACTGGTGTTGGCAGCGTTTTCCTCGATTCAGGCTTCCCTCGCAGCCGGGGCCGGATGTAAACTACTGACGCACCATCCGGAATCGGCTTTGTACAGGAGGACGGGACAATGCTAAGAGCAATCACGAGCGGCCTGATGGTTCTCTTGCTGCTGGCGGGATGCGCCCAGTTCCCGACCGGGACATCGGATAACGAGCGCCTGTTTAACGCCATCGCCCTCGACGATGTCGGCTTCGTGCAGGATGCCCTCAATTCCGGCAAGCTGGGCATCAATCATCAGATCACGACGCCTGCCTTCAAGGAAGGGGCTCCGCTCATCCTGGTCGCGGCCCGTTACGCGTCCTTGAAAACCATGCGCTACCTGATTGCCGCCAGGGCCAACCTCAACGCCGGGGCGGCCACGGGTGAAACGGCCTTGATGATGGCCGCGTATTTTTCCTCCGACGACTCGCAGCGCTCGGCATCCACCGAGCGCTACGAGCAGGCGGTCCGGATGCTGGTCGAGGCGGGCGCGAGCCTGGAGAACGAACCCCACAACTACACGCCGCTTTCCTACGCCGCCTACCAGGGCAACGATAGCATTGTGCGTTACCTGATCGCACGCGGCGCGCGGGTGGACGGCGACTCGCAGGACGGGGTTG
>CAZFRR010000209.1:0-5057 GCA_964521405.1 uncultured Streptomycetaceae bacterium | reverse complement strand
CTTCGGCAAGTTCTCCGAAGTGACCAACTCGGGCTTGCGCTGGCGCCTGCCCTATCCCGTCCAGAGCCACGAGATCGTCGATCTCACGGGCGTGCGCACCGTCGAGGTGGGCTACCGTAACAACGTCAAGACGAAGGTCCTGCGCGAGTCGCTGATGCTCACCGACGACGAGAACATCATCGACGTCCAGTTCGCGGTCCAGTACGTGCTGAAGAGCCCCACCGAATACCTGTTCAAGAACCGCACTCCCGACGACGCCGTGCTGCAGGCGGCGGAAACCGCGGTCCGCGAGATCGTCGGCAAGAGCAGCATGGACTTCGTGATATTCGAGGGCCGGGCCGAAGTCGCCGCGCGCGCCCACAAGCTGATGCAGGAAATCCTCGACCGCTACGACACCGGCATCAGCATCAGCAAGGTGACGATGCAGAACGCCCAACCGCCGGAGCAGGTGCAAGCGTCGTTCGACGACGCGGTCAAGGCCGGGCAGGACCGCGAGCGCCAGAAGAACGAAGGGCAGGCATACGCCAACGATGTCATACCCAAGGCGCGCGGCATGGCGTCGCGCCTCAAGGAGGAGTCCGAAGGCTACCGGGCCCGCGTGGTCGAGCAGGCCGAGGGTGACGCTTCCCGCTTCCGCCTGATCGTGGCCGAATACAACAAGTCGCCGCAGGTTACCCGCGACCGGCTCTATATCGATGCGATGCAGCAGGTACTTACCAACACGACCAAGGTGCTGATCGACCAGAAGAGCGGCAGCAACCTGATTTATCTGCCGCTCGACAAGATCATGCAGATGTCGGGCACGGGGGCAGCAGCTATAGATCCGGCAGCCAAGCCCGCTGAAAGCGCGCCGGCGGCGGAGGCTTCCACGGCGCGCTCGCGCGAGGCATTCCGATCGCGCGAGCGGGAGCCGCGCCAATGAAAGCCAATCTCGGCATCCTGCTGGTGGGTATTTTGCTCGTGCTGATCGTTGGCGCGCTGTCTCTCTTCGTGGTGGACCAGCGTCAGAACGCGATCGTGTTCCGGCTGGGCGAGGTGGTGGAGGTCAAGAAGTCCCCGGGGCTTTACCTCAAGGTGCCGCTGCTCGACAACGTGCGCTATTTCGACGTGCGCATCCTGACCATCGACTCCGCCGAGCCGGAGCGCTTCCTGACCTCCGAAAAGAAGAACGTGTTGGTGGATCTGTTCGTGAAATGGCGCATCACCGACGTGCGGCAGTACTACGTCAGCGTGCAGGGCAACGAAGCGCTGGCGCAGACTCGGTTATTGCAGACCATCAACGACGGCCTGCGCGCGGAATTCGGCAACCGCACGGTGCACGAGGTGGTGTCCGGCGAGCGCGACAAGATCATGAATTTCATGCGCGAGAAGGCGAACGAGGATGCCAAGACCATCGGCGTCGAGGTGCTCGACGTGCGGTTGAAGCGGGTGGATCTGCCGCAGGAAGTGAGTGTCGACGTCTACCGGCGCATGGAGGCCGAGCGCAAGCGGGTGGCCAACGAATTGCGTTCCACCGGCGCCGCGGAGTCCGAGAAGATCCGCGCGGATGCCGATCGCCAGCGCGAGGTGATCGTGGCCCAGGCCTACCGCGAGGCGCAGCGCGTGAAGGGCGAGGGTGACGCCAAGGCGACGGCGATCTACTCGCGCGCCTATGAGCAAAACGCGGAGTTCTACGCCTTCTACCGCAGTCTCGAGGCCTACAAAGCGAGCTTCCGGGGCCGTAACGACGTGCTG
The DNA here is from genome assembly GCA_964521405.1 of uncultured Streptomycetaceae bacterium. Taxonomy (GTDB): domain Bacteria; phylum Pseudomonadota; class Gammaproteobacteria; order Burkholderiales; family SG8-41; genus SG8-41. The sequence goes on along the minus strand of CAZFRR010000209.1, from coordinate 3,323 downwards.
GTGCTCGAGCCCAATTCGGATTTCTTCAAGTATTTCAAGTCGGCCGGCAGACCGGGGTCGGGCGGCAAGCCGGGCAAGTAACCCGGCGCGCGCGACGGCGCCCGCATTTTGCCGCACAGTCAGATGGGAAATCTCCTGCTCACGGCTCTTGCCCTGATGCTCATCATCGAGGGCGTGCTGCCGTTCCTGGTGCCGGGCTTTTGGCGCGAAACTTTCCGGCGCCTGACCGAGATGAGCGACGGCCAGATCCGCTTCATCGGTCTCACCTCGATGCTGGTCGGCCTGTTGCTTCTCTACATCGCCAGACACTGACGGGATGCGAGAAGCAGGATACGAGATGCGTGATCGGACGGGAAACCCTCTGATTTCTCGACTATAATTCCCCTTTTAACGCGTATCTCGTATCTCGTATCTCGTATCCCGTATCCTGAATCTGGAATCCCGTAATGCGTACCTGGGTCCTGCCCGAATACATCGAGGACATCCTCCCGCCGGAAGCCGCTCGCATCGAGCGCCTGCGAGGGCTCATCCTCGATCTCTTCCGGGTGCACGGCTTTGAGCTGGTGATGCCGCCGCTGCTGGAATACCTGGAGTCGTTGCTGACCGGCACCGGGCACGACCTCGATCTGCAGACTTTCAAGCTGGTGGACCGGCTCTCGGGCCGCATGCTCGGTGTGCGCGCCGACATCACGCCGCAGGTGGCGCGCATCGACGCGCACCTCCTGAACCGCAAGGGCGTCACGCGGCTCTGCTATACCGGCAGCGTGCTGCACACGCTGCCCTCCGGCATGAATCGCACGCGCGAACCACTGCAGATCGGCGCGGAGATTTACGGCCACGCCGGGATCGAGGCCGACGTGGAGATCCAGCGCCTCATGATGATGGCGCTGGCGAGGGCACGGGTGTCCGACGCCTGTCTCGATATCGGCCACGTTGGCATCTTCCGCAGCCTGGTCGGGCTCGCCAGAATGGCGGACGGCCTGGAGTCCGATCTCTTTGTCGCCATGCAGGCGAAAGACCTGCCGGCGCTGCGCGGGCTCACACGCCGGCTCGACCGCGTTACGCGTGAGGCGTTGATCGTGCTGCCCGAACTATACGGCGGTTCCGAGGTGCTCGCACGTGCAGGTAAGCGCCTGCCGGATACTCCCGAGATCCGTGCAGCGCTGGCCAGCCTGCGGGCGTTGTCGGAGGAGCTGCGCGATGTGGCCCGCATCCGCTGCTTCGATCTTGCGGAGCTCCGAGGCTATCGTTATCACAGTGGCGTGGTGTTCGCCGCCTATGCGGAAGGAGCACCTAACGCCCTGGCGTTGGGAGGGCGCTACGACGAGGTGGGCAAGGCGTTCGGGCGGGCCCGCGCGGCGACCGGCTTCAGCATGGATTTGCGAGAGCTCGCCTCGGTGCGGCAGGACGACGAGGCGCGGCCCGGCATCCTCGCGCCCTATTCGCCCCGTGATGCAGCCTTGCAGAAAAGCATCAATGCGCTGCGCGCGCGCGGCGAGGTCGTGGTGGTGGACCTGCCCGGGCACGCGGGCTCCCGCCGCGAACTGGGTTGCAACCGCAAGCTCGCGCTCCGCGCCGGCAAGTGGGTTGTTGAAAAGCTCAAGGCATGAACCGCAAAGGCGCCAAGACGCCAGGAAAATCGAACAAAGATCGATGGTTCACGGTTACGATTGGTCGGGAGCGGAGAAGCTTATCGATGAAGCAGTTCATTTCCCCGCTTATCGATTGGGTAGTTCTTGATCTTAATTTCATGGCGTCATGGCGTCTTGGCGGTTAATTAATAAGGTTTATGTCAAAGAATGTCGTGGTAATCGGCGCGCAGTGGGGCGACGAAGGCAAGGGCAAGATCGTGGACTGGCTCACCGATCACGCCCAGGGCGTCGTCCGCTTCCAGGGCGGGCACAATGCCGGCCATACCCTGGTCATCGGCGGCAGCAAGACTGTGCTGCATCTGATCCCGTCCGGCATCCTGCGCGAGAAGGTGGCCTGCTACATCGGCAACGGCGTCGTGCTCTCGCCGCAGGCGCTGGTCGAGGAGATCGGGACGCTCGAGGCCGCCGGCGTCGACGTGCGCCCGCGGCTGAAGATCAGCGAAGCCTGCCCGCTGATCCTGCCGCATCACGCGGCACTCGACCTGGCGCGCGAAGCGGCGAAGGGCGCCGGCAAGATCGGCACCACCGGCCGCGGCATCGGGCCGGCGTACGAGGACAAGGTGGCGCGTCGTGCGATCCGCCTGCAGGATCTGTTTCATCGCGAGCGATTCTCGAAGAAGCTCGCCGAAGTGCTCGATTTCCACAATTTCGTGCTGAAGAATTATCTCCGCGCACCGGTCGTGGATTTCCAGAAGACGCTCGACGAGACGTTGCTGCTCGCCAGCCGCATCAAGCCGATGATCGCGGACGTGCCGCGGCTGCTCTACGAAGCGCAGAAATCAGGCCACAACCTGCTGTTCGAGGGCGCGCAGGGCACGCTCCTCGACATCGACCACGGCACCTACCCGTACGTGACTTCGAGCAATTGCGTCGCGGGCGCGGCGGCGGCGGGCGCCGGCATCGGCCCCCAGCATCTGCACTACGTGCTGGGCATTACCAAGGCTTATTGCACGCGCGTGGGCTCCGGGCCGTTTCCGACCGAGCTCGACAACGAGCTCGGCCGGCAAATCGCGACTCGCGGCAACGAGTTCGGTTCCACTACCGGGCGGCCGCGCCGCTGCGGCTGGTTCGACGCGGCCGCGTTGAAGCGCTCGATCCAGATCAACGGCTTCTCCGGTCTGGGCGTAACCAAACTCGATGTGCTGGACGGTATGGAGACGGTGCAGATAGCGACCGGCTACAAGTTAAACGGCCAGGCGCGCGACATACTGCCGGTCGGCGCGGAAGAACTCGAAGGGTGCGAGCCGGTGTACGAGAAACTGCTAGGGTGGAAGGACAGCACCGTGGGGCTGACCCGTTACGAGCAATTGCCCACGGCGGCGCAGGCTTTTCTCAAGCGCATCGAGGAAATCTGCAGCGTGCCGATCGACCTCGTCTCGACCGGCCCCGACCGGGCGCAGACGATCGTGCGGCGACACCCCTTCGAATGACGGTTCCGGGTTCAAGGTTCCGTGTTCCGGGTCGGATCAGCGGCAACGCCGTGGAAATTGAACTCGAAACTCGGAACTTGGAACTCGGAACAGTATTTGATGGTGCCCAGGAAGGGATTCGAACCCCCACACCATTACTGGCGCCAGGACCTGAACCTGGTGCGTCTACCAATTCCGCCACCTGGGCTTGCGCGGGCGGAATTCTAGCCGAACAACCTTTTTTTATCAAATGAATCAACAC
>CAZFRR010000208.1:0-1571 GCA_964521405.1 uncultured Streptomycetaceae bacterium | reverse complement strand
GCAGACCATGTCTTGGACCTACCCCGTTTCCGTGGACAGTTGAGGTCTTGGGGTCAGGTTAGCGCGTCTGACGTCATGGCGTCCTCCTTCTTCTGCTTTTTCTTCTCCTTCGTGCCATCCTTTTGTTCGGCCCCTGCAGAGTCCATCCTTCCGTCCCGGCCCGCACGTTCCACGCGCCGTCGCGCGCAGGGGCGGTCAAGGTCGCGCACTTTGCGCGCCCGCGAGGGCTTGACCTTGAGGGCCCCGAGCACGGCGGCAGGATGGAGTGCGCCGGGGGAAGCCGCGTGCACCTCGTGCTGCCGCTCGAAGTCGACCGGGGACAGGTATCCGATGCTCGAATGCCGACGGCGCGGATTGTAGAAGCCTTCGATGAACGCGAAGACTGCCATGCGCGCCTCGGTATGCGTCTTGAAGCTGCTGCGATCGAGCAATTCGCATTCCAGCGTGGCGAAAAAACTCTCCGCCATCGCATTGTCGTAGCAGTCGCCAATCGAGCCCATCGAAGGGCGCACCATCGCCTCGCGGCAGCGGTTGCCGAACTCGATGGACGTATACTGCGAGCCTTGGTCCGAGTGATGAATGACACCCCTCGGACGACGCTTCGTCAGTGCCATGCTCAACGCATCGAGCACGACCGTCGTGTGCAACGCTGTCGACATCGACCAGCCGACGATCCGGCGGCTGAAGACATCGAGGACGACCGCCAGATAGACGAACCCGGCCCACGTCGGAACGTACGTGATATCGGCCACCCACAGCACATTCGGTGCATCAGCCGTGAACGTGCGATCAACCAGATCGGGTGCTTGCCGCCCGCCATCGCGCACCGTCGTCACCGCAAACTTGCGGCGGCTGATACCGACAATGCCTGCGGCGTGCATCAACCGCGCGACGCGGTTCTTGCTGACGTGTGTGCCTTCCCAAGCAAGCTCCGCATGGACCCGCGGTGCGCCGTAGGTTCCGTGCGATACCGCGTGGATCGTGCGCATCGTCTTCGTCAGCGCGGCGTTCGTTTGCGCCCGCCGGGACGGCGCGCGCTTCGCCCACGCATAGTACCCGCTGGACGAGAGGCCCAGCACACGGCACATGGCGGCAATCGGAAATGCGGCCTGGTTGGCGCTCACGAATTTGAATCCTTCGGCGGGATCACATCCGTCTCCCGAGCGAACCAGGCCGCGGCTTTTGAGAGGATGTCGCGCTCCAGCTTGAGTTGCCTCACCTCACGCCGAAGACGATTGATCTCGTCGCGTTCAGCCGTTGTCGGACCATCTTCCCGGCGGCCCTCGTCACGCTCGGTCTGCGCGACCCAGTTGCGGATCGCCTGTGCCGTCGGCTCGAACTCCTTCGCAAGGCTCTCCGGACTTCGCCCGGACCGAACCAGCTCGATCATCTGACGCCGGAACTCCGGCGTGTCAGGTGGGTGCTTTCTTGCCATTGTGGACTCCTGGAACACAAATGTTCGGGTGTCCACGAAACCGGGGGAACTTCACATCACGGTAGATCATGAAGTTTGAGACCGATCGCTCCGCGGCCTGCTCGCCCAGCGCGGCACGCATGACGTCAAGGGTGTC
>CAZFRR010000207.1:0-2473 GCA_964521405.1 uncultured Streptomycetaceae bacterium | reverse complement strand
TGGTAGCCAGTTTCAGCGCCAGCGCCGCGTATTCTTGCAGATCCCTGGCAATCAATTCCGGCAGGCCGACCGCCTGCAACAGGCTGGCCGCCATCCGCGATGCAAAGGCCTCGCCGGGGCAGGTCAGTACCGGCACACCCGCCCACAGCGCGTCGCTCGCCGTGGTGCCGGCATTGAACGGAGCCGTATCGAGAAACAGGTCGGCCAACTGCAGCCGCGCGAGATGTTCTGCGTACGGCACGCGCTCCGCGAAAACGAGCCGCTGCGGATCGACGCCGCGCCGTTGGGCTGCGGCGCGCAGGTTCCGGGCCACCACCGGATGCTCGGCGAACAGCCACAACACGCTGCCTGTCGCGGCCTGCAGCAGGCCTAGCCAGCATTCGAACACCGGCGGGGTGATCTTGTAGCTGTTGTTGAAGCAGCAGAACACGAATCCATTCTCCGGCAATCCCACCGCCGGGCGCGCGGGCCTGACCGCGCCGATGCGCCGCCGGTCATCGTTGGCCTGAAAGCAATCCGGCAGCCAGGCGATTTTCTCTGCGTAATGGTTCTCCTGCCCGGGCGGCACGACGACCGGGTCGGCGATGAGGTAATCCAGGTATTGAGAGCCCATCGTGCCGGGAAAGCCGAGGTAGTTCACCTGGACCGGCGCCGGTCGGTGGGCAAATATCGCGGTCCGGCTGCCGAAGGTGTGGCCCATCAGGTCTACCGCAATATCGATCTCCCGTTCGCGCATTAACGCCGCGATTTCGGCATCGGTCTTCCCGAACACATCCACCATGTTGCTTAGCGCGACCCTGACGCGGCTGCCCGCGGCACTGCCGTCGTCGGGCCGCAGCGAGAACCCGGTAATCTCGAAACGCTGGCGATCGTGGCGCTCGAACACGCCCGCCATCAGGTAGGAGACCGGGTGTTCCCGGAAGTCCGCCGACACATAAGCCACCCGAATCCGGTCGTGCGCGTAGGGAGCGCCGGTCCACAGCGGCGTCGCGCTTGCCGGATATTTGTCGGCGGCATAGATCCGCGCGCACTCGCGCTGCGCCGCAGCCGATGCCGTCACCGCCAGGAAAGCGAACGAGGAAACCGCCTTGCGGCCCTGCGCGACGGCCTGTACCAGTTCTTGCACGCGCGACGCATGGGCCTCCCAGTCGCAGCAATGCGCCCGCGAGTCGAACAGGTCCCCGGGCGCATATTCCCAATCCGGCGCCAGCGCCAACAGGTGCGCCGCGGCAGCAGCGGCCTCCTCGTGCCGGCGCAGCGCGCGCAGGCACAGGATGCGATTGTTGATCGCCTTCACGTCGTCCGGCCTGAGTGCAAGCGCGCGATCCAGGCTCGCCAGCGCATCCTGGTAGCGCGAAAGGTCGCACAACACGATGGCATAGTGATACATCGTTTCCGGATTTTCCGGATCCAGCTGCAATGCGCGCTGGTAGCTCGCCACGGCCTCGGCATGACGGTTGAGATCGTGCAGCGCGCCGGCGCGCAGGCCGTGCAGCGCCGCAACCCGCGGATCGAGGGCCAGCGCCCGGTCGAATTCCTCCAGCGCCTCGTGATGGCGCCCCAGGTCCTGCAGCACGTTGCCCCGGTTGGCCCGGGCATCGAGATACGCCGGTTCCAGTGCCAGCGCCCGGTCGAGGCTCTCCAGCGCCTCCGCGTGGCGCCGCAGCTCCCGCAGCGTGTTGCCGCGATTGTTGTGCAGCATCGCGACCTCCGGCAGCAGCGCGAGCGCCCGGTCGTAATCGGCCAGGGCTTCGTCGAAGCGCTTGAGGTCGTGCAACGCATTGCCGCGATGGGTCAATACTTCGGGCCGGGCCGGCGCCAGCGCCAGCGCCCGGCCATAACTCTCCACCGCTTCGGCATGACGCACCAGCGCCTGCAATGCATTGCCGCGGCCGTACCACGCTTCCGGATATTCCGGTTCCAGCGCCAGCGCCCGCTCGTAATCACCGAGCGCGGCCTGCGACTCTCCGGCGGCCATCCGGACATGCGCCAGGTGGAGATGCGCCTCCGCCGATCGTGGATTGACCGCAATGGCTGCCGTCAGGTGACGCGCGGCGTCGGCGGTGTCGCCGGCCTGCGCCCGGGCCACGCCCAGTTGATGCAGCGCCTCGAAATGCCGCGGCTCGCGCTGCAGAATCTCCAGATACCCGTGCGCCGCTGTCGCGAGATCGCCGGCCTGATGCCGCGCCATCGCGCGCTCGAGCAAGGCCGTTAGTGAGCTGGAATGCGCTTTTCCTGGCATGCAACGTCCGGTCGTGGAAGCTGCTTATGTTAGCTCGATGCCGTTCGACCCCGCGTGCCGTCGCCTGCCGGCGCCCGCGGTGTGCCCTGTCGTTTCAGCCTGGAAAAAGCGGTTTGCCACAGAGAACACAGAGTTCACAGAGGAAAACAAGATCGTATGTCATTTTCAAGCTTCACCTATTGGGTGAGCGTGGCCTGCTGACTCAACCCCTTGAATCTCTCTGTGTTCTCT
>CAZFRR010000206.1:0-7652 GCA_964521405.1 uncultured Streptomycetaceae bacterium | reverse complement strand
GAGTCAAAGTACGCCACGAACGCGGGCTCGCAATCTCTGCTTCTTGTCGATTCGAATCTTTATTTCATACACTTTGTGGTCTATTCAAGAATTTCTCAGGGGCGCCAGCGCGTGAGAAATTCTTTCCAGTGCATCTCGGTGGACTTGCCGAGCGTCGAGCGCACCAATTCGCACTCTGACCGGTGACGGGCGTCGTCGAGCGCGCCGCGCATCAACTGAAAGCGCAGATAGACGAGGTAGGTGTTGACGACATCGGCTTCGCAGTAGTTGCGGATCTCGGCGAGCTTGCCCCCTTGGTAGGCGTCCCACACCCCGGCGCCTTCCATGCCAAGCTTGCCGGGCAAGCCCATCAACTGAGCGAGGGCGTCGAGCGGCGCGTTGGCGCGCGGCTGGTAGAGCGCGAGCAGATCCATCAGGTCGAGATGGCGGGAGTGATAGCGGCTGATGTAGTTGTTCCACTTGAATTCACGGTCCTCCTCGCCGAGGTCCCAGTAACGGCGCGCCCTCACGCCGTGGATCAGGCCGCGGTAATGCATCACCGGCAGGTCGAAGCCGCCGCCGTTCCAGGATACGAGCTGGGGCGTGTATTTCTCCACGCCATCGAAGAAACGCTGGATCAGCTCCCCTTCGCTCTCGCCGCCGATCGACCACACCTTGAAGCTGTCGCGATCCCGCAGCGCGCAGGAAATGACGACGACGCGGTGCAGGTGCAGCGGCAGGAAGTCGCCGCCAGTCGCCTGGCGTCGCAACTGGAACGCCATCTCGGCGACGTCCCTGTCGGAAATCTTCCCGTCGAGATCGTTCAGCCGGCGCAACCCCTCGACGTCCGGGACGGTCTCGATGTCGAACGCGAGAACTGGCATCATAAGAATAGACGGGACCAACCCTAAATCAAAAAACGAATCGACAGGATTTACAAGATTTACAGGATTAAACCAAAACCAGGATCAAGAGGTATTCACGTCTTGTCGTTTGAATCTTGTTAATCTTGTTAATCCTGTTAATCCTGTCTATTGCCCTTCCTTACGTCAGCCGGGGAAGACGCCCGTGGACAGGTAACGGTCGCCGCGGTCGCACACGATGGATACGATGACCGCGTTTTCCACTTCACCCAGCAACTTCAGCGCCGCCCACAGCGATCCGCCGGAGGAGATGCCGGCGAAGATGCCCTCCTCGCGCGCAAGGCGGCGGGTCATCTCCTCGGCGTCGGCCTGGGAAACCTCGATCACGCGGTCCACGCGCGTCCAGTCGCAGATCCTGGGCAGGTATTGCTGCGGCCACTTGCGGATGCCGGGTATCTGCGAGCCATCCGTGGGCTGGCAGCCGATGACCTGGATCTTCGGGTTCTTCTCCTTGAAGAACTGCGAGCAGCCCATGATGGTGCCGGTCGTGCCCATGCTCGAGACAAAATGCGTGATGCGGCCCTGCGTGTCGCGCCAGATTTCCGGGCCTGTGCCCTCGTAATGCGACAGCGGATTGTCGGGATTGGCGAACTGGTCGAGGATCACGCCCTTGCCCTCGTCGCGCATTTTCTCCGCGACGTCGCGGGCCATTTCCATGCCGCCTTCCTTCGGAGTCAGCACGATCTCCGCGCCGAAAGCCGCCATGGTCTGGCGCCGCTCCACCGACAGGTGCTCCGGCATCACCAGGATCATGCGGTAGCCCATCATGGCCGCGCACATCGCGAGCGCGATGCCGGTGTTCCCGCTGGTCGGCTCGATCAGCGTGGCGCCGGGCCTGATGTCGCCGCGTTCCTGCGCGCGCCGGATCATGGAGAATGCCGGGCGGTCCTTGACCGAGCCGGCGGGATTGTTGCCTTCGAGCTTCAGCAGCAGCGTGTTGCTGGTCTTTCCGGGCAGGCGCTTTAACTTCACCAGCGGCGTGTTGCCGACGAAGTCCTCGAGCGTGCTGAAACCGGCGGAGAGTCGCGTATCCATGATGCTAATGATAACTGACCCGCCGGTTTCAGAACGAAAACCCGCTTCGGCTATCCGGTTATCAGACCCGCATCACCCGCAGTGGGAGGATCAGGCGCGCGCAGCCAGCAGCTTCTGGATGTAGCGCGAGACGCCCTCTTCCACCGTGAGGAAAGGAGCACCGTAGCCGGCAGCCCGCAGCGCGGAAATATCGGCCTGGGTATAGCTCTGGTAGCGGCCCCGCAGGTCGTCGGGAAACGGGATGTACTGGATGACGCTGCGCTCGCGCATCGCGACGAGCGTGAGCGGCGTCTCGTTGCGCGCCTTGCGGCAGGCGTTGACCGTGGCGACCGCCACGTCGTGGAAGCTCTGCGCCGCGCCGGTGCCGACGTTGTAGAGGCCCGACTGCCCGGGATGATCTAGAAAGTGCAGGTTGACGCTGACGCAGTCCTCCACCGATACAAAATCGCGCCGCTGCTCCCCGTCGCCGTAGCCGCCGCTGCCGGCGAACAACCGCACCTGCCCGGTGCCGCGGTACTGGTTGAAGAAGTTATACGCGACGGAAGCCATGCGCCCCTTGTGGCTCTCGCGCTCGCCGTAGACGTTGAAATAACGCAGCCCGACGATCTGCGCGGTGCGCTCTTCAAAGCGCCGCCGCACCAGCTGGTCGAACAGGAACTTGGAAAAGCCGTAGATGTTGAGGGGCGCCTCGTGCTCCCGCACCTCGCGAAACTCGCGGTTGCCTCCGTAGACGGCCGCCGAGGACGCATAGATGAAATGAACTTCCTCGGCGATGCAATAGTCGAGCAGCTTGCGCGAATAGCGGTAATTGGCATCCATCATGTAGCGCCCGTCGGTCTCGGTGGTGTCCGAGCACGCGCCCTGGTGCAGGATGGCGCTCACCTGGCCGTTGAAGTCCCCCTCCTCGAGCTTCTCGAGAAACTCGTCCTTGTCGAGGTAATCCGCGATCTCGCAGTCGGTCAGGTTCGCAAACTTGGCGTTGTCCCGGAGGTCGTCCACGGCCAGTACGTCCGTGATGCCGCGCTCGTTGAGCGCTTTCACCAGATTGGACCCGATGAATCCCGCTGCCCCCGTGACAACGTAATACACGCGTCGCCTCCTATTTCCTGTTCGTTGTTTCGCCGAACAGCTCGCGCGGCGAAACAACAGCGGTGCCAAATTTCCCGACCACGATGCCGGCCGCTTTATTGGCTAACCGCACTGCTTCTTTCATGCCCGCGCCGCTTGCCAACGCCACTCCCAGCGTTGCAATCACGGTGTCACCAGCGCCGCTCACGTCGGAGACTTCGCGCGCCCGCGTCGCGACGTGGAACCGCGCGCCTTCCTGGAAGAGCGTCATGCCCTCTGCTCCGCGCGTGACGAGCAATGCCTTCGCTTCGAGCTTGCGCCGCAGCTGCTGGGCGCGTTCCGCCAACTCGCGCTCGTCCTTCCAGGCGCCCGCCACCTGGCGGAATTCCGAACGATTCGGCGTAATCAGCGTGGCGCCGCGGTAGCGCGAGTAATCGTCGCCCTTGGGATCCACCAGCACCGTCTTACCGGCGCGTCGCGCCATGGCAATCATCTTCACGATGTGCGTGAGGCCGCCCTTGCCGTAATCGGACAGGATCACGACATCCACGTCCCCCAGGATTTTCTCGAAGTCGCGCAGCTTGGAAGCGAGCACTTCGTGGCTGGGCGCGGTCTCGAAATCCACCCGCAGCAGTTGCTGGTTGCGGCCGCCGATCACGCGCAGCTTCACGGTAGTCCTGATGCCACGGTCGCGGTGCAGTTGTGCGTTGACGCGCTCCCGCTTGAGCAGTTTTTCCAGCCGCGCGCCAGGCTCGTCGGCGCCCACGACGGAAAGCAGGGTCACCTGGGCGTTCAGTGCGGCCGCGTTGCGCGCAACGTTCGCGGCGCCGCCCGCCCGCTCTTCTTCCCGGATGATCCTGACGATGGGCACGGGCGCCTCGGGTGAAATGCGCTCCACTTCCCCGACCCAATAACGGTCCAGCATGGCGTCACCGACGACCAGAACACGCGCGTTCCTGCAGGACGAGGGATCCAGGCCACTGCGCCGCGTATTGGCCTTTTGCCTTTTGCCTTTTGCCTTCATTCGTGGATTATCCCGCGATTTCAGCGTTGATGGCGCTTAGGGCCGCCAGCGGATCGGGAGCGCGGGTGATCGGCCGGCCGATGACGAGGTAATCGGCGCCGTCCGCGATCGCCTGGCGCGGCGTGGCGATGCGTTGCTGGTCGTCCTGCTCGGATTCCGCGGGGCGGATGCCGGGCGTCACCAGCGTGAAGGCCTTGCCGCATTGCCGGCGCAGGGCGCCGGCTTCCTGAGGCGAGCACACCACGCCGTCCAGCCCGCATTCCTGGGCCAGCCGCGCCAGCCGCGTCACGACCTCCTGCGGGGTGCCGCCGAGCCCGACGTCCTTCAAGTCGCCGGCGCCCATGCTGGTCAACAGCGTCACCGCGGCAATTCTGGGGCGCGCCACGCCGCCAGAGAGCGCTTCGCGCGCCGCAGTCATCATGGCACGGCCGCCGAGGGCGTGTACGTTCACCATCCACACGCCCAGTTCCGCCGCCGCGCGGCAAGCCGCAGCTACCGTATTCGGAATGTCGTGGTACTTGAGGTCGAGAAAGATGCCGAACCCCGGCTTGCGCAGCTGGGCGAGCAGCGCCGGTCCCGCCGCCGTGAAGAGCTCCTTGCCGACCTTCAGCCGGCATAGCGCCGGGTCGAGCCGGGAGGCGAGCTCGAGCGCGCCCTTCGCGTCGGGATAGTCCAGGGCGACGATGATGCGGGGGTCGCTCACGCCGGCAATCTAGCTTCTTCGGTTCGGCGCGGCGAGTAGGTTTCCCACGCCGCGCACGCCGGGCAATGCCAGTAATACTGGCGGGCCCGGAAACCGCAGTTGTCGCACTTGTAGAGGGCGAGCCCACGGGTATGCTGGTTGACGAGTTCCTTCACCAGCTCGAGATCGCGGCGGCGCTCGAGCGGCGCATCCAGCAACTGCGCCTCGAGCAGCTTGTCCAGCCCCAGCAGCGTCGGCATGCGCCGCAGCTCGTCGCGCACCAGGCGGTACGCCGGCTCGGCGCCCTTGCTCTCCAGCGTGCCCTGGAACACCACGTTGACCAGGTCGAGCGACGGGTACTTGACCAGGTAACCCCGCAGCAGGTTGACGCCCTCCTCGACCTTGCCGCGCTGCTTGAACGCGCCGTAGAGCCGCTCCGCGATCAGCGCGAGATAGTGCGGATTCTGGCTCTCGATGCGCTTCCAGGCCTCGATCGCCACTTCCGGGCGGCCGGCCGCGGCCTCCAGATCGCCCAGCAGCATGTTCGCGCGCACGCAGAGCCGGTGGTGCGCCAGCGCTTGCGTGAGGTGGGGGCGCGCGGCGTCAGGGCGCGAGTGCATCGTCTCGTTGATCGCCAGCTCGCAGCAGAAGTTGGCGATTTCCTTCTGGTGCGAGCGCCCGGTCACGGTCTCGAGCTTGCCGGCGATGCCGATGGCCTTGTGCCACTCCTTCTCCTGCTCGTAGATCTCCAGCAGGAAGCGCAGCGCCTGCTCGGCGTACGCGGTGGTCTCGAGCTTCGCGAACAATTCCTCCGCCCGGTCGAGGAGGCCCGCCTTGAAATAATCCTGGGCGAGCTCGAAGAGTGCGGCAAGCTTCTGCTCGGCCGCGAGGTCCGGGCGCTCGACCAGGTTCTGGTGCATGCGGATCGCGCGCTCGACTTCGCCGCGGCGCCGGAAGAGGCTGCCCAGCGCAAAATGGAGCTCGATGGTCTGGGGATCGACCTTGACCACCTCGATGAAGGCCTCGATCGCCTTGTCGGGCTGCTCGTTCAGCAGGAAGTTGAGGCCCTTGAAGTACGAGCGCGGCAGCGCGCGCGACTCCAGCAGCAGTTGCTTGATATCGACGCGCGCGGCGAGCCAGCCCAGCGCGAAGAAGAGAGGCAGCGCGAGCAGCCACCAGTACTCAATTTCCATCACGTGCCGTCAGCCCCGATCCATTGCGCCCCGCTCCCGGCGCCGCCCCGGGAGACCTGGTTCAGCTCGCGTTTCAGCGAGGCAATCTCGCGGCGCTGCCGGAAGAGCTGGTGAAGTCCGGCAAACAGACCTGCCGCTATTCCCGCGCAAAAGGCGACCAGCAGCACGAAGACGAGCGGCGCCTGCCACTCGCCCCCGAAATAGTAGCGCACGGTCACCAAGTCGGTGTTCTTGAGCGCGAACGCCAGCACCAGCACGAACAGGGCGAACTTGAGCACCAGTAGGAGGTAACGCATAGCCGAAGCTCCCGTCAGGAATACGCCGGACCCAGACCCGGCGCATTCCTCATGCGAAAAAAAACGGCATGATCTTTCGATGATGCCGTTTGCAGTCAAGCGATGCCGGGTGCCGCTTATTTCTTGATATCCACCCGCTCACGCAGTTCCTTCCCCGCCTTGAAGTGAGGCACGTACTTGGCCGGCACCTGCACCTTTTCCCCCGATTTCGGGTTGCGCCCGGTGCGGGGGGGCCGGTAATTCAGTCCGAAACTGCCAAAACCCCTGATCTCGATGCGCTGCCCCTGCGCCAGGCTCTTCCCCATGGCGTCCAGGATCATCTTCACCGCGAGCTCCGCATCCTTCGCCACCAGCTGCGGATAGCGCACCGCCAGCTTTGCGATCAACTCGGATTTGGTCATGGTGCTTCCTCTTGCTTATTGTTGAGTATTGGCGGTATCCAGCTTGGCCTTGAGCAGTGCGCCGAGGTTGGTGGTGCCGGTCGACGCCTGCTTTTCCGCGGAGAGCTTCTTCATGGCCTCGGAATCCTCCGCCACGTCTCTCGCCTTGATCGAGAGATTGATGGTGCGGTTTTTGCGGTCGACGTTGATGATCATCGCCGCCACCTTGTCGCCTTCCTTCAGCCGCGTGCGGATGTCCTCCACGCGCTCGCGCGCCACTTCCGACGCCCTCAGGTAGCCCTCCACGTCGGAGTCGAGCAGGATGACAGCGCCCTTGGCATCAATGGACTTGACGGTGCCGTTGACCAGCGAATTCTTGTCGTGAGCCTGGATAAAGCTGTTGAAGGGGTCGCCCTCGATCTGCTTGATGCCGAGCGAGATGCGCTCGCGCTCGACGTCGATCGAAAGCACCACGGTGTCGACATCCTGGCTCTTCTTGTAATCGCGCACGGCTTCCTCGCCGGGCTTCCCCCAGGAAAGATCAGAGAGGTGCACCAGGCCGTCGATGCCGCCGGGCAACCCAATGAAAATCCCGAAATCCGTGATGGACTTGATCTGCCCGTGGACCTTGTCGCCCTTCTTGTGGTTCATGGCGAACTCTTCCCACGGGTTGGGCATGCACTGCTTCATGCCGAGCGAGATGCGGCGCCGTTCCTCGTCGATCTCGAGGACCATGACTTCGACCTCGTCGCCCAGCTGCGCCACCTTGGACGGATGGACGTTCTTGTTGGTCCAGTCCATCTCGGAGACGTGCACCAGGCCCTCGATGCCCGGCTCGATCTCGACGAACGCGCCGTAATCGGTCAGGTTGGAAACCTTGCCGAACAGCCGCGTGCCGGGCGGGTAGCGGCGCGAGAGCCCGACCCACGGGTCCTCGCCCAGTTGCTTCATCCCGAGAGAGACGCGGTTCTTCTCCTGGTCGAACTTCAACACCTTGGCCTCGACCTCGTCGCCCACCGTGAGGATTTCCGAAGGATGCTTCACGCGGCGCCAGGCGAGATCGGTGATATGG
>CAZFRR010000205.1:0-19584 GCA_964521405.1 uncultured Streptomycetaceae bacterium | reverse complement strand
GGGTCAAGCGCTTCAGGATCGTTTATGCGCTCGACCGGCCGCGAAGAATCATTCGCATCGTCGCCATCGGGCACCGCCGAGGCGTTTATGAAGAATTGGCTGATTATGTGCGCAGGAGCAGATAGACAATGAGTCGGAAGCGAGGCGCGAAGCGCAATCCATTCACCATTCACCATTCACCATTCACGCCGTTGAGACTTGAGCCTCGGCTCAAGGCGATCATGGCGCAGGAGTATCCGCGTTTTTCAAACGCGGAGTACTCCAGGCGCCATAACAAGCTGGCAGCGCTGATGGAGAAGAACAGCCTGGATCACCTGCTGGTAATCACCGACCACCGCACCGGCAACGCGCCGCAGTGGGTGACCGGCTGGCCGGGCACGGTCGAGGCCTACGTCGTCTTCAAGCCGGGCGAGAAGATGTGGATGTCGGTGGAATGGGTCAACCATTTCCCGCTGGCGAAGAAGATCGGCGCCCACATGGACGTGGTGTGGGGCGAGCACCGCGGTCTTCAGAAGATGATCGACGAGCTGAAGCGCCGCGGCGCGAAGCGCGTCGGCATCATCGGGCCGCTGGTGGTCGCAAAATATCGCCGGCTCGAGGAACACTTCACGATGGTGGGGCTCGACGCGGAGTACATCCGGTTGCGCATGATCAAGTCGGAGGAGGAACTCGACTGGCTGCGCATCGGCGCGGCGCTGTCCGATGCCGGGCTCGCGGCGCTGCTCGCCGGAACCCGGCCCGGGCTGACGGAGCGCGAGCTGGGCGCGATCGTCGAGAGCGCGTATATCAAGCACGGCGGCACCACGATGATCCATTACATCGGCGTCACGGCGATGGCCAAACCTCATATTTACGTGCCGCCGCAGCATCACTCGCCGCGCAAGGTGAAGAAGGGCGACATGGCGTTCTGCGAGCTGTCCGCCTTCTGGTGGGACTACGCGGGCCAGGTGCTGCGCACCTTCACGGTGGACGCCGAGGCGACGCCGCTCTACCGGGACCTTTACGACACCGCCGAGGCGACCTTCGACGCGGTTACGAAGGTGGCGCGGCACGGCGCGACGATGCAGGAGCTCGTGGATGCCACCGGCGTCATCGAAAAGAACGGCTTCACCATCTGCGACGACCTCATGCACGGCTTTGGCGGCGGCTATTTCCAGCCCATCCTCGGCTGCAAGAGCCGCCCGGCGGGCCCGCTGCCGGACCTGACGCTGGAGGAGAACATGACGGTGGTGGTGCAGCCGAACGTCACCACGCGCGAGGCGGACTTGAGCAAGCGGGCGGGGGTGCAGGTGGGCGAGCTGATACGCATCACGCGGACGGGGTTCGAGCGGCTGCACCAGGCGAAGCGGGGGTTGTTTCGCGTCGGCTGATGCAATACTGAACCGCCAAGACCGCCAAGACCGCCAAGAAAGGCAGAACAATAAATTAACCGCCAAGACGCCAAGACGCCAAGAAATCAACAGAAAAAGAGAATGCTCGTAAATCCTGGGCAGATTGAACTGCCCCGGATTTCTCCGGGCAAAGTAACCCGCGCATAACTTAGTTTCAGTTGCAGGGATAACATGGCCGTTGCGCGATGAAATCGGTCCTCATGTTCGTGCTGCTGTTGTTGGCATTGCCGGCGGTGACGGCGGCGCAGGACATGGCTCCCGGCACGGTCTTCAAGGATTGCGCGGATTGCCCGGAGATGGTGGTCATTCCGGCGGGACGTTTCGTGATGGGGGCGGCCCCGGGCGAGGAAGAGCGCGAAGGACTGTCCGATTCATTTCGTAACCGCAGCCAGCCCCAGCACGGGGTAACCGTGAAGCGTTTCTCCGCGGGGAAATTCGAGGTGACGCGGGGCCAGTACCGGGTCTTTGCGCAGGCGACCGGACGCGGCAGCGACGGTTGTTTCGTCTGGACCGGGCCCGGTTTTGAGAAAGACCCGGCCAGGGACTGGCGCAACACCGGCTATGCCCAGGACGACACGCACCCCGTGGTGTGCGTCAGTTGGGACGATGCCAGCGCCTATGCGGCGTGGCTCGGCCAGAGGACCGGCAGAAGCTATCGTTTGCTGACCGAAGCCGAATGGGAATACGCGGCGCGGGCCGGCACGACGACGGCGCGGTTTTGGGGCGACGCCAGAGACGGGTCCTGTGACTATGCCAACGGCGCTGATCTCACGACCAGGGCGCAGGTCCCTGGCGCGGGCAGCTGGGCATTCGCCGATTGCAATGACCGCTACGCTTTCACCGCCCCGGTTGGCAGCTATCGTGCCAACGCGTTCGGCCTCCACGACATGCTGGGCAACGTGTGGGAATGGACGCAGGACTGCTGGAACGGAAACTACAGCGGCGCACCGGCGGATGGGAGCGCGTGGGCTGCCGGCGATTGTTCCCATCGCGCGGTGCGCGGCGGATCCTGGGAAGACGCTCCACTGGGCTTGCGCACCGCGTACCGCGTCGGGAGCCCCACGGTTATCCGGGTCTATATCCGTGGTTTCCGCGTTGCCAGGACGGATTGAAAAACTGAACCGCCAAGATGCCAAAACCGCCAAGAAGAACAGAACAGTAATTTAACCGCCAAGACGCCAGGACGCCAGGCAATGCAGGGTCGCCCACGGCAACGCATTGATCAGAAAAAAATGGCGGCCCAAACATGCCGCCTTATTGCGCTTAATCGTGGGAGTTTTCTTGTAGCCACCCTTGGCGCAGTTCCTTCGCGACCTTCGGGTTTTGTTTTTGACCTTATTATTATTTCCTTCGCGGTGAAGCTCTTATTTTCCTTTGCGTCCTCCGCGTCCTTTGCGGTGAGGCTTTTCTGTTCCTTCGCGGCCTTTGCGGCCTTGGCGGTGAAGCTTTAGCCGTTCCGCATTAACCGTCGCGTAACCCCGCCGCCCGGATCAGCTTGCCCCACTTCGCCATGTCCGAACGCATGGTCGCGGCGAGCGCTTCCGGCGAGCTGCCGATCGCTTCCGTGCCGGCGTTGAAGAGCCGCTCGCGCACCTGCGGACTGCCCAGCAACTGCACGATCTCCCGGTTGAGCAGCACCACGAGCGTCGCCGGCGTTTTTGCCGGGGCGAACATGGCGAACAGCGCGGTCGCCTCGTAGCCGGGCAGGCCGCTGGCCGCGACGGTGGGCAGGCCGGGCGCAAGCGCGGATGGCTGCGCTGTCGTCACCGCCAGGACTCTCAGCCTGCCCGCGCGGACGTGCGGCGCCGCTGTGCTGGTCGTGACGAACATGAGCTGCACCTCGCCCGCCACCAGTGCATTGATGGCGGGACCGGTTCCCTTGTAGGTTATGCGCACGATGTCGACGCCCGCCATGGATTTGAACAGTTCGGCCGACAGGTGCGTCGGAGCGCCGGTCGAACCGGAGCTGTAGTTCAGCTCGCGCGGCCGTGATTTCGCAAGCGCCACCAGGTCCCGAACCGACTCAGCGGGCAGCGAGGGGTGTACCGCGAGCACGCTGGGCGAACTGGCCGCAAGCGTGACCGGCGAGAAATCCCGCAGTGGATCGTAGGTGGCGCTATCCCGGAGGAACGGCGCAAGCCACAGGGAGGTGCCGCTGACGAGCAGGGTATGGCCGTCGGGCGCCGCTTTCAGCACGACCTCTCCCGACACCATGCCGCCGCGATTCTCCACGATCACCTGCCTGCCCAGTCGTTCCGTGAGACCCTGGGCGACGAGGCGAGCCACGAGATCGGTGCCGCTGCCGGGCTCGGACGTGACGATGCGCACCGGCCTTGCGGGGAATGCCTGCCCGCAGGCGCTGGCCGCGGCCGCCAGCATTGCCAGGCCGGCAACCCCTAAGAACTTTGTCTCAATGCAACCTGGGCTTCCGGACAAAATCATTCCGGTCCGCCGACTTGATCGTGATGCTGATCTCGTCGCCGGCGCGCGAGAGGGTGAGCGGCACCTCGACTCCGGCCGTGCCCAGTCGCCACACGGCCCGGAACAATTCCGCCAGGCCCTGCACCTTGGTACCGCCGACAGCAAGCACCTGGTCGCCGGGCCGGACGCCGGCGCGGCTGGCCGGGCCGCCCGGAGAAAGCCTGTCGACCACCAGCTTGCCTGCCGGATCCAGCGTGCGCATGCCCAGCCACGGGCGGGGCGGGTGCGGGCTGCGGCCGGTCTGCAGCATGGCATCGAGGATCGGGTTGAGGAGATCGATCGGCACGAACATGTTGACGTGAATGTGCTGGCCGTTGATTTCCTGCTGCACCAGCAGCGACCCGGTGCCGACCAGGTTGCCCTGCGCGTCGAGCAGCGCCGCGCCGCCCCACTGCGGATGCGCCGGCACGGTGAACAACGCCTCGTCGAGCACGTATTCCCAGTAGCCGGCAAATTCGTGCTTCCCGATGATTTTTGTCCGGAGGGAGTGGGCGCGGCCGCCGTGGCCGATCACGAACGCCGAGTCGCCGACCTTGACGTCGGACGAGAGGCCGCGCGGCAGGTGCGGCGCGGCCAGCTTGCCCAGGGGCTGGATCAGGCCGAATCCCGTCATCGGGTCGTAGGCCATGGGGTAGCCGGCGACGGAGGCGCCGCGGTTGGTAGTGAGCCAGATCTGCGTGGCCTCGTTGATGAGATAGCCGATGGTGACGACGAGGCCGTCCTCGCGGATCACCGCGCCGTAGCCGCTGCGTTCGGTGCCGAGCGTGGCCGCGCTGTACGCGTCTTCCGGGATTTCCGCGCGCACCAGCACCACCGCGTCGAACGCGCGCTCGAGGTCGAACTGGGTCTGGTCGGCCTTGGGCTGAACCGACTCCGGGAAGGCCCAAACCTGGTCTTCGGACATGGCGTAATTCTAAGTCGAAAGTCGAAAGGCGAAAGTGAATTTACCCCGCGCGGTGCGCGGGAGTCCACTCACCGCTCACCACTCACGCCTTTCCGCCTTGCTAGTTGGCGCCGATGAACGGCGGCACCTTCCGCTGGTAGCCCGCCAGCTGCTCGGTGATCTTGAAGCGCGACATGAACGGGAACGAGATGTGCTTCTGGATCAGCGCGTCGCGCACGTACTTCTCGATCGGCATGCCCGCGATCACGCCCATGCCGCCGAAGAGCTCCATGCCCTGCTCGGTCAGGCGCTTCACCGCCGTCCCGGTGAATGCCAGAGCCATGTGCTCGTAGGGCTTCTGCTCGACGCTGCCATCGGCGATGGCTTCCGGATGGTCCTTCACCCACGCCGCCGTCCAGATCAGCCGCCGCGCCGCCTCGAGGTTCATCGCCATCTCGGCGAGAAACAGGCCCACCGCCTGGTGCTGGATGATGGGCTTGCCGCCGGAGACCCTCTCCTGGGTGTACTTGAGCGTTTCCTCCAGCGCGGCGCGCCCGAGGCCGAGCGTGAGCGACGCGATCACCAGGTGGGTGCCCATGTCGGTGCGCCCCTTCGGCGCCGGCGGCAGGATGCGGCCTTTCGGCACCCGCACGTCGTCGAAGAAGATCTCCGCGTTGTCGCCGACGCGGCGCCCGATCTTCGACATCGGGCGGCGCACGAGCCCCTTCGAATCGCCCTCGACGAGGAAGGGCTTCGCGCCCTCCGGGGTCTGGGCCATGACCACGAGGAGTTTCGCCATGTAGCCGACGGTCTGGAAGTTCTTCGCGCCGTTGATGATCCACGACCCGTCGGGCTGTTCGGTGGCCCGGGTCTTGAACCTGGCGGTCGCGGGCGTCTCGGTGAAGTAGTCGAAGCCGAGATCCGTGTCGGGCTCGTGGATCGCGACGGTCGTGAAGTAGAGGTCGTCGCTCACGAACCTGGGCAGAAAATAGGCCCTCTGTTCGGGCGTCATGCGCAGCTCGAACCAGTCGCGGGCGCGCCGCGCCGTCAGCATGAAGTAGTAGGCCGTGCCGATGTCGCCGGCGGAGAGTTCCTCGGCGACCAGGCAGTTCGTGAGCTGGTCGGAGGCGCCGGCGCCGCCGTTCTCCTCCGACAGCACGAAGGTGCGGAATCCGAGCTGGGAGCCTTTCTTGAGGAGCTCGATCGGGACGCGCTTCTCCCACTGCGGCTCCTGGTCGAGTGCAAAGGAGACCGGCTTGATCTCCTTCTGCGCGAAATCACGCGCGAGTTTCTGGAATTCCCGCTGCTCGTCGGACAATCGGATATCGAACATTATTACCTCTAAGGATGAAGGCTGAACGTGGAAGGATGATACTTGCGCATCGCGCAATCTGCTACAGGGTTGTCTTTCGTGTGGCATATTATGGCTAGGGGGAGGGGATAGGTATGAGCACACGTATTTGGGTTGTGGCCACCTTCGTCGCGCTTGCTGCGCCCGGTCTCGTCGCGGCGCAGGCGTATCCGTCCAGGCCGCTGCGGATCATCATTCCCTTTCCGCCCGGCGGCGCGACCGACATCGGTGGGCGCTACGTCGCCCAGAAGCTCGGCGAAGCTTTCGGGCAGCAGGCCATCCCGGACAATCGTCCCGGCGCAAACGGGACCATCGGGCTGGAGCTGGCCGCGAAGGCGCCGCCGGACGGACATACGCTCGTGATCGGCCAGACCGGCAACCTGGCGATCAGCCCGGGTCTTACCAAGGTCGGCTACGAGCCGGCGCGCGACTTCGCTCCGATCAGCCTCGTGTTCGCGTCACCCCATGCGCTGGCGATCCATCCTTCGTTGCCGGTCAACTCGTTGAAGGAAGTCGTCTCGCTCGCGCGCTCGAAGCCCGGGCAGCTCAACTATGCGTCCACCGGCAGCGGCAGCGCGGGCCATCTCGGGATGGAGCTCCTGAAGAAGACCACGCGCATGGATATCGTGCACGTGCCGTACAAGGGCGCGGCCCCCGGGCTGGCGGATCTCGCTGCCGGTCACGTCGTGTTGATGTTCACCTCCGCGCTCTCTACCGCGCAGATTCAGCGAGCCGGGCGAGTGCGCGTGCTGGCCGTCGGCAGCCTGCAGCGCTCGCCATCGCTGCCGGACGTGCCGACCATCGCCGAGTCCGGTTACCCGGGCTTCGAGGTCATCTCGTGGTGGGGAATCCTGGGGCAGTCCGCCATGCCGAAGGACATCGTGGCGCGGCTCAACAGCGAAATCGTCAAGCTGATGGCGTCGCCCGACGCGCGCGACCGCATCGGCGCGCTCGGGGCCGATATCATGACGAGCGCGCCCGAGCAATTCGCCGCCTATATCAAGGGCGAGCAGGCGAAATGGGGGCAGGTGATCAAGGACAGCGGCGCGCGGGTGGATTGACGGTGGCGCGTCCCTTCAAGAACAAAATGCAAAATGCAAAAAGCAAAAGGCAAAAGGCAAAAATGAGAACGTCAGCTTTCATAGCCCTGGTCGTGGCGGGCATTGTGCTCGCGTCAGTGCCGGGTATTCCCCGCGCGCAGCAGAATTTTCCGAGCAAGCCGATCCGCGTAGTAGTGTCGACCACGGTGGGCAGCCAGCCCGACATGCTGGCGCGCATGATCGGCCAGAAAATGAGCGAGAGCTGGGGGCAGCCGATAATCGTGGACAATCGGCCGGGCGCGCAGGGCGTACTGGCAGGGACTCCGGTCGCCAGGGCCGCGCCGGACGGCCATACGCTTTTGTATGCCCTGCCGAATTTCGTGATCAGCGCGGCGCTGCAGTCCGGCGGCTTGCCTTTCGACCCGATCAAGGACTTCGCCGGCATCTCCCAGATTGGTTTCACCACCAACGTGCTGGTCGTGGCGCCCGCGCTGGGCGTGAAATCCATCAACGACTTCATTGCGCTCGGCAGGGGGCAACCCGGCAAGCTCATCTTCGGCACCAGTCCGACCGGGTCCGCGGCCCACTTGAGCGGGGCAAGATTCAATGTCGTCGCCGGGATCAAGTCCGTGCACGTCGCGTTCAAGGGCGGGCCGGAGGCGACGATCGAGGTGCTGGCCGGGCGCATTCACTATCACATCGGGACCCTGGGCGTGTTGCTGCCGTTCATCAAGGATGGGAGGTTACTGGCGCTGGCGGTGACCTCGCCGCAGCGCACGCCCGCATTGCCCGACGTGCCGGCGCTGGGCGAGATGCTGGCCGAGTTCAAGCGGCCTGAAACATCGCACGGATTGCTGGCGCCCGCCGGGACGCCGCCGGCCATCGTGAACCGGATCAGCAAAGAGGTCGGGCGCGTCCTCGATCTCCCCGACATCCGCGAGCGGACGCAGGGCATCGGCTATGTCGTCGATGCGAGCACGCCCGAGGAATACAACAAGATACTGCGCGCCCAGATCCAGACGCTGACGAAGCTGGTGCAGGACGCGGGGCTGAAGCCCAAGTAGCGAAGGATGAAGGATGAACGTGGAAGGATGACCCTCACACTTCGTGTGATTGCGTTCAGAGTTCCGGTCTATCGTTACCTTCGGCCGGTAGCCTGACCGGATGGTAGTGACAGGCCGGGACTCCCAGACCTGCACGCGTAGCGGGGGATCATCCTTCCACGTTCATCCTTCATCCTTGCCGGCTAAGCGAGCCATTCCGGCTGGCTCGACCCCAGCACCGGAGAAGGTTTGTCCCAATACGGCTTGGTTTCAGAGAGGCTCAGCACGGGGCGCAGGTGCCTGAGCGTGCCGTGGCCGCCCTTCGTTTCGATCAAGAGCGAGTCGAGGTCCGCCTTGGTTATCCCCAGGTCGGGCCTGTCGTAGCTCACGTGGCCCTGCTTGTAGATGTACATGCCTGACCGGCAGAGCGAGACGCGAACGTGGTACGAACCGCCTTCGCGCGCGCGCCGGGCCAGCGCGAGCAACACGCCGTAAGCGCCGTTGTAGCCGGTCGTGTAGTCGCACGCTGAGGCCGGCAGCAGCTTCGGCCGCTCGTCGCCGTTGTCGAGGCAGATGCCGGTCGCGCACTGGGCGATCTGCTCCCAGCCGCCGCGGTTCGTGAACGGGCCGCCGTAGCCGTAGCAGCTGATGGAGAGATAGATGATCCCGGGGCGCACTTTGGCAAGCTCCTCGGGAGTCATCCCGTGCTTGTCCATGATGCCGGGGCGGTAGCCCTGGCTGAAGACGTCGGCGTTGCGGGCGAGTTGCTTGATCGTCGCCACGTCCTCGGGATTGGTGAGGTTCAGGAAGCAGCTCCGCTTGCCGTGACTGGTATCCATGATGTGCTCCGGCACCTGCGGCAGATGCTTGGCGGTAACCATCAGCACGTCTGCGCCGTTTTCGGCCAGCGTGCGCGCCGCGATCGGCCCGGCGAGGATGCGCGTCAGGTCGAGCACCTTGATTCCCGAGAGCGGCCGGCCGCCCTTGGGGAAAGGTATCGGGTCGCTGTCGCCGATCTTGGTGATCTCGACCAGCGGCTTGCCGGAGAGCATTTTCCCGTGCGGATGCTCGAGCCATTCTGCGTTGGAGCGGATGATCGAGCCGCAGGCCCGCGCCGCGGCGACCGCTTCTTCCAGGTCGTGCGAGTCCCATTTCGCGATCGTCTTGGCAACGGCATCAGCGTTGGACTCGCACTTCAACACGCCGATCACCCGGTCGTGGAGATGGGGCAGGTTGAAATGCGGCAGGTACCAACGGCCGTCCTTGCAGCGCCAGGGCTGCGTGATGGAGCGCATATGTTCCATGGACGGCGAGTTCACCACATTCCAGCCACCGTCTGCGGCCTGCCGGGTCATTAGCTTGGAGCTCTGGCAGGTGGCTGCCGCGTGACGCACGTCGATGGCGACTTTCTGGCGCTTGCCGGTCTTCATCTCGTGAATGTCGGTGACCGCGACGCCGACGCCGGCGAGGATGGTTGCCGTCGTCTCGCCGATCTTGAAGCGCGCCGAGAAAACGGGATCCTGTCCCTTGATGGTGACTTCGCCGTCCCCGGGCATGCCGCGGCCGCGGATGGCCATGAGTTCCTTGAATGCGGAGTTCATTATGTAGACCTTTGCAATGACTGGCTCGACCATTCTAGAACAACCTTGGCGCCTCGGGTCTTGTTGATGCAGTGACGTAGTGACGAAAAGCTTCACCGCCAAGACGCCAAGGCCGCCAAGGAACAGAAAAGCTTCACCGCCAAGGACGCGGAGGACGCGAAGGAACGATTACGACGGGTCGCGAAGTCCGCAAAGGCCGCTAAGGAAATTATTCGGAAACCCAAGAACGCGAAGACAACGCCAAGGGTGGTATCAACCATGCGCGCTTGGTTGGGTTGATTTATCAGGAAAAAGGCAAGACCTGACCCGTGGACTCAGAAGGCGGAAGGAATTAGTGGGGTGTGCGTCTCCTTTTCCCTGCGAGCCTGCTGCGTCCTCTTATTTTAGCGAGCATAATGGCCGCCTACCGAGGGGGAGCAGTGATGAGGATAGGCATCAAGCTCGCGGCAATTATCGCCCTGGCTGGCGCATCAGGCGCGTTGGCGCAAGTCGGTGCCTACCCGAATAAACCGGTTCGCTGGGTCGTTCCATTCGCACCGGGAGGCGGCACCGACATGGTCGCGCGCCCAATCGCAGCCAAGCTCACCGACCGGCTGGGACAGCAAATCCTGTATGACAATCGAGGCGGGGGCGGTGGTGTCATCGCAGGCGAAATTGTCGCCAGGGCCAATCCGGACGGCTACACGCTATTGGTCGCGGCGGTAGCGGTAATGACCGTTACCGGAAGCCTGCAAAAGATCCCCTTCGATCCGATCAGGGATTTCACGCCGATTACCAAATTCGCGAACGTGGCCAATATGCTGGTCTCGCGTTCTGCGCTGCCGATCAGCCGAATACAGGAGATTGCGCCTTACGCAAAAGCCAATCCCGGCAAGCTGCGATGGGCGCTGTCCGGCACCGGTTCGCCTGGCACGCTAACGATGGAATTGTTCAGACAAACAACCGGCATCGACATCATCACGATTCCGTACAAAGGGGCCGGCCCTGCGGTAATCGGCGTGCTGAGCAACGAAGCCGACTTGATGCTCGCGAATCCGTCCGTGTTCCTGCCACACATCAAGGGCGGACGCCTGCGTGCGTTGGCTACTGCGGGCCTGCAGCGTATCGCCGCGCTGCCCGACATGCCGACGTTTCACGAATCGGGATTTCCCGGCTTCGAATCGCAATCGTGGTACGGATTGGCGGCGCCGGCACGCACGCCGGCGGCGATCATCGCGCTATGGCACAAGGAAACCGTTGCCGTGTTGAACCAGCCCGACATCGTCGCGCGCATCACCGAGGACGGCGGCATACCGGTGGGCAATACGCCGCAGAAATTTTCTCAGGAAATACGCGATGAAACCGCGAAGTGGGCCAAGGTGATCAAGACGGCGGGCATCAAATCACAATAATAACTACAGATCCACAATGCAAGGACGGACCACGGCAACGCTTTGATCAAGAAAACAAGCGGCCGAAACAGGCCGCTTGTTTGCGCTTGAACGGGCATTTTTCGGCCGCAAAGGGCCGTTTAAGAAAAATCAGTACAGCCGGACCGCCACGTCGAAGTGCCAGGTTCGGCGCATTTCGATCACGTCGAACTCGCGCGAAACCGGGGACAGACCACGGTTTCCGAGGAAAGTATCGCGCCAAACCCCGTCACTGACAAATGTGCGTACGCCCATTTGTCGAAGCCGAAAGTCGAAAGTCCGAAGTGTCCCGCGTGTTGAACGGCGGTCACTCCGTCCGTTCGAACAGGCGGAGTTAAACCGGCGCGCAGCGTCCGGATTTAACAACACTTGGCGCGGTTCCTTCGCGACCTTAAGCCTTCACGCGTAGCGGGGGGTCATCCTTCCACGTTCATCCTTCATCCTTGGCGTTCGCCTACCCGTCGGGCAGCCCCGCCGCTAGTCAATCGGTATGAAGATGCTATGCCGCAGCTTGCCGAGCCCCTTCGACAAGTGGCCCTTGCCGGTCGTGTCCTCGACCAGGATGACTTCCCCGGCGCCGATGACACGGGCTTCGCCGTCACTGGCGGTGATCTGCACCCCTGCATCCAGGTTCACGATGTACTGCCGGCGCGGCGCGTTATGCCAGTTGAGGTCGTTTTCCGGCTGCGTCTGGCGGAAGATGATGCCGTTGGCGGGCAGTCGCTTCGAGAGCTTGCTGCCGCGCCGCTCCTCGACCCACTCGATCTCGATGTCACGGAAGTGCGATTCGCCTTTGGCGTCGGTGTAAAGGTTGTGGATGCGCATGTGTGCTGGTCAGCCCTTAGAGACGATAACGAAATGAGGGGATACTCCCCTCATACTCCCCTATGTCAGGGGCCGTTTCAGTCAATCTGAAACGGCCTCTTAGTCATTGGTTGATGGTAATCCGTGCTTCCTTGACCACTTTTTTCCACTTGGCGACGTCGAGGCGGAGTCGTTCCGTGAACTCCTGCGGCGGCCCGGCGGCGGGTTCCAGCCCCTGGTCTTCCAGCCACTTCTGGGTCGTGCTCGTGCGCAGCACCTTGGCGACTTCGCGGTTCCACGTCGTGACGATGGGCGCGGGCAAGCCCTTCGGCCCCCACAAGCCGTACCAATGAACCACTTCGTACCCGGGCACCGTTTCCCCGATGGGAGGCACATCCGGAAGCGCGCGGGAGCGCGTGGTGGTCGTTACGCCTAGCGCCCGCAGCCGTCCGGCCTTCACATGCGGGATGCCGGTCACCAATGTGGTCAGGCTGCCGCTGATCTCTCCGCTCAACAGGGCGGTCATGGCCGGGCCGCTGCCTTTGTACGGGACCATGGTGTAGGTCGCCCCGGTTTGCATCTTGAAGAGTTCGCCCGCCAGGTGATCAAGCCCGCCGATACCCGCCGACGCGATATTGAGCTTGCCCGGATTCGCCCTGGAGTAGTCGATGAGCTCTCTTACGCTCTTGACCGGCGTCTTGGGGTGAACCCACAGGACCAGGGGCGTAGTCCCGATGAGGATGATCGGAGTGATGCCTGTCACCGAATCGTAGGGAAGATCGTGCAGCGCGGCGTTGGCGCCGAAGCTGCCGGAGACCACGATCAGGGTATAGCCGTCGGGATCGGCGCGCGCCGCGATCCCCGCGCCCAATGTACCGCCCCCGCCCGGCCGGTTATCCACGACGATGGGCTGCCCGAGCGCCTCGGTCATATGGGGTGCGATCAGACGCGCAAGTATGTCCGATCCGCCGCCGGCGGCGAACGGTGTGAGCAGCCGGATCGGCTTGCTCGGATATTTCGATTGAGCCCAAACGCCCGGCACAATGAGCGAAAGTGCAAAGGCAACTGTGGTACAACGCAAGAGATTGCTCATGGGGCCCCCTCCGAAATCCGAGCCAGCCCTATTTATAGCAGAGGCGGGATGGAAATGCCGAGACTCAATGACAAGAGGGCGGGAGACGAAAGGCGTCGCAGGTGAGGCGCCTCATTGGGGACGCCTCCCGCCTAAGAGCCCCTAACAAAATGAATTCCCCTCCTGCCCGAGGGTGAGCCGGGGTTTCGAAAAACGTGCCTGCGCACGTTTGAGCCGGCGAACGCCCGACGCGATGCAGCACGGCGGGACGGGGGGGTGCCCGCGCTAGCGGGCGCGGTGGTGGGAGAAACACGTGCCCACGTGAATCGGGGACAGACCACGGTTCCCGCGTTCAGGAAACCGTGGTCTGTCCCCGATTTACCGGTCCCCGATTTACCGCCGCCCAGATATGCACTTGCGAGTCTGCGATCAGCATGGCTTCACGTTTCATTGATGCCGGCTTCC
This sequence comes from uncultured Streptomycetaceae bacterium, assembly GCA_964521405.1. Taxonomy (GTDB): domain Bacteria; phylum Pseudomonadota; class Gammaproteobacteria; order Burkholderiales; family SG8-41; genus SG8-41. The sequence continues at coordinate 6,044 of CAZFRR010000205.1, read as the reverse complement.
TTGATGACGCGCGACCACTTCTCCGCCTCGGACCGGATGTAGGCGCCGAACGCATCCGGCGTCATGGTCCAGGCTTCGAAACCCTGCGCGAGCAGGGACTGGCTGACGTCCGGCAGACCGAGTATCCGGTTGATTTCCTGGTTCAGGCGCAGGATGACCGGCTGCGGCGTCTTCGAGGGCGCGACGAAGCCGTACCATGCGTGGGACTCGTATCCGGACACGCCGGCCTCGGCGAGGGTGGGGAGCTGCGGGAAGAGCCTGGAGCGGCGGGCCGTGGTCACCGCGAGCGCGCGGAGCTTGTCTCCCCGAATGAAGCCGGCCACGCTCGGTTGCGACGCGAAGCCGAGCTGGGTATGGCCGGCGACGAGGTCTACCATCGCGGGCCCGCTGCCCTTGTAGGGGACGTGCAGGATCTGGGTCTTCGTGAGGCGCTGGAAGAGGGCGCCCGCCATGTGCCCGGTGCCGCCAGTGCCCGACGAGCCGTAAGCCAGCTGGTCCGGCCGTTTTCGCGCGATCGCGATGAGTTCCTTGACGGAATGCGCCGGGACGGACGGGTGGACCACCAGCACGTTGACGCTCGACACCGCGGACGCGACCGGCGCGAGATCCAGCAGCGGGTCGTAGCCGAGCTTCTTGTAGAAGAGCACGTTCGTGCCGAGATTCCCCACCGCCCCGAGCATGAGCGTGTAGCCGTCCGGCAGTGATTTCGCGGTGAGCTCGGCGGCGACCGAGCCGTTCGCGCCCGGCCGATTGTCCACGATGACCGTCTGGCCAAATGCCTCCGCGAGTTTCGGCGCGACGATCCGGCACAAGGCATCGATGCCGCCACCCGGCGCTTGCGATGCGATCATCCGGACCGCTTTCGATGGATAAGCCGCTTGCTGGGCGAAAGCGAGCGGCGCCAACACCGACATGAGCGCCGCCATGAAAAGACGCTTCGACATTCAACAACCTCCTCGTTTCCGGTATCTGCAATAATACAACGTCCCGTACACGTGACCCGCAAAGGAGAACATGGAACTCGAGCTTCGCGGCAAAAGCGTTCTGATCACCGGCGCATCGAAGGGCATCGGCCTCGCGTGCGCGTACGGCTTCGCAGCCGAAGGCGCGAACGTGCACCTCGCCGCGCGCAACACGGCGGCGATGGAGGCGGCGGCGAAAGACCTTCGCAGGAAATACCAGGTGGACGCAACGGTCCACACCGCGGATCTCAGCGTGACCGCGAACGCCGTCGCCCTGGGGCAGAAATGCCAGAACGTCGACGTGCTCATCAACAATGCCGGCGCGATCCCGCAGGGCACCCTCACGCAGCTGACGGACGAGAGGTGGCGCAAGGCCTGGGACCTCAAGGTCTTCGGCTTCTTCAATCTCACGAGAGAGATCTACAAGTCCATGTGCGAGCGTGGCTCAGGCGTCATCGTCAACGTGATCGGCGCGGCAGGGGAAAACCATCGCGCGAGCTACATCGCCGGAACCGCGGGAAATGCTTCGCTCATGGCATTCACCCGTGCGCTGGGCGGCGAGAGCGCAGACCACGGCGTTCGCGTCGTGGGTATCAATCCCGGACGCATCCTGACCGAGCGCCAGATCGATCACCTGCAGGACCGCGCGGAAAAGCAGCTCGGCGATCGCGGGCGCTGGAAGGAGATTCTCGCCAAGATGTCAGAGACGCTCCCCTTCAAGCGCACCGGGGACCCTTCCGAAGTTTCGGACCTCGCCTGCTACCTGGCGTCGGCGCGCGCTTCCTACATCAGCGGGACGATTATCACGATCGACGGTGGCGCCGCGACACGTCCTCGCGCCTGAAGCGAGGAGTCACGCCGTCTTCCTGGGCGGCTTCGCCATCAGGAAGAACAGGGAGCCCGCGCCGCACAGCAGCGCGAGGATCGTGAAGCCCATGCGGTAGTTCCCGGTCCAGTCGGCGAATACGCCGGCCACGATCGGCCCGCCGATCTGGCCGATCACCATGACCAGCGAAGACAGCCCGATGATCATGCCGATCGAGCCGCGGCCGAAGTAGTCGGCGCGCATCGCCTGCATGAACGGGCCGCGCAGTCCCCAGGCGACGCCGTGCACCAGCGCCGAGATCACCAGGACGACGATACCGGTGGCGTAGGTGAGCATGAGGAGACCCGCCGCGTGCATCAGCATGCAGACCGCCGAGACCACGCGCTTCTGGTAGCGGTCGCCGATCGCCCATCCCAGCATCACGCCGCCGAACTGTCCGACCGTCACCAGGGTGAACACGAGCGTGGCCTGGGCGAGCGTATAGCCCAGGCCTTCCTTGATATGGGTGACGGCGTGCACGTTGATGGCGGTCACCGCCAGCAGCGCGAAAGCGTGGCCGAACCCCATCAGCCAGAAGGCGCTGGTGCGCAGCGCCTCAGCCGCGCTGAAACCGGCCCGCGCGGGCTTCGCCTCCTGCGGGGCGTCCCTGGGCGCGGGCGGCAGGCCGTCCACGGTCTCGCCGTGCTCTTCCGGGCGGCTGCGGATGATGCGCGACACCGGCCAGCCGATGAGGATCGCCATGACGCCCGAGCCGAACGCGGTTGCGCGCCAGCCGTAGGCCTGGATGGAAGCGGCCACGAGGAACACGAACAGCCCGCCGATCGCGCTGCCGAACTGGAGCGCCGAGAGGGCGCGGGCGCGGCGCTTCTCGAACCAGTGGATGATGGCGACGCCGACGATGGAGTTGCTGAACATGCTCGCGCCCAGCGCGATGACCACGAATGCCGCGTAGAAGCCAGCGAGCGACTCGATCTGGCTGAACAGCATGAAGCCGATGCCGAACGCGACGATGCCGACGCGGGCGATGACCTGCGACCCGAAGCGGTCCACCGCCCAGCCGAGCACCGGGCCGAGGATCGCTGCCTCCGTCGATTTCAGCGCCGCTGCGCCGGCCACGGCGGTCTTGCTCCAGCCGCGATCCTCGACCAGAACCGCGAGGTAGACGCCAAATGACTGGTTCAGCAGCAGGCTCTGCAGAAACTGCAGGGCACCGCCCGCGAACACGATGCGCCAGCCGTAGAAAATTTTCATGAGATGCCCCGAGGATAGCGCATGCGGCTCCGGGCGAACAGGAGGATGAAGGATGAACGTGGAAGGATGACCCCACGCCATGCGTGAAAGATCGAGTCCCGGCCTTTCACCGGTGTCCGGCCGGCAAGTTGCTTCAGACCGAAGGTAACGGGAGGTCGGGACCTGCTGTGGCGCGCGCAGCGCGCAGGTCATCCTTCCACGTTCATCCTTCATCCTTGGCATGCGCGCGTGATAGCATGCCCCTTCGAAAATATTCTGGAGCAGAGATGAAGGCGGCATTTTTCATGAAGAACGGCGGGCCGGAGGTGTTCCAGTACGGAGACGTCCCGGACCCGGTGGCCGGGCCGGGGCAAGTGCTGGTCGACGTCCATGCGGCGAGCGTGAACGCAGCGGATTGGAAAAGGCGCGCGGGCCACTATGCGCCGACCACGGTCTTTCCCTACATTCCGGGACGGGATTTCTCCGGGGTGGTGAGTGCACTCGGCGCGGGAGTCACCGACCTCAAGGTCGGCGACCCGGTGTTCGGGGTGGTCGATGTGACCGACGAGGCCACTTATGCCGAGAAGGTCGCGATCAAGTCGTCCATCGTGGCGAAGAAGCCGGATAGCTTGACCCACGTCGAAGCGGCCGCGCTGGGGCTGATCGGCCTCACCGCGCTCGTGTCGGTCGAAGACACGCTGCAACTGAAGCCCGGTGAAACGATACTCATCCAGGGCGGCGCCGGCGGCGTGGCCGGCTTCGCGGTGCAGGTTGCCAAGCACATCGGGGCGCGCGTCATCACGACCGCGAGCACGAACAACCACGATTACCTGCGGAGCCTCGGCGCCGACCAGATCATCGACTACACCAAAGAAGACTTCACGAAGATCGTATCCGGCTGCGACGCGGTGTTCGACACGGTCGGCGGCGACGTGGTCAACCGCTCGTTCGCCGTGCTGCGGCCGGGCGGGCGGGCGGCATTCATCGGTGCGGGCCCCACGGCGCCGGCCTCACCGCGCAACGACGTCGTTTCGCTGCGTCCCAAGGTCGGGCGCGACCGCGCGCATCTCGAGCGGATCGTCTCCCTGGTGACCTCGGGCGCGGTGCGCTTGCCGGAGATCAAAGTCTTTTCCCTGTCCGAGGCCGCCGCGGCCCACCGGGTGAGCGAAGGGCGCCACCTGCGCGGGAAACTGGTTCTCAAAGTGCGGTAGGACGCGTGACGTAAAGCTTCACCGCGAAGGACGCGAAGGCCGCAAAGGAAGGCATTACTACGGGTCGCCAAGGACGCGAAGGCCGCGAAGAACATTTTTCAAAAAACCAAGGCCGCTAAGATAACGCCAAGGGGAGCCTGGCGGAAGCGCTCTCGGGAATTCAGGCGCCTGGTGTGTTCAACTGGAAACAGAGTTTCGATCGTTCTATTCACGCAATGAGGAAATCTCCATGCTGATCGTCGATTCGCAAATCCATATCTGGCAGAACGGCAAGATGAGTGCGCACCATCGCCAGATCCCCACCTATACGGCCGCGGATGCGCTGGCCGAGATGGCCACCGGCGGCGTCGAGTGCGCGGTAATCCATCCGCCCGGCGCGCTCGGGGAAGCGGCCAATGCGCTCGCCGTCGAGGCCGTGCGCAGCCACCCGGACAAGTTCTGCATCCTCGGGCATTTCGACCTGCTCGACCCCGATCGCGAGAAGATCGTCGCCCGCTGGCGCCAGCGGCCGGGCATGCTCGGATTGCGCTACACCTTCAACCAGCCGCAGGAGAAGGGCTGGTGGACCGACGGCTCGCTCGACTGGCTGTGGAAAGCGAGCGAAAAGGCGGGGCTGGTCATCGGGCTCCTCGCCACCGGCGGCAACATCAAGGTGCTGGGGAAGATCGCCGAACGGCACCCCGGCCTCAAGCTGCAGATCGATCACATCGGGCGCGGCGGCGGCAGAAGCAATACGAAGGACGACGCGCTCTACGCCGACCTGGGCGACATGCTCGCGCTCGCCAAGCTGCCCAACGTCGCGGTCAAGCTGTCGGGGGCGCCGAGCACGTCGAGCCATCCCTACCCGTACCAGAACATCCACGGCTACCTGCAGCGGATCGTCGAGGCCTTCGGAGTGGAGCGCTGCTTCTGGGGCACCGACGTCACCCGCATGCCGTGCACTTACAAGCAGTGCGTGACGATGTTCACCGAAGAGATGCCGTGGCTGAAGGGCCGCGACCTCGAGCAGGTGATGGGGCTCGCCTGCATCAACTGGCTCGGCTGGAAGCGGAAGATCTGATTGCGCAACAAGGGATAGGGTTCCCGCACGGCGGGGGTCATCATTCATCATTCATCATTAAGGAATCACCCCATGGCCCGCCTGCCTTCCATCACCGACAAGAAACAAGTAGACCCCAAGTACCACGCCATTGCCGACAGGGTTGTCCAGAGCCGCGGCGCGATACAGGGGCCGTTCACGATGCTGATGCATTGCCCGCCGCTCGCCTCCCGCATGGTCGAATTGGGCGCCTACGTGCGCTTCGAGGGCGATCTCGACAAGCGCGTGCGCGTGCTCGCGGCGATGGTGGTCGCGCGCGAGTTCGACGCGGTCTACATTTGGGGCGCCCAGACCGGCCAGGCCCGCAAGCAGGGCGTGCCGGAGGCGACCATCACCGCGATCCGCGAGAAGCATTCGCGGGGCCTGCCGCCGGAGGATGCGCAGATCGTGGATTTCACGCGCGATCTCATACACAAGCATCGCGTCAGCGCAGCGGCCATGACGTCGCTGCAGAAACGGTTCGGCGATTTCCAGTTAGTCGAGCTGACCGGAACGATCGGCTACTACAGCATGCTGGCGATGACGGCGAATGCGTGCGAACTGGAAGCCGCGAAGGGCGCGGAAGTCTTGACTTAGTAAAGCTTTGACACAGAGGACACGAAGGACACAGAGGAAAGCGATATAAGAGTCATGGGCGACGGGAAGGCCATGGAGACGATCGAGTTCGAGTTGAGGGGTGAGCACATCAGGCTCTGCGATTTGCTGAAGCTCGCGGG
>CAZFRR010000204.1:0-73549 GCA_964521405.1 uncultured Streptomycetaceae bacterium | reverse complement strand
CACAGCGCGCGATTATCGTGGATCGTGATCCGCTTGCCGCGGTACGGCTGCGCGGCGTCCGGTGAGTTCGTTGTGAAGCGCGTGCCCTCGAAGCCGATCTTGGCGTGCGTGCCGTCGCAGAACGGCTTCTTTGAAGAGCTGCCGCAGCGGCACAGCGCGAACCTGCCGCGCGTGGGCACGTCCTCGCCGCGCGCATTGCGCACGCGGCAGGCGCCGCTCACCCGGTACGGCCCGTTTTTCACCACCTCGAGCGTGGTGCTGTCAGACTGCTCAGGCGCGGTCATCGTTGTTGCCCTTCCCTGATTCCCTGCATTGATCTGCGTTTCCCGGTTTTCCTTGGCGGCCTTGGCGGTTCAATTATGCCTTTTTGTTGTTCCCGGCGTCTTGGCGGTTAAATGATTCTTTTCCGGATGAAAGTCACCGCGATCTCCGCCACGATCACCACCGAGAAGATTGCGACCAGCATCAACGCCACGCGCTCCCACTGGAAGAGATTCATGGCGGTATCGATTGCCATGCCGATGCCGCCGGCGCCAACGAGGCCCAGCACCGCCGACTCGCGCACGCTGATATCCCAGCGAAAGAGCGCAATCGCCCAGAATGCCGGCTCGACCTGCGGCCAGTAGCCCTTGATGAAGATCGAAGGCCACGGCGCGCCGGCTGCCTTCAACGCCTCGATCGGGCCGGGCCGCGACTCTTCGAGCGCCTCGCCGAAAAGCTTGCCGACGAAGCCGATTGAGCGAAACGCGATCGCCATGGTGCCGGCAAGCGCGCCCGGCCCGAAAATCGCGACGAACAGCAGCGCCCAAACCAGGGAATTGACCGAGCGCGAGGACACCAGCATCAGCCTGGCGAAAGCATTGAGCCAGGCGTTGGGCGTGATGTTGTTGGCCGCGAGCAGCCCCAGCGGCAACGCCATGAGTATCGCCAGTATCGTGCCGAGCGTCGCGATGTGCAGCGTCTCGATCAGCGCATCGTGCACGCCCTTGGGATAAAACGACCACGCGATCGGCCACATGCGCTTGAAGAGATCCGCCATCTGCTCCGGCGCGTCGTAGAGAAACTCCGGGATGATCTGCACCGTGCGCAGGCTCGCGACGATCGCGAGAACCAGCCCGAAATAGAGCGCGAAGCGCGCCAGGCGCTGCCGCGGCGTGTAGCGCAGCCACTCGCGATCAATGGCCGTTGTCGCGCTCAAAGCGTAAACCTCAATTCAGCCACAGAGGACACAGAGCTCACAGAGGAAACCCCGAATTTAACGACTGATTGGATCTCATCGTCCTGGTTCTTCTCTGTGTTCTCTGTGATCTCTGTGACCAAATGCTTTTACTCTTACTTGTATAACTTCTTGATCCAGTTCTGCAGCGTCTCGCTCAACATGATCAGCGCGATGATGGCAAGCAGGATGGTGAGGAGATAGTCGTAATCGAACTTCTGGAACGCGGCGAACATGGTGCCGCCGATGCCGCCCGCGCCGACAATGCCGACCATGGTGGAATTGCGCAGGTTGGAGTCGAACTGGTAGGTCGCGAAGCCGACGAAACGCGTGAGCACCTGGGGCAGGACGCCGTAGGTGATGACGTTCATGAAGGAGGCGCCGGTGGCGCGGATCGCCTCGACCTGTTTCAGCGAAATTTCCTCGATCGCCTCGGCGAAAAGCTTGGCGATGAAACCGATGGAGGCGACGGTCAGCGCGAGGATGCCGGCCAGCGCGCCGAAGCCGACCGCCTTCACGAACAGGATGGCGATGATTACCTGGTGAAATGAGCGGCACAGCGCGATGAACAGTCGCATCGGCCAGGTCACCCAGGCCGGCATGAGGTTGCGCGCCGCGAAGAGACCGATGGGGAGCGAGAGCAGGATGCCGAGCGCCGAGGCGATGACCGCGATTTCGACGGTTTCGTAGAGACCGCGTGCCAGCAGCGCCATCTTGTCCGCCGCGGTGTCGGGCGGCAGCATGCGACCGACGAATTTCACGCCGTTCTCAAGCCCGATCACGAACCGCTCCCACGTGACGTCGAGAATGGACGCCGCGTAGAGCGCGTACACCGCGAGCGCGACCCACGCCAGCCTCGCCGGCCAGTTCGGCGGGAACGCCGGCGGTCTATGCGCTATCGTGGGATTCGGAGCCATCTCGACAACAGTGTTGAGTGTTGAGTGTTGAGTGTTGAGTGCTGAGTTTTGAGTTGAATACGATGAGCAGGTTCACGGGCAACTCAACACTAAACACTCAAAATTCAACACTGGTTCATTCAAGCCAGTCTTCCCCGCCGTAGATTCTCTTTAAATGATCGTCGGTCAGTTCCCCGGGGGGGCCGTCATAGACCACGTTGCCGTCCGCCATGCCGATAACGTGCGTGGCGAAGCGCTTCGCGAGCGGCACGTTGTGAATGTTAAGAATCACGGGGATGCCACGGCCCTCGGTGAGGTTCACCAGGAGCTCCATGATCTCCACCGACGTTTTCGGGTCAAGCGAGGAGGTGGGCTCGTCCGCGAGCAGCAGCTCCGGGCGCTGCATGATGGCCCTGGCGATGCCGACGCGCTGGCGCTGCCCCCCCGAGAGCGCGTCCGCGCGCTGGTTTGCAAACGGCGTGAGGCCGACGCTGTCGAGGAGCTCCCACGCGCTATTGATGTCTTCCTGAGGATATTTCCTCAGCCAGGCCTTGAGCGGCGACACATAGCCGAGCCGGCCGGAGAGCACGTTTTCCATCACCGTCAGGCGCTCCACCAGGTTGTACTCCTGAAACACCATGCCGATGCGGCGACGCGCTTCGCGCAGCGCTCTTCCGCGCAGGCTCGCGAGATCGACGCCGCGGAACAGGATCTCGCCTGCGGTGGGCTCGACCAGGCGGTTAATGCAGCGGATCAGCGTGGACTTGCCGGTGCCCGAGGGCCCGATCACCGCGGTGATGCCGCGCCCCGGAAACGCAATGCTGATGTCGCGCAGGACCGGCACGCCGCGCCGGTATTCCATGCGCAGCCCCCGGATTACGAGCGCGTGCGCAGCCGCCGCCGGCTGGGACGGCTCAGCCATGGTTTGTCATTTCTTTTGCGCTTTTTCCTCGAGCGCCTTCTTGCGAGCGGCCTCTTCGCGCGCGGACTCCTTCTCGTAGGCCGCGCGGTTGAACGGCGTGCCGGTCTCCTCGGCGATTCTGCGGACCACCGCCCAATCCTTCTGGTAGGTGATGGGGAAGAAGCGGTCGGCGCCGCCGAAAGTCTTCTGCATCTCCGGCGGGAAGCGGTAGTCGTAGAAGCACTGGGTGAGCTGCTTCGCGAAGTCGGGAGCAAGATCGTGCGCGTAGGCGAACGACGAGGTCGGGAACAGCGGGCTGCGGTAGATGATGCGGAAATCGTCGGCCTTCACCTCGCCGCGCGAGGCCATGCGGTTGAAGACATCGGAGGCGACCGGGGCAGCATCGTAATCACCCGACTCTACCCCTTTCACCGACTGCCCGTGCCCGCCCGAGAACAGCACTTTGTAGTCCTTGTCCGGCACGAGGCCTTCGGGCGGGAACAATACCTGAGGCGCGAGGTGCCCGGAGTTGGACGACGGCGAGGTGTGCGCCACTTTCTTGCCCTTGAGATCGGCGAGCTTCTGGTACGGGCTGCCGCGCTTCACGACCAGGATCAGGTTGTAGCCTTGCAGCTCTTTCTCGGTGCCCTTGATGGCGAACGGCACTGCGCCCGCCAGGTTGACCGCGAACCCGGTCGGCCCGGTGGAGAAGCCGCCGACGTGCAGCCGTCCCGCCCGCATCGCCTCGATCTCGGCCGCGTTCGACTGCACCGGGTAGTAAACGATCCGCTTGCCGGTGCACTTGCCGAGGTAGTCGAGGAACGGCTTGAACGCGGTTTCGTACACCGCCGCGTCTTCCACCGGCGTGTAGGTGAATACCAGCGTGGCGGGGTTCTTCCAGCGCTTGGCGTCCTTCGGCGCGTCGGCGACGAGGTCCTTGTTCTCGTCGCAGTAAAGCGTGTCGAGCTGGCCGCGGTTCTTGCAGTCGTCGGCCTGCGCGAGCGCCGCGAAACTCGCGGCGCTGAACGCGGCTGCGAGCAGTACGCGTGTCATGGCGAACAGAATTGTTTTCACTGATACCCTCCTTGGGAAACGTGTGTAACTGATGGAAAGCGCGTGCGGGAATGTTCTTTGGAATTATAGAGGCGAAACTGTCAACGCACGTGACCGGACATCCGTTTCCGCCCGGCGCTTTCCATTAACGCACTCTTTTTGAAGGGAAATTCTCTTCGATCTATTTCAGCGCTTCGGTGATGATCCCGGCCAGAAGCTTCTCCACCGCGCCGAGCGACTGGGCGGGGCGTTCCGTGCTGGACGTGCCCGGCCGGCGATACGCCAGATAGACCTTGCCCGGCTCCTTCGGCAGCACGTAGATCGCGATCGCATACGGGCAGTAGACGATGTTGCGTGGGTCGGCTTCCATCGTGTCGCGCGAAACCTTCGCGCTGCAGAATTCGAGCAACTCGGCGTTGGAGTAAATCTGCCGGGCCGTTCCGAGGTCCTTGCCCGTGCGCTCGAGCATCGCGCCGATGCGCGCCGTGTAGTTCAACACGAGGCCGCGGCCCTCGATCGCATGCAGCACCCGCTCTTTCACTTCCTTGAATTCGCCCTTCGTTGAACGGACGACGACATCGCTCGCCGCGGCCTGACCCGTGCCATACAGCGCCGCGCCGGCGGCAATAGCCAGTGCGACTAACCAGGGTGATTTCATGCGTTCCTCCGGGTTGGGAGTCCGGGCTGCTCCCGTTCAGCCGTTAATTCTACGGCGGGCGGTCAAGGCGCTGGTTGCGCCAGATCAACTGCGCGTGACACGCCTGAAATTCGAGTCATAGTAGTTACAGGACCGCGCGTTGAGCGGCGGTGCTTTGCGCCGTCCGCTCGAATGCGCGGAGACAAACCGGCGATTAGGGCACGGGAGCCGCGGCTCCCGTATCCGATTTGGGCACGGGAGCCGCGGCTCCCGTATCCCTAGGCGTCCGGATTTGTCAGGACTTGGAAGGCATCGGGAACGGCCAGGCGCCCGGTATCACGATCGGACGGGACATCGGGGCAACTGCCGCCGGCCTGGCGGCGGCTGGCTTGCGCTTCGCGGCCTTCCTCTTCGGGGCCGGCCTGCGTCGCGCCGCTTTTTTTATTTTCCTGACCGCCCTTTTCCTGCCGGCTCGCTTCCTCGCTTTCGCCATACGGTCCTCCAGTCGGTTGCCCGCGTTGGCCGCGGCTCGACTCAACGGCTCAATGCCGGGCCGCGTAGGTCCTGTTCACCAGGTCCCGGTAGAGCGCCTCCGGGTCGATCTGGATGCCGCCGGTCCAGGTCGGCGCGCTCGACACCGGGTCGATCGCAACCCGCGCGAAGGTCTCCTCGTCGGAGATCGCCAGGTACGACTCGGTCAGCACCAGGTCGCCGAGGTTCACGCTCCCTTCCAGCCCGTCGTCGAACTTGAGCCAGAGGGTGTAATTGCTCTCGGCACGGCATTCGGTGATGGTGTGCATCATGCTATGTCTGCGTCTGCGGTAACGCCGGTTCAGCAGGCTGGAACCCAAGATGTCGCACCTCCCTGTTGGTTGATCAATGCCCAGCTCGCGGGCGCTCCCGTGCGGGAGAGCCGCGCTAGTCCCAGCTGAGCGCCCCACCCGTCTGGTACTCGATCACGCGCGTCTCGAAGAAGTTCCGCTCCTTCTTGAGGTCGATCATTTCCGCCATCCACGGGAAGGGGTTGCTCGCGCCCTCGTACATGGGATCGAGCCCGATCTGCTGGCTGCGGCGGTTGGCGATGTAACGCAGGTATTCCTTGAACATCCCCGCGTTCAGCCCCAGCACGCCGCGCGGCATGGTGTCCTCGGCGTAGCGATACTCGAGCTCGACCGCCGTCTTGAAGATGTCGCGCAACTCGTCGCGGAAATCCGGCGTCCACAGGTGCGGATTTTCCATCTTGATGGTGTTGATGAGGTCGATGCCGAAATTGCAGTGCATGGACTCGTCGCGCAGGATGTACTGGTACTGCTCGGCCGAGCCGGTCATCTTGTTCTGCCGCCCGAGCGAGAGGATCTGCACGAAGCCGACGTAGAAGAACATGCCTTCCATCAGGCACGCGAACACGATCAGGCTTTTCAGCAGCTTCTGGTCGGCCTCCGGCGTGCCGGTCTTGAACGAGGGATCGGTCAGCGTGTCGATGAACGGGATCAGGAACTCGTCCTTCGCCCGGATCGAGGGAATCTCGTGGTAAGCGTTGAAGATCTCGCCGTCGTCCAGCTGCAGGCTTTCCACGATGTACTGGTAGGCATGGGTGTGAATCGCCTCCTCGAACGCCTGCCGCAGCAAGTACTGGCGGCACTCCGGCGCCGTGATGTGGCGGTAGGTGCCGAGCACGATGTTGTTTGCCGCCAGCGAGTCGGCGGTCACGAAAAAGCCGAGGTTGCGCTTGACGATGCGCCGCTCGTCATCGGTCAGACCGTGGGGATCCTTCCACAGCGCGATGTCGCGGCTCATCTGGATTTCCTGCGGCATCCAGTGATTGGCGCAGGCGGCAAGATATTTTTCCCACGCCCACTTGTACTTGAACGGCACCAGCTGGTTGACGTCGGTGGATCCGTTGATGACGCGCTTGTCGGCGACGTTGACACGCCGGAGCACTGCGTCGGCTTCCGGCTGCGGCGCGGGCGCGCGCGCGACGGGCTGGACCCCGGCGCCGGACCCGCCAATCAACGTCTGTTGTTCCCCGAATTGCAGCATCTTTCAGTCTCCTTTATCGCTTTTATGGGTGGACACCCGCCTCACGCGCGGGCCGGCTCTTTATCGGTGTTGTCGGTGAGCCGGCCATTGGCGCTGGCGTTGCTTCCTGGAATACCGTAACTCGTGAGTGGTCAACCTCCTACTGGCAGGACTCGCATTCCGGGTTGTCGATGGAGCAGAATTTCACGTCCGTTGCCGGCGCCGTCAGCCCGCCGTCGGCGTTCACCGCGTTCAACTGGCCGGTGCTGACCGTGGATTTCTCCGCCGAGGTCGCGCCCAGTGTGCGCAGGTAGTAGGTGGTTTTCAGCCCCCGGATCCACGCCAGCTTGTAGGTCTCGTCGAGCTTCTTGCCCGAGGCGCCCGCCATGTAGATGTTGAGCGACTGCGACTGGTCCACCCACTTCTGGCGCCGCGCCGCGCACTCGACCAGCCACCGGGGCTCGACCTCGAACGCCGTGGCGTAAAGGGCGCGCACTTCCGGCGGGATGCGGTCGATTTTGGCGAGCGAGCCGTCGAAATACTTGAGGTCCGCGATCATCACCTCGTCCCACAGGTTGAGCTGCTTCAGGTCCCGCACCAGGAATTCGTTCGCCACCGTGAACTCGCCCGAGAGGTTCGATTTCACGTAGAGATTCTGGTAGGTCGGCTCGATGCACTGCGACAGGCCGGTAATGTTCGCGATGGTGGCGGTGGGCGCGATGGCAAGGCAGTTGGAATTGCGCATGCCGACCTGCTGCACGCGGCGCTTGAGGCTATCCCAGTCGAGCGTGGTGGAGAGATCGCACTCGACGTAGCCGCCGCGCTCCTCGGCGAGCAGCTTCAACGTGTCGGGGGGCAGGATGCCGCGGTCCCACAGCGAGCCCTTGAAGGTCGAGTATGGCCCGCGCTCTTCCGCGAGGTCGGCCGAGGCCCGGTAGGCGGTGTAGGCGATCGCCTCCATCGAGCGATCGGCGAATTCCACCGCGGGCTGCGAGCCGTAGGGAATGCGCAGCAGGTGCAGGCAATCCTGGAAGCCCATGATGCCGAGGCCTACCGGCCGGTGCTTGAAGTTGGAGTTCCGCGCCTTGTTGACATTGTAGAAATTGAGATCGATCACGTTGTCGAGCATCCGCATCGCGGTGCCGACGGTGCGTTTCAGCTTCTCCATGTCCATGCGGCCGGTGGAGACGTCGAGGTGCGCCGGCATGTTGACCGAGCCCAGGTTGCACACGGCGATCTCGTCGGCGCCGGTGTTCAACGTAATCTCGGTGCAGAGGTTGGAACTGTGCACCACGCCCACGTGCTGTTGCGGCGAACGCAGGTTGCACGGGTCCTTGAACGTGATCCAGGGATGCCCGGTCTCGAACAGCATCGTCAGCATCTTGCGCCACAGCTGCTGCGCCGGAATCCTCTTGTAGAGCTTCATCTCGCCGCGCGCGCACTTCGCCTCGTATTCGAGGTAGGCTTTCTCGAACGCCCGCCCGAACTTGTCGTGCAGATCGAGGACGTCGGAGGGCGAGAACAGCGTCCACTCGCCCCCCTCCATGACGCGCTTCATGAAGAGGTCCGGCACCCAGTTGGCGGTGTTCATGTCGTGGGTGCGGCGGCGGTCGTCCCCGGTGTTCTTGCGCAGCTCCAGGAACTCCTCGATGTCGAGATGCCAGGTCTCGAGGTACGAGCACACCGCGCCTTTCCTCTTGCCGCCCTGGTTCACCGCCACGGCGGTGTCGTTGACGACTTTCAGGAATGGCACCACGCCCTGCGACTTGCCGTTGGTGCCCTTGATGTGGGCGCCCAGCGCCCGCACCGGCGTCCAGTCGTTGCCGATGCCGCCGGCGAATTTCTGCAGCAGCGCGTTCTCCTTGATCGCCTCGTAAATGCCGTCGAGGTCATCGGCCACGGTCGTGAGATAGCAGCTCGCGAGCTGCGAGCGGCGCGTGCCGGAATTGAACAGCGTTGGCGTCGAGCTCATGAAGTCGAAGGAGGACAGCACGTTGTAGAACTCGATCGCGCGCGCTTCGCGCTGGTCTTCCGGCTCGTTCAACGCCAGGCCCATCGCCACGCGCATGTAGAAAATCTGCGGCAGCTCGATGCGGCGGCCGCCCACGTGCAGGAAATAGCGGTCGTAGAGGATTTGCAGCCCGAGATAGGTGAACTTGAGGTCGCGGTTGGCGTCGAGCGCCGCACCGAGGCACTTCAGATCGTAGTGGCCGAGGCGCTCGTCGAGGAGTTCCGCCTCGATGCCCTGCCGGATGAATTCCGGCAGGTACTCGGCGTAGCGGGCGTTCATTTCCCCCTGCGCCACTTCCACCCCCAGCGTCTCGAGCCGCAGGGTGTTCAGCAGCAGGCGCGCGGTGGCGTAGCTGTAGCCGGGGTCCTGCTCGATCAGGGCGCGCGCGGCGAGGATGAGGGACTTGCGCACCTCTTCCATCGGCACGCCGTCGTAGAGGTCGCGCTGCATCGCCAGCATGATCGGCTCCGCGCTGACGTCGCGCCCGAGCCCCTCGCACGCGTCGCGCACCAGCGCCGCGAGATGCGCGAGGTCGAGCGGCTTTAACTGCCCGCCCTCCTTCACGTTCAGCGCCGGCAGCTCAGTGCGCTTGTCCTTCTCCTGTTTCTCGCGCGCCTGCGTGCGCGCTTTCGCCCGCTCCTCGCGATAGAGCACGTAGTCGCGCGCGACGTTGTGCTCGCCGGCGCGCATCAGCGCCAGCTCGACCTGGTCCTGGATGTCCTCGATGTGGAAGGTGCCGCCCGAGGGCTGGCGGCGCATCAACGCAATCACCACGTTCTCGGTGAGGGCCACGACCTGGTCGCGCACGCGTGCAGAAGCGGCGCCCTGGCCGCCGTTCACCGCGATGAACGCCTTGGTCATCGCGATCGAGATCTTGGAAGGCTCGAAGCCGACGACGGAACCGTTGCGGCGTATCACCTTGTATTGCGCGTAGCGGATATCGCGTCCGGCAGGTGTTTCATTCGGGGCAAGGCCGATGGCCGGAGAAGCGAGGACCGGTTCAGTGGCAAGCTGCATGTGTTAACTCCTTGATTTTCTATTGTTTTTTAACAAAGAGGGAAGCCCTCCTCCCCCTCCATAATCTTATGCGCTTTAAGCAACCACAACATGTTGTGGTTGGATGTGACTTTGGCACTAATGATAGTAGGCTGATTTTCCTAAAGCAATAGCCTTCATGAAGTATTTCTTAAATGCTCGTTTTTACTGGAAAATGTAGAGCAAGCTGATGAAAAAGCAGGCAAAACTGCCTATGTTTTGAGCAGCTGCTTGTCCCGCTAGGAAGGACGGGGCTGGCCTCGTCCCGGGGCTGTGGATAAGTAGGGTTAAACGGGAGGCAAAGCCCCCGTTTAACTCCGCGCGTTCGAGCGGACGAAGGCTTCGCCGCTTAACGCGCGGGGGAGATTTTCAGAGGGAAAGGTTACTGTGCAACACCCAAGTTATTCTCAATTCTTTTTCGATTTTCTTTGGCGTCTTGGCGCCTTGGCGGTTCGTAATTTCGTTCTGGTCTTCTTGGCGGTTCGATTCCTGCTTTTCCTTTGCGTCCAACGTGTCCTTTGTGGTTCAGCTTTTTCATTCAACATCGCGCGATACCGCGCCCAGTCGAAGAGCGGCCCCGGGTCGCTCTTCCGCCCCGGTGCGATATCGGAATGCCCCGCGATGTCGGCGATCGGGTAACGCGCCCGCAGCGCGCGCGTCAACTGGGCGAGCCGCTCGTACTGCGCGTCCGTGAACGACACTTCGCCGCTGCCTTCCACTTCGATGCCGACCGAGAAATCGTTGCAGCGCGCCCTCCCCTTCCAGGCCGACTCGCCCGCGTGCCACGCGCGCATCGCGCACGGCACGAACTGGGTGAGGCCACCGTCGCGGCGCACCAGGAAGTGGGCGGACACTTTCGTGCCCGCGATCGAGGCGTAGAACGGGTGCGCCGCCGGATCGAGGCGGTTGGTAAAGAGCTCGACGATGCCGTTACCGCCGAACTCACCCGGCGGCAGGCTGATGTGGTGGATGACGAGGAGATCGATCGCGCAGCCGGCGGGGCGCGCATCGCAGTTGGGCGAAGGAATGAACCTAATGCCCTCAACCAGACCTTCGTTATCGATGCGCAGTCTTTGTGGCAAAGCGATTGGGGTTCATTCCTTGATTATTATTCAGGCTGAGCGCGTGCCACGCGTTCAGCCCGCGTTCAGCCTTTGGAGTCGAGCTCGTCCTTGATCCCGAGCCGCTCCATCCGGTAGCGCAGCGCGCGGAAGGTGATGCCCAGCACCTTCGCCGCCGCGGTGCGGTTGTAGCGCGTCTGCTCGAGCGCGGCGAAAATCGCTTTCCGCTCGACTGCGTCGAGCCGCTCCTGCAACGGCAGCCCGGAGAGCTCGGCCGGGAGCGCTTGCGGCTCGACGCTGGCTGGCGCGAGCTGCAGGTCTTCGGCCTGGATCTCTTCGCCCGTGGTCAGCGCGAGCGCCCGCTCCAGCACGTTCTCGAGCTCGCGCACGTTGCCTGGAAAATCATAGCGGGAGAGCTTCTCGAGCGCGGCCGCGGACAGCCGCTGTTCCTTGCCCCCGCCCGCGGCAGCCTGCCGCGCGAGTATGGCCTGCGCGAGCGGCAGGATGTCCTCGCGCATCTCGCGCAGCGCCGGCATCTTCAGCTCGATCACGTTCAACCGGTAGTAGAGATCCTGGCGGAACTTGCCCTGCTTGACCTCTTCCCCGAGGTTGCGGTGGGTGGCGCTGATGATGCGAACGTCAACCGGCTCCTCGCCGGTGGAGCCGACCTTGCGCACCTTCTTCTCCTGGATCGCGCGCAGCAGCTTCACCTGCATGGTCAGCGGCAGATCCGCCACTTCGTCTAGGAACAGCGTGCCGCCGCTGGCGGCCTGGAAGAAACCCTCGCGGTCGGCCGCGGCGCCGGTGAACGCACCTTTCTTGTAGCCGAAGAATTCACTCTCCATCAGGTTTTCCGGGATTGCGCCGCAGTTGACCGGGACGAACGGCTCGTCGACCCGCGAGCCCTTGTCGTGGATCAGCCGCGCCGCCAGTTCCTTGCCGCTGCCGGATTCGCCACTGATGTGGATCGGCGCCTGGGTGCGGGCGAGGCGGTCGATCATCGCGCGCACAGCCCACATCGGGCCGGATGACCCGATGAGGAGCGGCGCGCCGGATGGCGGCGGCACCGCCTCCTCCTGGCCCCGCTGCCGGGCAGCCTGCGGCAGCTTCAATGCCGAGCGCACCAGCGTTCGCAACTGGTCTAGCGACACCGGCTTGGCGAGGTAATCGAACGCGCCCGCCTTGAGGGCGGCCACGGCGTTCTCGGTGCTGCCGTGCGCGGTGATGACGGCCACCGGCAGATTGGGGTGGTGCTTGACGACGTAATCCACCACCGTGAGCCCGTCGCCATCGGGCAGCCGCATGTCGGTCAGGCAGAGGTCGTAGCTGTTTTTGCCGAGGAGCGCGTAGGCCTCGGTGGTGTTGGCAGCGCAGTGGGCTTCCAGCCCCATGCGCGCAAGCGTCATGCCGAGCAGCTCGCGGATGTCGGCTTCGTCGTCAACGACCAGGATGTGGGACTTCGCGCTCATGTGCCTCGATAATGCGTGAGTCGTGAGTGGTGAGTGGTGAGTGGATGGCTCTGGTCAGAGACGGACAACCTCACTCGGCTCTTACCACTCACTACTCACCACTCACCACTCACCGCTCTCAGCCGGCCCAGCACTGCACGGTGAACTGCGCGCCGCGGGCGGTCTCGACGTAGTCGAGCGTGGCGCCGTTCGCCTCGCATACTTCGCGCGCAATGTAGAGGCCCAGGCCAGTGCCGCCGGCGGCGGTGGTGAAGAACGGCTCGAACAGCTGGGCTCGCGCCTCGGGGGCCACGCCGGGGCCGTCATCCACCACGTCCAATTTTACAGTACTGCCGGCACGCTTGATCGAGACGCGAACCGAGATGCTCGCCGGGCCGCGCCGGCTGTGGCGCAGCGCATTGCGGCACAGGTTCCACATGACCTGGTTGAGATGGCTGCGGTCGAACAGCACCTCGAGCTCAGCCGCGCACTCGATACGAAAGATGCCGGGATCGATTTTCTCGATCTGCGAGAATTGATCGACGAAGCCGCCCAGGAAATCGGCCAGCTTGAAGCGCTCGCGGGTCGCGCGGTCGCCGCGGTTCAACCGCAGAACATCGTTCACCATGCGGTCGAGGCGACGGCTGTTCTCGTTGATGATGGTGATGAGGCGCGCCGAGGTGTCGTTCACGCCGGGCTCCTCCTGCAAGAGTTGCGCTGCGTGGCTGATCGCGCCGAGCGGGTTTCTCACCTCGTGCGCAATGTTGGCGGTGAGGCGCCCCAGCGCGGCCAGTTTCAGCTGGCGCGCCTCGGCCTGGATGCGGCTCTGGTCCTCGAGAAAGATGACCGCCCCGACATGCCTGCGGCTGCCGCCGATCGGCACGAAACGCGCGCTGACGTTGTTCCGGAACGGCGTGCGCGGGCCGTCATCCACCCCCATGCGGGCGCGCCAGATCTCGAATTGCGCGGCGAGCTTCGGCGCATACTGGGCGAGCTGCGTCTCGCCGCGCCCGTCCGGCAGCGGCCCCAGCAGCTGTTCGGCCCGCGCGTTCCGCTGGCGGATCGCTCCGCGCTCGTCCACCACCAGCACGCCGTCCTGCATGTCCCGGATGACGAGCTGGTTCACCTGCTCCATGTTGGCAAGATCGATCTCGCGTTGGGCGGCAAGCTGCTCGCTCGCCACCGTGTAACGCGCCAGCGCGTGCGCGAGCCAGGCGATCGCAAAATAGGCCGCCGACAGCAGCCCCGCCTGCACGAACTGGGTCTCGGGGACGTCGAGCTTCAGCACTTCGTAGGTCTGCTCGAGCAGCACCCCGATGCTGGCGAGCGCGGCGTAGAACAGCGTCAACCGGCCGCGGCTGATGAGCCCCGCGCCGGCCAGCGTGGTGAGCAGCAGCAGGCCCAGGCCGCTGGAAATGCCGCTGCTGGCGTAGGTGAGGAGCAGGATGAAGCCGATGTCGGCGGCCACCTGGAGCGTCAGTTGCAGGTTGAAACGCCAGCGCGCGCTGATCAGCACGAAGCACGCGACGCTGAATACCAGGTAGGTGACGTTGGCGACGACGAACAGCGTGTGATCGCGCGAGCCGAACCAGAGGCTCTGCCCCCAGATTGCCACGCTCATGAGCAGCAGCAGCGCGACGACCAGGCGGTAGACGTTGAAATAGAACAGCGAGCGCCAGAACGGCTCGGGGTGCTCCCCGGCGGCCGCCAGGGAATCGACATCCCAGGCGGCTTGCCGCTCGGCGCCGGCCAGGCTCATCAGGGCCGCCGTCCGGCCTGGTGCGCCCGCTGATGCTCGGCGCAGCAGAAAAAATCGCCCTGCGTGGTGAGGCCCTCGCTGCGCGGCAGATGCACGCCGCACTGGGCGCACCGGACCATGTCTTCGCCGCCCGCGGCGGGCGGTTTCGGCTCGCCCCGGTCAATGCGGCGGCGGTAGCTCTTGAGTATCCAGTAGACGGCGAGCAACCCGAGGACGAGAAGAATGATTTTCGCCAAGCAGCGCTCCGAGGCCCGGTTGGGTGACGCTTTTAGTTTGCCCCAACCTCCGCGACGCGTCGAGGGCGGGAACGCCTGACGGTGCGGAGGAGCGGGAAAGATTGGTCGGGGTGAGAGGATTTGAACCTCCGACACCTGCGTCCCGAACGCAGTGCGCTACCAGGCTGCGCTACACCCCGAGGTCATGCCGACAGTTGGCGGTTGGCGGTTCGCAGAACGTCGAAAAAAACGCGCGGCGTAGCCGCGCTATCTTGACTGACCGCTGCCAACTGCAAACTGCCGACCGCTAGTAACTCCGCGTCACCGCGAAGTCCGCTAATTGTAGCAAATAATCGCGTTCCCTTGAATGTGGCAGGCGCGCGAGCGCCTCGCTGGCGGCGCGCGACTCCCGCCGCGCCTGCTCCCTCGAGTAATCGAGCGCGCCGGTGGAGGAAATCACCTCGATTACCGCGCCCAGCTCGTCGCGCCCGCCGTGCTCGATGGCGTGCCGGACCTGTTGCGCCTGCTGCGGGGTGCCGTGCTGGATGGCATAGATCAGCGGCAGCGTCGGCTTGCCCTCCGCGAGATCATCGCCCAGATTCTTGCCGATCACCGCCTGGTCGCCGGAGTAATCGAGCACGTCGTCGATCAGCTGGAACGCGGTGCCGAGGTGCGTGCCGTAATTGGCGACCGCGTCCTCCTCCTCGCGCGGCGCGGCGCCCAGGATCGCCCCAAGGCGCGTGGCGGCCTCGAACAGCTTCGCCGTCTTGTAGCGGATCACCTCGAGGTAGCCCGCCTCCTCGAGGTCGGGGTTGTGGCAGCTCATCAACTGCATCACCTCGCCCTCGGCGATCACGTTGGTCGCGTCCGCCAGCACCCGCAGCACGCGCAGGCTGTCCACTTCCACCATCATCTGGAACGCGCGCGAATAGACAAAATCGCCGACCAGAACGGCCGTGGCGTTGCCGAACAGCGCGTTGCCCGTGGCCCGTCCGCGCCGCAGCTCGGATTCGTCCACGACATCATCGTGCAGCAGCGTCGCGGTATGGATGAATTCGACCACCGCAGCGAGTTCGTGCCGATGCGGCCCGCGGTAGCCGAAAGCGCCGGCCGAGAGCAGCAGCAGCATCGGGCGCAGGCGCTTGCCCCCGCCGCCAACGATGTATTCCGCCACCTGGCGGATCAGCAGCACGCCGGAATCGAGTCGGGAGCGGATCACGCCGTCCACGGCGCGCATATCCGCCTCCACGAACTCGCGTATTGCCTCCAGCGCCACCGTTTCACCCCGCAAAAAGAGGCTGGATGATACCAGCAAACCGTTTCGCCCCGTTCCGCCCCCCTGCCCCTAACCCCTTGATGGCAAACCCGGTCCCCGATTTCTGCCACGCGAATTCCTTTGACTAGGAAGCGCATTTTTTGTAGAATGCGCGGCTCTCCAATCCAGGCTAAACAGTCAACAAGCGGGCGGCGATATGTATGCAGTGGTCAAGACCGGCGGCAAGCAGTACCGGGTCAGTGCCGGTGAGAAACTGAGAATCGAGCAGATTGCCGCTGAAGTCGGGCAGGAAATCCAGCTCGAGGAAGTCCTGCTGGTGGCCGATGGCGACGCGATCCAGATGGGCGCGCCGCTCATCGCCGGGGCCAGGGTCACGGCCAAGGTGCTGAAGCACGGCCGCGGCGACAAGGTGCACATCTACAAGATGAGGCGGCGCAAGCACTACCGCAAGAGCCAGGGGCACCGTCAGAACTACACCGAGATCGAGATTCTCGGAATTGCTGCGTAATAGCCCTTCGAGGAAACGGATACATGGCACATAAAAAAGCAGGCGGCAGCTCGAGAAACGGCCGCGACTCGCAATCGAAGCGCCTCGGCGTAAAGCGCTACGGCGGCGAGCTGGTGAGCGCGGGCTCCATCATCGTGCGCCAGCGCGGAACCCAGGTGCACCCCGGCGTGAACGTCGGCATGGGACGCGACCACACGCTGTTCGCCAAGGTGACAGGACGCGTGCTGTTCGCGCAAAAAGGGCCGGACAACCACAAACGGGTGAGCGTCGTGCCCGCTTGAGCGGACGCACCGCCCACCCCAAGCCCTGTCACGCGACAGGGCTTTTTTGTTTACGGACGCAAACAAAAAGTGTTGAGTGCATAGTGTTGAGTGTTAAGTTTATGAAACTCGCCGACACCTTCGTTATTTTCACTCAACACTAAACACTCAAAACTCAACACTGTCGTGTATGAAGTTCATTGACGAAGCCATGATCGAGGTCCATGCCGGCAAAGGCGGCGATGGGGCGGCCAGCTTTCGGCGCGAGAAGTTCGTCCCGCGCGGCGGCCCCGATGGCGGCGACGGCGGGCGCGGGGGCAGCATCCATGCCGTCGCCGACCGCAACATCAACACGCTGGTCGATTACCGCTTTGCGCGCATCCACCGCGCCAGGGACGGCGAGAACGGCCGCGGTTCCGATCAGTACGGGAAATCGGCAATCGACGTGCTGCTGCGCGTGCCGGTTGGCACGGTGGTGAGCGATCTCGAGACGGGGGAAACCATCGCCGATCTCGGGCGCGATGGCGAGATAGCGCTGCTCGCGGCGGGCGGCAAGGGCGGCATCGGCAACCTGCACTTCAAGTCGAGCGTGAACCGCGCGCCGCGCCAGTTTACCCGCGGCGGCGAAGGCGAACACCGGCGGTTGAAGCTCGAGCTGAAGCTCCTCGCCGACGTGGGTCTCCTCGGCATGCCCAATGCCGGGAAGTCCACGTTGATCCGGTCGCTCTCGGCCGCGCGCCCCAAGGTCGCCGATTACCCTTTCACCACGCTGGCGCCCAGCCTCGGCGTGGTGCGGGCGGACATGAATCGCAGTTTCGTTCTGGCCGATATTCCCGGGCTGATCGAGGGCGCGGCCGAAGGGGCGGGGCTCGGACACCAGTTCCTGCGCCATCTGGCGCGCACCCGGCTATTGCTGCATCTGGTGGACATCGCTCCGCCCGATACCGGCACCGACACCGTGCGCGAGGCGAAAGCGATCGTCAACGAGCTGCGGAAATACGACGAGGCGCTCTACCGCAAGCCGCGCTGGGTGGTGGTGAACAAGATCGACATGATCCCCGCCGAGGACCGCGCCCGCACGGTCAAGCGCTTCCTGAAGGATTTGGGATGGAAAGGCAAAAGCTTTATCATCTCCGCGCTCACCGGCGAAGGCTGCCGCGAGCTCTCCTTCGCGGTGATGGGGCACCTGGAACAGGATTCGGCATCCGGGAGTCCAGCGAAACCCGGTCGCAAACGTAAGATCCCGAATCCTGAATGCTGAATCCCGAATCCTATGGCATCCGTTCTGGAAAAAGCGAAGCGGCTGGTCGTGAAAGTCGGCTCCAGCCTGGTCACCGACCGGGGCCGGGGGCTCGATCTCGCCGCGCTCTCGCGCTGGGCGGAGCAGATCTCGCGACTGCGTGAGTCCGGGCGCGAAGTTGTGCTGGTCTCGAGCGGCGCCATCGCCGCCGGCATGCAGCGCCTCGGATGGGACAAGCGCCCGCGCGCGCTGCATGAGCTGCAGGCGGCGGCGGCCGTGGGCCAGATGGGCCTGATCCAGGCCTATGAAACCTGCTTCCGCAAGCACCAGCTGCTGACCTCGCAGATCCTGCTGACGCACGAGGACCTGGCGGACCGCAAGCGCTATCTCAACGCCCGCTCCACGCTGCGCACCCTCATCGGCCTGGGCGTGGTCCCCATCATCAACGAGAACGACACCGTCGCCATCGACGAGATCCGCTTCGGCGACAACGATACGCTGGCGGCCCTGGTCACCAACCTGATCGAGGCCGACGTGCTGGTGATCCTCACCGACCAGGCCGGCCTCTACGACCGGGATCCCCGCAGGCACGCGGCGGCGACCCTGATCGCGGAGGCCCGGGCGGGCGACCCGGCGCTGGAAGGCATGGCGGGCGGCACCGGCAGCCCCATTGCGCTCGGCGGCATGCTCACGAAGGTGCTCGCGGCAAAGCGCGCCGCGCGCAGCGGCGCGCACACCGTAATCGCCTCGGGGCACGAGGACAACGTGCTGCCGCGGCTCGCGGGCGGCGAGCGGATCGGCACGCAACTCACCGCGGAACGGGCGACGCTGGCCGCGCGCAAGCAGTGGCTAGCCGACCACCTCCAGGTCCGCGGCAGCCTCACGCTCGACGCCGGCGCCGTGAATGCCTTGACGGCGCAGGGCAAGAGCCTGCTTCCCATCGGCGTATTCGAAGTCGGCGGGGAATTCGAGCGCGGCGAGGCGGTCAGCTGCCTCGACGAGTCGCGGCGCGAAATCGCGCGCGGGCTCGTCAACTACAGCGCGGCCGAGACGCGCCGCATCCTGCGCACGCCCTCGAGCGAGATCGAGGCGAAGCTCGGCTACGTGGACGAGCTCGAATTGATCCACCGGGACAATCTGGTCCTGCTCTAACTGGCACCGTCGTAGCCACGGCCCGGCACCGCTTCGGCAGTAGCTGAGGGACTCCTCCACCACTGGTACGGAACTCCGTCACGGAGCCTCTGCAGGGCTTCCCTGACGCTGCCGACCGGGCGTTTCTCGGGGCAGAGGAAGTCCTCGTAGAGCACGCCGTGATGATTATTGCGCTCCTGGTACACGATGCGGCGCCATTGCGAGTCGCGCGCCCGCGCCCAGCCGCCGCCCGCGTTGCCGACGGCGTAGTACTTCTGCTGGCGCATGTCGCAGCGTATGCCCTCGAAGGTGACGTTGGTGGCGCCAGCCTGTGTCTTGACTACGAGCGTGTAGCGCACGACCCCGTCCCCCCCTATCGACAATGACCGGGCGTCGATGAAGAAACGGTGCGGGCTCGCGGCGCCCGCTTCGAACGGCACCAGGTCATCGGGCCTGGGATAAGCGGGGATATTCGCCTCGATTTCCTTCCAGGGTTTCTTGTCCTCGTCGAAGTCGCGGTCCCACTGGTACCACTGTTCCTGAGCTGGGGCGCTAACCATCGTGAGCGCCGCAAGGACGGCGATGGCGCAACGCAGGCAGCGCGCAATCCTGGAAGTTGCCCGGGTGGTCATAATCGCCAGCTGTTCTCTCGTCGGCGTGGAGGAACCCCCGCGAGCATAACAAGCCGGGTGCGCGGCGGGCAACCTCGCCGCCGGTGATTATCCGGTCAGGTCGGCGGCCAGGGACGCGCGCACCGCGGGAGCGAGGCTGGCAAGGGTGACGGGATACTCGGGATGATCGATGCCGGCGGAGAGTTGAGCGCCTTGCTTCAGCGCCTGCGTCGCGGCGCGATCGAGCTCGAAACGCAGGAAATGCACCGCGGAGGTCTTCTCGGCGTTTTCGCGCTCGAGGTCTTCGTCGGCGATGGCGTAAACCCGGGGCTGCCCCTCCACCTGCACCCAGACCCGGTCCTCGACGCCGATCAGGCGGGCAAGCATGCTCTGGCGCTCCGCCACGTCGGGATACTCGATCAGCATGGTCGCCTTCCAGTTGACTCCGTCAGGGATGAGCGGGTTGTAGGCGTCGAGTTCGTCCTGGATGCCCGCGGCTTCGAAGATGCGCTCGACGCGCAGCATTTCCTGTATCTGGTAGCGGATGGTGAGCTCGTCCTCGAACAGCAGGGTGACGTGATCGCCGAGGGCCAGCGCGCGGTTCTGCTTGTGGGCCATCACGCGCGCGCGGAATTCCGGCCGCGCCCTGGCATAGGCTTCCAGTGTCATCAGGCTGTCGTGCGTAATTCGGGGCATTGGTCTACCTTGAGAAATCCGGGTGTGAGCGGTCACTTACAGTCGTCCCGCATCACAGTCCCGCATCACAGTCCATAGGCGAGGCGTATCAGTGAGACGGGATGCTGCTTCTCCGCGCGGGTCTCACCCATCCCCTGCAGGATGTGGCGGCCGGCAATGGCGCAATCCGAGCTCACGTAATCGGGGCCGGGCTCCGCCATCTGGCGGAAAACCGGGCGGCCGATCTTCATCGAGTTCTCGAAATACTCCGCTTTCACGCCCCAGGTGCCGTCGTGCCCGGCGCAGCGCTCGACGGTGGTGACCCGGGTGTTGGGGACCATCGCAAGCAACTCGCGGGTCTTTTGCCCCATGTTCTGCACCCGCAGATGGCAGGGCACGTGGTAGGACACCTTGCCCAGCGGCTTCTTGAAATCGGTCTTGAGCATGCCGTCCTTGTGGCGGGCCACCAGGTACTCGAAGGGGTCGAACATCGCTTCCGCCACCGCCATGACCTCGGCATCGTCCGGGAACATCAGCGGCAGTTCCTGCTTGAACATCAGCGTACAGGAAGGCACCGCGGTGAGAATGGCGTAGCCTTCCCGCGCCAGCCTGGCGAGCACCGGCACGTTGACAGCCTTGTTGCGCGCCACCGCCTCGAGGTCGCCCAGCTCGAGCTTGGGCATGCCGCAACAAGCTTCTTTCTCGACCACGATCGCGGGAACCTCGTTGTGCTCGAGCACTTTCAGGAGATCGTGGCCGATGCCGGGCTCGTTGTAGTTCACGTAACAGGTCGAGAACACGGCAACCTTGCCCGGCGCGTTTCTGCCATCGCGCACCGGGAATGCGGCGCTCGGCCGGGCATTGCCGCGGAACGTCGCGCTCGCGTATTCGGGAAGCACGCGGTCCTGGTGCACGCCGAGCGCGTGTTGCATGAGCCCCCGCGCGAAGCCGCTCTGGTTCACAGCGTTCACGAATTGCACCACGACCGGGATGGTCGCGAGCTTGCCCATGGCGTCGGTGCTGGAGAGCAGCTTGTCGCGAAAGCTCACCTCGCCCTTGCGGAACTTGACCGCCTTGGCGCGCAGCATCAGGTGCGGGAAGTCCACGTTCCAGGCATGCGGCGGCACGTACGGGCACTTGGTCATGAAGCACATGTCGCACAGGTAGCACTGGTCCACCACCCTGCCGAAATCGGCTTTCTTGATGCCGTCGACTTCGAGGGTGGGGCTCGCGTCCACGAGGTCGAACAGGGTCGGGAACGCCGTGCAGAGGTTCACGCAGCGGCGGCAGCCGTGGCAGATGTCGAAAACGCGCTCGAGCTCTTTCTCGAGCCTGGCCTCGTCGTAAAAGTCCGGCGATTTCCAGTCGAGCGGGTGCCGGGTGGGAGCCTCGAGGCTCCCTTCACGAATAGTCATGGTGAGGCGAGAGGCGTAAGGTATGAGGCGAAAAAAAGAGTGCGGGCGAGGCTCGCGCCTCACCCCTCACTCTTCACACCTCACGGGTTTTCAGTCGGCCAATGCGTCCAGAGCCTTCTGGAAACGGTTGGCGTGCGAGCGTTCCGCCTTGGCCAAGGTCTCGAACCAGTCGGCAATCTCGGCAAAACCTTCCGTGCGCGCGGCCTTGCCCATGCCCGGGTACATGTCGGTGTACTCGTGGGTCTCGCCGGCGATTGCGGCCTTCAGGTTGTCGCGCGTCTTGCCGAACGGGAGATCGGTCGCGGGATCGCCGCAAGTCTCGAGGTACTCGAGATGCCCGTGCGCGTGCCCGGTCTCGCCTTCAGCGGTGGAACGAAAAACCGCCGAAACATCGTTCTGACCTTCGACATCGGCTTTCGCAGCGAAGTACAGGTAGCGGCGGTTGGCCTGGGATTCACCGGCAAACGCAGCCTTCAGGTTGTCGTGCGTCTTGGATCCCTTAAGTTGCATATAAACTCCTATTAAACAATAAGTTATGTTAATACTACCGTGTCAGAGCCCTGCTGATGAATAGGTGCTAACCACACAGATATTAGACTAAGTCTAATCTGTGAACTAAGTATAGATAGCACCATCGTCACTGTCAATAGCCGGATGAGCCGGGGTTGATATGCATCAATGGAAGAGCCGCGGAGAATTTGCGGCTGACGAATCCGGGCGCAAGCCGCGCCAGCAGGAGCTATCCCCTGTGCGGCGCGCCGGCCGCTGAGCGTTGCGCGCGCGGCTTGCGCGCGGTGCGGTGCTTCAGGTAGGGCGCGAGTTCCTCGAGCGCACGGTGGTAAACCTCGCGCTTGAAATCGACCACCGCCTCCAGCGGCACCCAGTAATCACTCCAGCGCCAGGCGTCGAACTCGGGCTTGCTGGATGCGCGCAGCCGCACATCGGTGTCACGGCCGATCAGTCGCAGCAGGTACCAGATCTGCTTCTGGCCGCGGTAGCTGCCGCGCCATTCCCGCCGGATCCACCGCTCGGGCACGTCGTAACGCAGCCAGTCGCGGGTGCGCCCGAGGATGAGCACGTGCTGCGGTTGGAGCCCGACCTCTTCCTGCAACTCGCGGTACATGGCGGCCTCGGGTGTCTCACCCTGTTTGATGCCGCCCTGCGGGAACTGCCAGGCATGCTCCCTGACCCGTTTTCCCCAGAAAACCTCGTTCTTACAATTACATATAACGATGCCGACGTTGGGGCGGTAGCCATCGCGATCAACCATGCGAAACCCCCGAATATGCGTGATGTTGGCGCGATTTTTTCACACTTCGGACTCAAACAAAAGCTTCACGGAGCCAGCTGCGGATCGGCGGAAAACCGTTACGCCTCACCAGATACGTAGAGGCGCTCGTCGTCGCAGCGATTCATCTTGCGCAGCCCTTGCGCGAACCTGCCGAACTCGAGTCCGTAGCGCGCTTCCAGCGCGGCGGCTCTCGCCTCGAGCTCGTCCCAGTGCGGATCACCCGGCCGGTCGCGAAACGCAAACGTGGCAATGTTGCCCGGCTTCTCGGCCGGCAGACACAACGTGCCCGCGGGAAACTCGGATTCGATGCGCTGGAGGTAATCGCTGAACTTGCGGTCCGAGCCCCATAAATTCACCACCAGCACGCCGCTCGCGTTCAACCGGCGCCGGCAGTCCCTGAAAAACGCGCGCGACGAAAGCCCTTCGACCAGGCAGTCGCCATCGTAGCCGTCCACCAGGATCGCGTCGTAACCCGGCCCCTCGCGCGCGATGAATTCCGCGGCGTCGCACACCCGGATCGTGAAACGTTCGTCGGCGGCGGGCACCTGGAAGAAACGCCGCGCGATCGACACCACTTCCGGGTTGATCTCCAGCACTTCCGACTCCACCTCCGGCAGGCGATGGTAGATGAACTTGGCCAGCGAGCCGCCGCCCAGCCCCACCAGCAGCACGCGCCGCGGCGTGGGGTGGAACAGCAGGAAACCCATCATGCTGCGCGTATAGGCGAGCTCGAGATCGTTGGGGCGCGCGAGCCGCATCGAGCTCTGGATGGTGTCGCTCTCGATGTGCAGCGACCGCACCCCGAACTTTTCCGTGACGTACACCGACCCGGCGCCCGTCGCCGGGCGGCCCCATCGCCATCGGGAAAAGAAGCTCATGCCGCGTAAGTCAATGCCGTAACATTGAGAACGGGTTGGTAGAATAGCGTTTCTGGATTTCTAGAACCTATCTCAACCATGCGCGTCACGCAATTCCTGCTCTCCACCCTCAAGGAAACCCCGTCCGACGCCGAGGTGGTAAGTCACCGCCTGATGCTGCGCGCGGGGCTGATCAAGCAGCTCGCCCGGGGGATCTACACCTGGATGCCCCTGGGGCTGCGCGCGCTGCGCAAGGTGGAAGCGGTCGTGCGCGAGGAGATGAACGCTGCCGGCGCGGTCGAGCTTGCCATGCCGGCGGTGCAGCCGGCCGAGCTGTGGCAGGAATCGAAGCGCTGGGAGCAATACGGGCCGGAACTGCTGCGCATCAAGGACCGGCATCAGCGCGACTTCTGCTTCGGGCCGACGCACGAGGAAGTGGTGAGCGACGTGGTGCGGCAGGAAGTGAGGAGCTACCGGCAGCTGCCGCTCAACCTCTATCAGATCCAGACCAAGTTCCGCGACGAGATCCGGCCGCGCTTCGGCGTGATGCGGGCGCGCGAGTTCGTGATGAAGGACGCCTATTCCTTCCATGCCGGCAAGGCGAGCCTCGATGAAACCTACCGCGCGATGTACGACTGTTACACCCGCATCTTCACGCGGCTGGGGTTGAAGTTCCGCGCGGTCGCCGCCGACACCGGCGCGATCGGCGGCACCGGCTCGCACGAGTTTCACGTGCTGGCCGACTCCGGCGAGGACGCAATCGCGTACTGCCCCGCCTCGGACTTCGCCGCCAACGTCGAGCTCGCGGAAGCCCTGGCGCCCGCGGCGCCGCGGCCCCCGGCGCAGGAAACGCTGCGGAAAATGCACACGCCTGGCGTAAAGACCATTGCCGATTTATGTGCCTTCCTGAAGATCCCGGCCGCGCGCACGGTCAAGGCGGTGGTGCTGGACGGCGCCGACGGCCAGCCGGTGCTGCTGATGGTGCGCGGCGATCACGAGTTGAATCTCATCAAGGCCGGCAAGCTCGCGGAACTCAGGCAGCCGGCCGCCTTTTCCTCCGCGTCAGCGATCCGCGCGGCGTTCGGAGCGGATCCCGGGTCGCTGGGCCCGGTCGGGTTCAAGGGCGCCGTCATTGCCGACCGGGCGGTTGCGGCAATGGCTGATTTCGTTATCGGCGCCAATCAGGACGACCATCACTATACCGGCGCCAACCTCGCGCGCGACTTCCCGGAACCGGCGGTGGCCGACATCCGCAACGCGGTGGCGGGCGACCCCAGTCCCGACGGCAAGGGCCGGCTCGAGATCCTCCGCGGCATCGAGGTCGGGCATATTTTTCAGCTGCGCACCAAGTATTCTGATGCGATGGGCCTCACCTTTCTGGACGAGAACGGCAAGCCGAAAGTCATGGAAATGGGCTGCTACGGCATCGGGGTCTCGCGCATCGTTGCCGCCGCGATCGAGCAGAACCACGACGAGCGCGGCATCATCTTCCCGCGCGCGATGGCCCCGTTCGAGCTGGCGCTGCTGCCGATCGGAGCCGCCAAAAGCGCGCAGGTGCGCGAGACCGCCGAGCGCCTGTACCGGGAACTCTCCGCCGCCGGCCTCGATGTCCTGCTCGACGATCGCAATGAACGCCCGGGGGTCATGTTCGCCGACATGGAGCTGATCGGCATCCCCCACCGCGTGGTGGTCGGGGAACGCGGGCTCAAGGACGGCCGGATCGAATACCAGGGGCGGCGCGATGCCCAGAGCGAGTCGCTTGCCTTGCAGGATGCCGTCAACGTACTAAAATCGAAGGTGTGCGCAGAATAGCTCACCCCCTGCTCCGGCTGGGATGGGCGCTGGTGGCCGCAGCGCCGCTGGTGGCGCTTGGCGGCACGCAGGATTACGAGCCCCTCTCGGCCAGCGTGCAGGCGGCGATGAACAAGTCGGTGTCCGATCACGCCACTCCGTTCCTGGCGTTTGACACCGAAGTGGACGCCAAGCGCTGGCTCCTCGCCATGTCCCATCGCCTCGCCAAGCGCATGCCCGATCGCCTGCAGCGCGAGGAATTCCTGGTCACGGTGCATTACGAGGCCAAGCGCGCCGGCCTCGACCCGCAGATGGTGCTCGCGCTGATCCAGGTGGAAAGCAACTTTCGCAAGTACGCGGTCTCGCGCGCCGGCGCCCGCGGTTTCATGCAGGTCATGCCGTTCTGGGTGAAGCTGATCGGGGCCGGGGATGAAAATCTCTTCCACCTGCGCACCAACCTGCGCTTCGGCTGCGTGATCCTGCGCCACTACCTGGACATCGAGCGCGGCGACCTCTACCGCGCCCTCGGGCGCTACAACGGCAGCCTGGGCAAGCCCGAGTACCCGAACCTGGTGGTCCGCGCCTGGCAGCGCGACTGGAATTTCACCACTTACACCGCGGACAGCGCGCGGCCCGGCGGCAGTGGTTGAGCGGGGGGGTTCCCGGGCAGTCAGCCGGGACGTTGAACGGCCGCGGCCAACCGCTGATCGCCCGCCGCCGAGGGCTCGCCGTCGGACTCGGCCCGCAGACACAATTCCTCAAGCGATAGCCTGAGACTCGACTCGATGCCCCCGGCGAGCTCGAGCGCGAGGTGATCGAGTCCCCGCCCCGACGCGCGCGCCGGCAGCCGGAGTCCCGCACGAAACACGAACTGGCGGTAGATATCGGCCACGCTGATTTCGGCCGCATCCTTCGTGAGCGCCCACCCGCGCGCCACCCTGCCCACCCAGTGCGCGTTGGCCATCGCGTCGAGCGTCGCTTCGATGCGGTACACGGGAAGCTTCAAGGCGGCGTGAAGGGCGGGCACGGTGACGATCTCCCCGCTACGGTGCGCCTCGCGCAGTATCCGCAGGATCTGCAGCGCGTCGAGGAACTGCGTGCCGGGAACCGGTTCGACCTGGGAAGCGCGCTCGCGCCACTCCGGCATCACCGCCGCGGCCACCGCCCCGAACAACACCACCAGCCACGACAGGTAGATCCACAGGAGAAAGATGGGCAGGCTCGCGAACGCGCCGTAGACCAGCTTGTAGGTCGGGAAATGCGTGATGTAGAGCGCGAAGCCGTGTTTCATCCCTTCGAACACCAGCGCCGCCAGGAAGCCGCCGGAGAGGGCGTCGCGCACGAGCGCGCGCCGGTTGGGCAGGGTGATATAGAGCAGCGCGAATGCGAAGCCGGTGAGCAGTATCGGCACCACCTTGAGCAGCGCCTCGGCGGCGAGCGGCACGTCCTTCACCAGCCCCAGCGACTGGCTGACGAGCCAGGAAGTCAGCGACAGGCTCGCCCCGATCAGCACCGGGCCCACGGTCAGCAGCGCCCAATAGATGAAGACGCGCTGCACCGTGGTCCGCGGGCGGGGCACTCGCCAGATTTGGTTGAAGGCGCGGTCTATCGTCTGCAGCACGATCATCGCGGTGGCGAAGAGGACGAGGACGCCCACGGCGGTCAACCGCGCCGCGTTCTCGGCGAATTGCTCGGTGTAGGCGGCGATGGACTCGGCCGACTCGGGCAGCATGTTCCCAACCAGGAAGCGCTCGATGTGCTGCATCAGCTCGCCGAACACCGGGAACGCCGAGATCACCGTCAGCGCAACGGTGATGATCGGAACGATGGCAAGCAACGTGGTGAAGGTGAGGCTGGAGGCGATTTGCAGGCATCGTTCCTCCTCGAAACGCCGCCCCACCACGCGCGCAAACTCGATGAGCGGCGGCGTTTTCCTCAACTTCAGCACAATGCCGTCCCCCGCGACAGACAGGTTCAATATAATACTCTCGAACCCTGGCGATCATGATGAAGGAAGTCCTCGTCCTCTATTACAGTCACTCCGGCGCGGTGAAGGAGATGGCGCAATTCGTTGCCCGCGGCGTGGAAAGCGTCGCCGGTTGCACGGCGCGGGTCCGCACCGTCCCCAGGGTCTTCGTGAGAGGTGAAGCTGCCGGGACCGCGGCGGCGGACGCAAGGCCCGAGGCCGGCGCGCCGCACGCTGAATTGAAAGACCTCGAGGAATGCCTCGGGCTCGCGCTGGGCTCACCCGCGCGCTTTGGCAACATGGCGGCGCCGATGAAGCACTTCTGGGACTCGACCGGCGAGCTGTGGTTGAAAGGCGTGCTCGCGGGCAAGCCCGCCGCGGTATTCACCTCCAGCGCCAGCCTCCACGGCGGCCAGGAAACCACGCTCACCTCGATGATGCTGCCGCTACTGCACCATGGCATGGTGATCGTGGGGCTGCCTTACACGGAGCCGGAACTCATGACCACCACGTCAGGCGGGACACCCTATGGCGCGAGCCACCACGCCGGCAACGCGGGCGGGCGGGCCGTGACCGAGCACGAGCGCAAGCTCTGCATCGCGCTCGGGCGCCGGCTCGCGGGCATCGCCGCGAAGCTGGCGAGTTGATGACCGGCCGTATTCTTCGTCAATGAGGGCGTCGCCACCCTCACCGGGCTGCTGGACCCCGGCCAGGATGCGACGCCTGCGCTCGAGGTGGCCTCCCTGGTTCCCGGCGTCAAGGAAGTGAAGAGCCAGTTGCGCACGGTTGCGTCCGGCGCGCGCCACCACGTCGATCGCTAGCAGGCAAAAAGAAAGGTCCGCGCCAGCCGCGGCCCCTTGCCCGCCGTCATTCACCCGTCACGGATAGGGCGCCATCGGCTTGCCGGTGGTGAGCAGGTGGTGCAGCGCGTAGACCCAGCCGCGCATGCGGTGAAAATTCCGGTAATGGCTGTACTGCTGCATCTTGATCGTGTCGGCAAGCTCGTCGCGGTTTTTGCCTTCCGCGATGCCGGCCCTGACCGCTTTCAGGAAATCCTCGTTCATCTGTGCGTACTCGAGCACGTCCTCGCGCGTGGCGAGGTCCCCGTGCCCGCCGATGAAGATATCCACGTCCATCGCAGCGGCCTTCCGCAGCAGCGCGATCCAGTTCTCCACTGACGGCGTGAACGAATAGTTCGACCAGTTCTGGCGCGCGAATGGCCCGCCCAGGTAGAGCGTCCTGGCGTGCGGAAAATGCACCAGCGTGTCGCCCGGGTTCTGCCCGGGGCCGAGGTGGATCAGCTCGACCGTGCGCCCGCCCAGGTACAGGGTAAAGCGCGAATCGAAGGTGACCTCGGGCAATATCAGCTGCAGCTCGCCTGGATCGAGCTTGTGGGTCTTCAAGTACGCTACGCGGCGCGCGAGTTCATCCTTGTAATACTTTTGCATCATGGCGCGCGTATCCCGCTGGGCAATGAGAGTAGCGCCCTCCGCCCTGTAAACGGGATTGCCGAGATAGTGGTCTCCGTGGGGATGAGTCACCACGGCCCACTTGACCGGCCTGTCGGAAACTTTGCGGATCTCGCCCATCAGCCTGCGCGCGTCGGCAGGATGCGCCTGGGTATCGACCACCAGCAGGCCTTCCTCGGTCACCAGGAACACCGCGTTCGACGAGCCGTCGTTCCAGTAAAAGTACAGATCAGGCGCAATCGGCTTCACTTGCGCCGGCCGCGGCTTCTCGATTCCCTTCAACGCTTCCGGCGCGAGCTTGCCGAGTTCCGACGCATATTGCGAATGCGCCGCGCCCGCAGCGAGTAGCATCCCGCTCGCTGCCAGCGCGGCCGCCCAAAGCTTGGTAGTTGCCATACCCCTTCTCCCGTCGCGTTATAACTGCGGATTGATCCGCTCCAGTTTCGTGTGCAGCTTGTTGAGCGCGTTGATGTAGGCCTTGGCCGAAGCCACGACAATATCGGTGTCGGCGCCCTGGCCGTTGACGATGCGCCCGCTCTTCGCGAGCCGCACCGTCACTTCACCCTGCGAATCGGTGCCGCTGGTGATGTTGTTGACCGAGTAGAGCAGCAGTTCTGCCCCGCTTTTCACGATCGACTCGATCGCCTTGAACGAGGCGTCCACCGGGCCGCTGCCCTGCGCCTGGGCCGGCTTCTCCCGGCCCGCATCCGACACCACCAGCCTGGCGTAGGGCTGCTCGCCGGTTTCCGAATGCGCGGTCAGCGACACCAGGTGGTAGCGCTCGTTCTCCACGTGCTCGAGGCTCTCCTCGGTGATCAGCGCCTGCAGGTCCTCGTCGAAGATCTCGCGCTTTTTGTCGGCGAGGTCCTTGAAGCGCTTGAACGCGGCGTTCAACGCCTCCTCGGACTCGAGCACGATGCCGATCTCATGCAGCCGGCTCTTGAACGCGTTGCGGCCCGAGAGCTTGCCGAGCGTCAGGCGGTTGGCGTTCCAGCCGACGGACTCGGCGCTCATGATCTCGTAGGTCTCGCGGTGCTTCAACACCCCGTCCTGGTGGATGCCGGACTCATGCGCGAAGGCGTTGGCGCCGACGATCGCCTTGTTCGGCTGCACCGGGTAGCCGGTGATGCCAGAGACCAGTTTCGACGCCGGCACGATCTGCGTGGCATCGATGCCGGTGTCGCAGGCAAACACGTCCTGGCGCGTGCGCACCGCCATCACGATCTCCTCGAGCGAGGCATTGCCGGCGCGCTCGCCGAGCCCGTTGATTGTGCACTCGACCTGGCGCGCGCCGTTCAACACGGCGGAGAGCGAGTTGGCGACCGCGAGCCCGAGGTCGTTGTGGCAATGCACCGACCACACCACCTGGTCCGAGTTGGGGATGCGTTCGCGCAGCTTCCGAATCAACGGGCCGAAATGGTCGGGCAGCGTGTAGCCCACCGTGTCCGGCACGTTGATCGTGGTTGCGCCGGCCTTGATCACCTGCTCGAGGATGCGGCAGAGAAAGTCGAAGTCCGAGCGGCCCGCGTCCTCCGGCGAGAACTCGATATTGTCGGTGTATTCGCGCGCCCACTTCACCGCCCTCACCGCCTGCTCGATCACCTGCGAGGGCTCCATGCGCAGCTTCTTCTCCATGTGAATGGGGCTGGTCGCGATGAAAGTGTGAACGCGCGGGGAGCGCGCGCCCCTGACCGCCTCGCCGCAACGGCGCACGTCCTTCTCGTTGGCGCGCGCGAGACCGCAGATGGTGGCTTCCTTGATGAGGGAAGCAACCGCGCGCACCGCCTCGAAGTCGCCGTCGCTCGAAGCCGGGAAGCCGGCCTCGATCACGTCCACCCGCATGCGTTCGAGTTGCCGCGCAATGCGGATCTTCTCCTCCTTCGTCATGGACGCACCCGGGCTCTGCTCGCCGTCGCGCATGGTGGTGTCAAATATGATCAATTTTTCCTTCGCCATGGAGTTCTCCAGGGTTGCCGCGGCAGCCACCCGGCACAGGCCGGCAAACGCGGGGGTTCGATTAGTTTCCCGCCGCGGCGCTCACCGCGCAGGCCAGAACATCAGATTGTGGGGAAAGTGGTTGCGCGCCTACGGGCGCAGCAGCAGGCCGGCCAGCCGAAGGCTGGCGAGAAGGAGAGTTGCGTTGGCCTGGATCGAGCGATGCATGTTGATCAAAATATAGCTTTTTTCCCGCAGGGAGGCAAGCCGGGAGTTGCGCCTCAGATCGCCGGGGGCGGCGTGCGGCCGCGGCCTCTGGCCTTGATCAGCTCGTAGATCCAGATCACGTAGCCCGAGGCGCCATAAGCCACGAACAGGAGAAACAGCATTTCCGGCAGCGTGCCGGAGAGCATGAACAGCGCCACCAGCCCGAAAGTGATGCCGACCACGACCGAAAACGGCACGCTCTTCCTGAGATTGATGTCCTTGCCGCTGTAGAACTTGAAGTTGCTCACCATGGTGAGGCCGGCGAACACGGTGAGGACCCAGGCGAGCCACTTCACGTCCGCCCCCATGATCTGGTATTCGTTCATCGCCCACACCAGCCCCGCGACAAGGCACGCCGCGGCAGGGCTGGGAAGTCCCTGGAAGAAACGCTTGTCGGCGACATCGAGCGTGGTATTGAAACGCGCGAGCCGCAGGGCCGCGCACGCGCAATAGATGAAGGCGCCGATCCAGCCGAGCTTGGTGGAAAGCCAGGGCCCCAGCAGCGCCACGGTTTTCATGCCGGAGAAATCCTTGAGCGCCCACACGTACACCACCAGCGCCGGCGCGACGCCGAACGAGACCATGTCGGACAGGCTGTCGAGTTCCGCGCCGAAGGCGCTTTGCGTGTGCGTCAAGCGGGCGATGCGCCCGTCGAGACCGTCCAGCACCATCGCCACGAAGATCGCGATGGCGGCCTGCTCGTAACGCCCGCCCATCGCCTGCACGATGGCATAGAAACCCGCGAACAGCGCGGCAATCGTGAAGAGATTCGGCAGCCAGTAGATCCCGCGCCGGGCAAAACGCGACCGGATGAAGAGCTTGTGCTCACGCGGCTCGTACATGCTCAACCCCCCCGTGAATCGTGAGCCATGAATCGTGAGTTGTGAAAACCGCGGGCGGGATCATGCGATTCACGAATCACGCATTGGCAATCTACGGCAATGTGGCGAGTATCGTTTCGGTGGCGTAAACCTTGTCGCCCATCGAGGCGACCGGTCGCGATTCGGGCGGCAGGTACAGGTCCACGCGCGAGCCGAAGCGGATGAAGCCGTAACGCTCGCCGCGCGCAAGCCGTTGCCCGGTCCGCACGTAGCACAGGATGCGGCGCGCAACCAGGCCGGCAATCTGCACGCAGGTCACGTCCGCCCCGCCCGGCGTCCTGATCCACAGCGCGGCCCGCTCGTTCTCGAGCGAGGACTTGGAGAGGGCGGCATTGAAGAAGCTGCCGCGGTGATACCAGGCGTCGCGGATCTCGCCATCCACCGGGCTGCGGTTGGAGTGGACGTTGAACACGTTCATGAACACGCTCATCTTCAACGCGTCACGCTCGAGGTAGGGGTCGCGCGCGCGCTCGACCGCGACGACGCGGCCGTCGGCCGGGGACAGCACCGCCTTCAATTCCTGCGGGATCGCGCGCGGCGGGTCCCGGAAAAACTGCACCATGAAGGCGGTGATCAGCCATGGCAGCGCCGCCCATCCGGCGCCGGCGAGCCAATGCGTGGCCCCCGCAACCGCGAATGCGGCCGCAATGAACGGCCAGCCTTCCTTCGCGATGATCGGGTGCGGATAATTGCCCGCGCCGTGAGGAGGCAGGCGCGGCGCGCCCGATGCGCTGGCCAGGATTTTCGACTCGTCACTCATCACTCATCACTCATCACTCAACACTCAACACTAGTTTTTAGACTGGTCCACCAGCCGGTTCTTCTTGATCCACGGCATCATGTCGCGCAGTTTCGCGCCGACGGTCTCGACCGAATGCGCCTGGCCGATGCGGCGCATCGCCTTTAACGTGGGGGCGCCCGCCTTGTTTTCCAGGATGAATTCCCTGGCGAATTGCCCGGTCTGGATCTCCTTCAGGATTTTTCTCATCTCCGCGCGCGTCTGCTCGTTGACGATGCGGGGCCCGCGCGTGAAGTCGCCGTACTCGG
The DNA here is from genome assembly GCA_964521405.1 of uncultured Streptomycetaceae bacterium. Lineage (GTDB taxonomy): Bacteria > Pseudomonadota > Gammaproteobacteria > Burkholderiales > SG8-41 > SG8-41. The sequence goes on along the minus strand of CAZFRR010000204.1, from coordinate 40,678 downwards.
CGGTGTTGGAAACCGAGTAGCGCATGTTGGCGATGCCGCCTTCGTAGATGAGATCGACGATCAGCTTGACCTCGTGCAGGCACTCGAAATACGCCATCTCCGGCGCGTAGCCGGCCTCGATCAGCGTGTCGTAGCCGGCCTCGATCAGGGCCGTGAGCCCGCCGCACAGCACCACCTGCTCGCCGAACAGGTCGGTCTCGCATTCTTCCCGGAAAGTGGTCTCGATCACGCCGGCGCGCGCCGCGCCGATCGCGGCCGCGTAGGACAACGCGATGTCGCGGGCCTTCTTGGACGGATTCTGCGCCACCGCGATCAACGAGGGCACGCCGCCGCCCTGGGTGTAGGTCGAGCGCACCAGGTGCCCGGGGCCCTTGGGCGCGATCATGATGACGTCCAGGTCGGCGCGCGGCTCGATCTGCTTGAAGTGGATGTTGAAGCCATGGGCGAAGGCCAGCGTCGCGCCGTTCTTGATGTTGGGCTGGATTTCCTCGGCGTAGACCTGGGCGTGATGCTCGTCCGGCAGCAGGATCATCACGATGTCCGCGCTCTTCACCGCGCTGCCCACTTCCTTCACGGCGAGCCCGGCATTCTTGGCCTTCGTCCAGGAGGCGCCGCCCTTGCGCAGGCCCACGGTCACCTTCACTCCCGAATCCTTCAGGTTGTTCGCGTGCGCGTGCCCCTGCGAGCCGTAGCCGATGATGGCAACGTGCTTTCTCTTGATGAGCGAGAGGTCAGCGTCCTTGTCGTAATAGATCTTCATTTCAGGTTCCTTCGGTTCAAAAGCGAGAGAAGATAGACGAGAGGCGACAGGCGTCAAACCGGGCGGCCGCCCTCCTCTCGCCTCTCCTCTCTCTCCTCTCTAGATTCTCAGTACCCGGTCGCCGCGGCCGATGCCGGAGGCGCCGGTGCGCACCGTCTCGAGTATCGCGCCGCGCTCAATCGCCTTAAGAAAGGCGTCGAGCTTGGCGCCGGTGCCGGTCAACTCGATGGTGTAATCCTTGTCGGTCACGTCGATGATGCGCCCGCGGAAAATGTCCACCATGCGCTTCATCTCCTCGCGGTCCTTGCCCACCGCGCGCACCTTGACCAGCATCAGCTCGCGCTCGATATGGTCGCCGTCGGAGAGGTCCACCAGCTTCACCACGTCCACCAGCTTGTTCAGCTGCTTGGTGATCTGCTCGATCACCGCGTCGGAGCCGGCGGTGACGATGGTCATGCGCGAGAGCGTCGGGTCCTCGGTGGGCGCGACGGTGAGCGATTCGATGTTGTAGCCGCGCGCGGAAAAGAGCCCCGCGACGCGCGACAGCGCCCCCGACTCGTTCTCCAGCAGCACGGAAATGATATGTCTCATACCAGGATCATCTCCGAGAGGCCTTTGCCGCCCGGCACCATCGGGAACACGTTCTCGGTCTGGTCGGTGATGAAGTCGAGAAACACCAGGTCGTCCTTGCGCTTGAACGCCTCTTTCAGCGCCGCCTCGACATCGCCGGGCTTCTCGATCTTCATGCCGACGTGACCGTAGGCCTCCGCCAGCTTCACGAAGTCCGGCAGCGCGTCCATGTACGACTCGGCGTAGCGGTTGCCGTGGAAGAATTCCTGCCACTGCCGCACCATGCCCATGTACTTGTTGTTGAGGTTCACCACCTTGATCGGCAGTCGGTACTGCTTGCAGGTGGAGAGCTCCTGGATGCACATCTGGATGCTCGCCTCGCCGGTCACGCAGGCGACGGTGTCCTTCGGGTGCGCGAGCTGCACGCCCATGGCGGCGGGCAGGCCGAAGCCCATCGTGCCGAGCCCGCCCGAATTGATCCAGCGCCGCGGCTTCTCGAATTTGTAGAACTGCGCCGCCCACATCTGGTGCTGGCCGACGTCGGAGGTGACGAACGCATCGCCCCGGGTGATTTCGTAAAGTTTCTCGATCACGTACTGCGGCTTGATGAGGGCGCTCGTGCGGTCGAACCTGAGGCAATCGCGCGAGCGCCATTCGTCGATCTGCGCCCACCAGGCCTTGAGCGCTTTCGCGTCGGGTTTCTCGCGGGAGGCCTCGAGCTGCTTCAGGAGTTCGCGCAGCACCTCGCGCACGTTGCCGACGATGGGGATATCCACCTTCACGCGCTTGGAAATGGACGAGGGGTCGATATCGACGTGGATGATGGTGCGCTGCGCGTTGTAGAAATGGTCCGGGTTGCCGATCACTCGGTCGTCGAAGCGGGCGCCGATTGCGAGCAGCACGTCGCAGTGCTGCATCGCCATGTTGGCCTCGTAGGTGCCGTGCATGCCGAGCATGCCGAGGAACTGACGGTCGGTCGCGGGATACCCGCCCAGCCCCATCAGGGTGTTGGTGCAGGGAAAGCCCAGAGCCCGCGTCAACAGGGCAAGCTCATCGGCCGCCCCCCCCAGGATGACACCGCCGCCGGTGTAGATCATCGGGCGCTTCGCCTGCGTGAGCGTCTGGATCGCCTTCTTGATCTGCCCGCCGTGCCCCTTGGTGACCGGGTTGTAGGAGCGCATGGTGGCCGTCTCGGGATAACGGAATTCGGCCTTGTTCTGGGTCACGTCCTTGGGGATATCCACGACCACGGGACCGGGACGGCCGGTGGCGGCGATATAGAACGCCTTCTTGATCGTGATCGCGATGTCCTTAACGTCCTTCACCAGGAAGTTATGCTTTACGCACGGGCGGGTGATGCCCACCGTGTCGCACTCCTGGAAAGCATCCAGGCCGATGGCATGCGTAGGCACCTGCCCGGTGATGACGACGAGCGGTATGGAATCCATGTATGCCGTGGCAATGCCGGTCACCGCGTTGGTGACACCGGGTCCGGAGGTGACGAGCGCAACGCCTACCTTGTCCGTGGAGCGCGCGTAGCCGTCGGCGGCGTGCACCGCCCCCTGCTCGTGCCGCACCAGGATGTGCTTGACCTTGTTCTGCTTGAACAACTCGTCATAAATATGCAGCACGGCGCCACCGGGGTAGCCGAACACGTGTTCGACCTTTTCTTCCTGGAGGCAGCGCACCACGATTTCTGCGCCCGTCAATTCCATGGCCTGAGCCCAACCGATGCGGAAACTCTCGAAGTTACCGGTTGCGGCCCCACAGGTCAAGTAAAATCTCTCTTTAAACAGCATGATAGCGATAAAGCCCCGAGCCGGTTTCGACTCGGTTGCGGCCCGCCGACGTTTTGTTAAGATGCCCCGGACCCTGGCGATGGGCGCGTAGGGGCGCGTCCCGCAGGCGGTGTTGACGTAGCCGCCAGCTCTAACCAAGGCGAGTCCTCTGGCCACTCAAAAAGAACTGTCGGATTTTTTCGCGGAAGTCGAGCGCCGCGCCTACAAACAAGCCCTGTTTGCGGTGCGGGATGACCCCCATGCGCTGGATATCGTCCAGGATGCCATGCTGAAGCTCACCGAAAAATATGCCGCCCGCCCGCCCGCCGAGCTGCCGCTGCTGTTTCAACGCATCCTGCAGAACACCATACGGGACTTCTACCGGCGGCAGAAGGTGCGCGCGCTGTGGACGATACCCGTATCCAGCCTGTTCGGCTCCGATTCCGAGAGTGATGCCGATCCGCTGGAAACTTTGGAAGTGGCGGACGACTCTAAGTTCTCGGAGTCCCCGGCGGAGCAATTAGAACGCTCGCAAGTTCTTGCTTTAATTGAGAAAGCACTGGAAAAGCTGCCATCACGTCAACGCGAAGCCTTCCTGTTGCGTTATTGGGAGGAACTGGACGTCGCAGAGGCGGCAATCACAATGGGCTGCTCGGAGGGAAGTGTGAAAACACACTGCTCACGGGCTGTCCGCGCCCTTGCGGAGATACTCAACAAACAGGGAATCAAGCTATGAACCGGCCGGAACACGAACTGGCGGGCAGAATCGTCCAGCATCTTAATTATGGTGTGGACCAACTCGAGCCCGGCACGCGCGAGCGCTTGCTCGCCGCGCGCAGGGCCGCCTTGTCGCACTACCGCGAGCAGCCCGCGACGGTAACCGGTCTCGCTTGGGCCGGGCAGACCGTGGGACGTCTCTCCGACGGGCGCTACGCCAACACCCGTCAACTCATCGCCATCTCGGCGCTCGTGGCAGCACTGGTGGGTATCGCCTACTGGCAGAGCAACGGCGCGACGAACGAGTTCGCCGAGATTGATGCCGGGCTGCTCACTGACGAACTGCCGCTCAACGCCTACCTCGACAAGGGCTTTGATTCATGGCTCAAGCGTTCGTCGCGCTGATCGTCTGGCTATGTCTCGCGTTCCCGGCAGGCGCTGCGCAAAATAAGGACAAGGACGTCAGGAAGCCGGTCCGGCCCGCCTGGTCTGAGTTGGCGCCTGCGCACCAGAAAGTCCTCGCGCCGCTCGCGACGGAGTGGGATGGCATGGACGCGACGCGGCGCAAGAAGTGGGTTGCCCTGGCCGAGCGCTACCCCAAGATGAAGCCGCAGGAGCAGCAGCGCCTGCAGGCAAACATGACCGCCTGGGCCAAGCTCACGACGGAAGAACGCAAGGCGGCCCGCGAGAAATACCAGAAGCTGCAGAAGCTGCCGCCCGACAAGCGCCGGGAAGTCACGGCCCAGTGGCAGCAGTACCAGCGATCGCTCGCCGCCCATCCCGAACTGTCCCCGTCGGACCCGCCGGCGCCGCCCGAATCGCAGTCCGCCGAGTCGCCGGCAGCGACACCCCCGCCCACGGGAACTGCCACCGCAGGGGCGGCGGGTCCGACCGCGCCCCAGTAAGTTCGCGCGCGTCTTGCGCCCTCCCGATCACAACGGGGCGCCATCCGCCAGCCTTGGGCGACGCGTGCCGGCCCTCGCCTACGAGGCGCTGCTGCTCACCGCGATGCTGCTCGCGGGTGCGGCTCCCTTCGTGATACTGACGCAAGAGCTGGGCAGTGGACTAGGCCGTCCGCTGCTCCAGCTCTATCTCGTCGCAATCTCCGGCGCCTACTTCATCTGGCAGTGGCGGCACGGGCGCACGCTCGCAATGAAAACCTGGCGCTTGCGGCTCGTCACGCGCGAGGGCGCCCCGCTCTCCCTGCGGCATGCCGCCATGCGCTTCGTGTTTGCCGTTCCGGGCGCGCTCCTGCTGGGAGGCGGATTTCTATGGGCGCTGGTGGATCGCGAGGGACTGTTTCTGCACGACCGCCTCGCCGGGACGCGGATCGTGAACTGCTGATCCGCGCTCCCGCGGTTCCGTGTTCCGTGTTTCGAGTTCCAAGTTTCGAATCGCAGGTCTAACCCGGAACCTTGAACCCGGAACCCGGAACTATCTTCGCTCCTGCCACCACATCATCCCCAGCGCGAAAGCGAGGAAAGTCACCGTGGGCATGAGCGCGCTCATGACGGGCGGCCAGTCGTTCAACAGCCCCAGGTGGGAGAACAAGCGGTTCAAGAAGTGGAAAGTGATCCCGAGCATGACGCCGGCGAAGATCTTGGCGCCCACGCCCGCCTGCCGGCCCTGGAAGTAAGCGAACGGCAGCGCCAGCACCATCATCACCACCACCGCCAGCGGATAGGTGAGTTTGGTCCACAGCGCGATCTCGTAGCGCAGCGCCTTCTGGCGGTTGTCCTTCAAGTGCTGGGTGTAGGCATAGAGGTTCCACGCCGACATCTGCTCGGGCTTGACCAGCAGCACGTTGATGAGATCCGGCTCGAGCACCGATCGCCATCTCAGTTCCGCGATCTGGTGCGCCGATGACTGCATGCCCTCGAAGCGGGTCTGAGCGACATCCAGCAGCAGCCACTGCCGGTCGCTCTGGTAGGCGCCGCGCTGGGCGTAGCTGATGGATAGCAGGCGGGACTCGCCGTCGAACTCGTAGATCCGGACGCCCCGCAGCGTGGAATCCGGCAGCACCTCAACCACGTTGATGAAGCTCTTGTCGTCCTTCACCCACAGGCCGGAGCGGAATTCCTGCGCCACCAGCCCGGTGATGGCCTGGGAACGCAAGCGCTGCGCGAGCTGCTCCGCGGGCGGCGCGACTAGCTCGCCGATCACCAAGGTCAGCGCCGCGAAAAAGCAGCCGATCGTGGCGAGCGTCGCCACGAAGGACGCGGTGGACACGCCGGAAGTCCGCATCACGGTGTACTCCGAACCCGCCACCAGTTGCGCGAGCGCGAACAACGTCCCGATCAGCGCGGCCACCGGGAACAAGGCGTAGACGTGATCCGGCATGGACAACAGCACGTAGATCAGGATGCGGCGCAGGGTGTAGGCGCCGCGCCCCAGGTCCTTGATCTGCTCGACCAGGTCGAAAAACGCGAACAGCAACACCAGGGCGGCGAAAACCAGCGCCGTTGCCGCCATGATCTCCATCGCGAGGTAGCGTCGCAGGGTTCTCACCGCGGCCTCACCGGAAGAGACGGAACAACGAGAACACCATGAGGCGCCGGTAGAAGAGCGCGGCGAGGATCGCCACCATCACGGCATGCACGCCCAGCACGCCCACCGTGAGCGGGATCCGGGATTGCGCGATGGCAGCCTGGGTCATCGACAGCAGGTTGCTGTAGGCCATGTAGATGAGCAGCGCCAGCACCAGGTTCATGGAACGCCCCGCCCGCGGATTGACGAACGATAGCGGGATCGCCAGCAGCGTGAGTATCAGCGCGCTGGCCGGCAACCCGATGCGCCAGGAGAGCTCGGCCAGATTGGGCGGGCTCGGATTGCGCAGCAGGTCGAGCGTGCCCATCGACTTGGTGGTGGGGGCGCGCTGCGCCTGCCCGTCGAATGACTCGACGCGCATCGCGTAGCGCTGGAACTCGTAGATCTTGTATTCCGCGGAGCCCGGCTCGCCCTCGTAGCGCCGCCCGTTCTGCAGCACCAGAAAGCGGTCCCCGTTCTCCGCGGTCTCCTGGAAACCGCGCGCCGCGACCATGACGCCTTGTCTTCCGTGCTGCACGGAACTCACGAACACGTTGGCGACCAGGTTTACGGCCCCGGAGACCTCCTCCACGAAATACACGCGCTGGGCCTGGCGCGATTCGCGAAATACGCCGGGCGAGACCGCCGAGACATCATCGCGGCTGTCCATCTGGCGCCGCAACTCCTCGCTGTTGGTCACGGCCCATGGCGAGAGCACCAGCGACAGGATGGCGATGATCAGCACGACCGGGGCGGCGAAGGCCAGCACCGGCCGTATCCAGTCGGTGATGCTCACCCCGCACGAGAACCACACCACCATTTCGGAGTCGCGGTAACTGCGCGTTAGCGTCATCAGCACTGAGATGAACAGCGTGAGCGAGAACAGCACCGGCAGGTAGTTGAGGGTGGCAAAACCCATCAGCGCCGCAACGCCGGCGGTCGTGATGGCGCCGCTCGCCGCCTGGCCGAGCAGCCGCACCAGCAGCATGGTGATCACGATGCCGAGCAGCACGAAAAACGTCGCGACCGCCACGGCCGCCAGCTCGCGCAACAGTGCGTTGCGGAAGATCATCCTGCGTCGAGTCTAGAGTGAGAATCCACTTTGACTTTTCGCCAAGAATACGTAAATAATCAGAGATCTAACACGACAGGGAGCCCAGAGTGGAATTTAGCATAAATAGCGGCGCGCCGCAGGCGGGTCGCAATGATTGCGTGGTCGCGGGCGTGTTCGAGCCAGGCCGGCTTTCCACCGCCGCCGCTAACCTCGACCGCGCGGCGAAGGGACACCTCGCCGGCGTCGTGCGCCGCGGCGACATGACGGGCAAGGCCGGCACGACGCTGCTGCTGCGCAACGTACCCGGCATCGCCGCCGAACGCGTGATGCTGGTGGGGCTCGGGCGCGCGCCCGAATTCCGCGAGAAGCAGTACCGTGAAGCGGTCGCCGCGGCCGTCCGCGCGCTCGCCACGACCGGCGCGCAGGAAGCCACGCTGCACCTGCTTGATCTCGCCGTCGGCCGGCGCGACGCCGCATGGAAGGTCGCGCATGCGGTAACGGTGGCGCGCGAATGCAGCTACCGGTTCACCCGGATGAAAAGCAAGAGCGACGCCCCGGAGCCGGCGCTGCACCGGTTGAACCTCATGGTCGATCGCGCGGCCGCCAAGCGCGCCGCGGCCGGGCTCGAGCACGGGCTCGCCGTCGCGCACGGAGTGAGCCTTGCCAGGGACCTCGGCAACCTGCCGCCCAATGTCTGCACGCCGTCCTATCTCGCCAGCGAAGCACGCGCGCTGGCAAAGCGCTACCGCATGAAGGTGACGGTGCTCGAGCGCCCGGACATGGAGAAGCTGGGCATGCACACGCTGCTGTCGGTCGCCCAGGGCAGCGCCGAGCCGCCGATGTTCATCACGCTCGAGCACCGCGGCGGCCCGCAATCGAGGAAGCCGGTTGTGATCGTCGGCAAAGGCATCACTTTCGACACCGGCGGCATCTCGTTGAAGCCGGCGGCCGAGATGGACGAGATGAAATTCGACATGTGCGGCGCGGGAGCCGTGCTCGGCACGATGAAGGCGGTGGGAGAGATGAAGCTGCCGCTCAACGTGGTGGGCGTCATCCCGACCACCGAGAACATGCCGGGCGGCCGCGCGACCCGGCCGGGCGATATCGTCAAGAGCCTCTCGGGCCAGACCGTGGAAATCCTCAACACCGATGCCGAGGGCCGGTTGATCCTGTGCGATGCGCTGACTTACGTCGAGCGTTACCAGCCCGCCGCGGTCATCGACATTGCGACGTTGACCGGCGCCTGCGTGATCGCCCTCGGCCACGTCGCAAGCGGGCTCTTCGCCAACGACGACCCGCTCGCGCGCGAGGTCGCCGCCGCGGGCGATGCCGCGTATGACCGCGTCTGGCACATGCCCCTGTGGGATGACTACCAGGAGCAATTGAAGAGCAACTTCGCCGATTTCGCCAACATCGGCGGTCGTCCCGCCGGCGCGGTGACAGCGGCGTGCTTCCTGGCCCGCTTCACTAAGAAGTTCAAATGGGCGCACCTCGACATCGCGGGCACCGCCTGGAAAAGCGGCAGGGAAAAAGGCGCGACCGGCCGCCCCGTGCCGCTCCTGGTGCAATTCCTCGTCAATCGCACCAGGAGAAAGTGACTCGTGACTCGTGACTCGTTGCTCGTTACTCGTTCCCCGTCCTTGCTGCCGCAAGCAATCGCCGGACACCCCGTCACGAGAAACGAGTAACGAGCAACGGCGAGCGGAGTCCGCAGCATGACGCAAATAGATTTCTACACCCACGTCGAGGACCGGCTGCGCATCGCAGCCCAGCTCTCGGCCAAGGCGGTTGCGCATGGGCTCAAGGTCACCGTCTTCTGCCCCGACCCCGACACCGCGCAGCGTTTCGACCGGCTGCTGTGGACGACCCCTCCGATCGGGTTTGTGCCGCATTGCGCCCCCGACGATCCGCTGGCCGGGGAGACGCCGGTCATCGTCGATTTCCAGGGCGAGAAGCTGCTGCACGACGAGGTGCTGATCAACCTGCGCCCGCAGTGGCCGCCCTTCTTCGGCCGCTTCCAGCGCCTGATCGAGATCGTCAGCTTTGATGATGCCGATCGCGCCGCCGCCCGCGAACGCTTCCGTTTCTACCGCGGCCAGGGCTACGAGATCCGCACGCACGACCTCAGTAAATCCAGTGCTTAGTTTTGAATTTTGAGTGTTGAGTTATCGGGCCAACACGCATGAAACAATTCAACACTCAACACTCAACACTCAACACTCCGAAGCCGGCCTGATGGCAGAGCAACCGTTCCCACGCGACGACGGCGACGATCTCCTGAAGCGCGCCGATGCGCTGCTCTCGCGGCACCGCGGCGCGGCCAAGCCCGCGCCCTCGGCGCTCGACATCCCGGTGCTCACCGAGTCCGCGGCGCCGGCCGGAGCGGACGATGACATCCCCACGCTGACCGAGGTCATCCCCGCCGAGCACCTGCCCGCCGTCCTGGGGGCGCCCGCTTCCGGCGAGGTGGTCTCGCGCGTCCAGGTGCAGAACCTCGAGCACAGCGTCTATCAGAAGTTGAAGCGCGACCTCGACCAGCACATCGAGCGGGTGGTTCAGGAGCGCTTCATGCCGGATATCGGCGGCGCGCTCGACGCCGCGCTCTCCCGCATCAGCCAGGACATGAAAGCAGACATCAACCAGATGGTGCGCTCGTCGATCGAGGAAACGCTGCGCAGCCAGATCAAGAACCTGCGGGTCGCGGTGGAAGCCAACGCCGCGATGCGGGAAGCAACCGTGGCGGGCTCCAGTATAATGCCCGGCTTTTCCGGTTCGACTTCTTCAGACATGGCGCTTGCCAAGAGCTACGAGCCGGCGGGGATCGAAGGCCGGTGGTACGCCGCCTGGGAGAGAAACGGCTATTTCCAGGCCGGCCTCGACGAATCCAACCCCAACCGCCATTCAATCCTGCTGCCGCCGCCCAACGTCACGGGCACGCTCCACATGGGCCACGCGTTCCAGCACACGCTGATGGACGCGTTGGCGCGCTACCACCGCATGCGCGGGTTCAACACGCTGTGGCAGCCCGGCACCGATCACGCCGGCATTGCCACCCAGATCGTGGTCGAGCGCCAGCTCGAGCAAGAGGGAAGCTCGCGTCAGGCCCTGGGCCGCGACGCATTCGTCGCGCGCGTCTGGAAATGGAAGGAAGCCTCCGGCTCGACCATCACGCGCCAGTTGCGGCGGCTGGGGGCCTCGTGCGACTGGGGGCGCGAGCGTTTCACCATGGACGAGGGGCTGTCGCGGGTGGTGACGGAAGTGTTCGTCCGCCTCCACGACAACGGCCTCATCTACCGCGGCAAGCGGCTGGTCAACTGGGACCCGGTGCTGAAAAGCGCGGTCTCCGACCTGGAAGTCGAGTCCGAGGAGGAATCCGGGCAGCTGTGGCACATCCGCTACGCGCTGGAGTCCGGCGCCGATTTTCTGATCGTCGCCACCACGCGGCCCGAGACCCTGCTGGGCGACGTCGCCGTCGCCGTGCACCCCGATGACCCCCGCTACCGGCAATGGGTCGGCCAGCGGGTGCTGCTGCCGCTGACCGGGCGCAGGATCCCGATCATCGCCGACGATTACGTGGATCCGCAATTCGGCACCGGGTGCGTGAAGATCACGCCGGCGCACGATTTCAACGATTACCAGGTCGGGCTGCGGCACAAGCTCGAGCCGATCAACATCTTCACGCTGGCTGCCGCCGTGAACGACAATGCGCCCGCCGCATACCGCGGGCTGGACCGCTACGCCGCTCGCGAGAAGGTGCTGGCGGACCTGCAGGACCAGGGCCTCATCGTCGAAGCGAAGCCGCACCGGCTGATGGTGCCGCGCTGCGGGCGCACCGGCGCCGTCGTCGAGCCGATGCTGACCGACCAGTGGTTCGTGAAGATGGAGACCCTGGCGCAGGCCGGGCTGGACGCGGTCGCGCGCGGGGAGATCCGGTTCGTCCCCGAAAACTGGACCGCTACCTACAACCAGTGGCTCACCCACATCCAGGACTGGTGCATCTCGCGCCAGCTGTGGTGGGGCCACCGCATCCCGGCCTGGTACGACAGCGAGGGCAACGCCTACGTCGGCCGCAGCAAGGAAGAGGCGCGGGCCAAGTACAACCAGAGGCTGCTCGACAACCTGAAGGCGGGCTTGAAAGTGACCCCGTCGGAATTGCGGCAGGACGAGGACGTGCTCGATACCTGGTTCTCCTCCGCCCTGTGGCCGTTCTCGACGCTCGGCTGGCCCGCGGACAACCCGGCGTTGCGCCTCTACCTGCCCTCCAGCGTGCTGGTCACGGGCTTCGACATCATCTTCTTCTGGGTGGCGCGCATGGTGATGATGACGCTGCCTTTCACCGGGAAAGTGCCGTTTCACGAGGTCTACGTCACCGGTCTCGTGAGGGATGCCGAGGGACAGAAGATGTCGAAGTCGAAGGGCAACATCCTCGACCCCCTGGATCTCATCGACGGCATCGGGCTCGATGCGCTCGTCGAGAAACGCACCGCCAACCTGATGAACCCGAAGCAGGCGGAGGCCATCACCGCGGCCACCCGCCGCCAGTTTCCCGGCGGCATCCCCGCCTTCGGCACCGACGCGGTGCGCTTCACCTTTGCGAGCCTCGCCTCGCACGGGCGCGACATCAAGTTCGACCTCTCGCGCTGCGACGGCTACCGCAACTTCTGCAACAAGCTGTGGAACGCCGCGCGCTACGTGCTGATGAACTGCGCGGGCCGCGACACCGGCGTCGACGAGACGCTGCCGGTCGAGCTGTCGGTCATCGACCGCTGGATCGTCTCCCGGCTGCAGCGCGCCGAGGCCGAGGCCCGCCAGGCGTTCAGCGACTACCGTTTCGACAATCTTTCGCGCGCCATCTACGAGCTGGTGTGGGACGAGTACTGCGACTGGTACGTGGAGCTGGCGAAGGTGCAGCTCGCGGACGGCAACGAAGCGCGCCAGCGGGGAACCCGCCGCACGCTGACGCGCGTGCTGGAATCGATGCTGCGGCTCGCGCACCCGGTGATCCCGTTCATCACCGAGGAGCTGTGGCAGCAGGTGGCGCCGCTCGCGGGGAAAAAGGGCGCCTCCATCATGCTGGCGCCCTACCCCGAGCCGCAGCCGGAGAAAATCGACGAGCGCGCGGAACGGGACATCGCGCTCTTGAAGGATCTAACCACCGCCTGCCGGACGCTGCGCTCCGAGATGAACGTTCCCCCCTCCCAGAAGCTGCCGCTGCTGATCCAGGGCGACCCGGCGCGCCTCACGCCGTTCGTGCCCTACCTCACCGCGCTGGCACGGCTGACCGAGGTGGTGATCGTCGAGGGTGCGCTGCCGGCGGCGGGCGCGCCGGTGTCCATCGTCGATGAGTACCGCCTGATGTTGAAGATCGAGATCAACATGTCCGCCGAGCGCGAGCGGCTGCACAAGGAGCGCCTGCGCCTGGAAAGCGAGATCGCCAAGGCGCAGGGCAAGCTCGGCAACCCGGGCTTCGTCGAGCGCGCGCCCCCGCTGATCGTGGCGCAGGAAAAGGAGCGGCTCTCCCGCTTCGTCGCCACGCTCGAGAAGGTCACCGAGCAGTTGCAGAAGCTCTAGGATTTTGTCGGGCCGAACCCGACAAAATCATTAATCAAGACCAACTGAAACACTGGACCGGAATACACTCATGCGCGGCTGGGGTCTGATCATCTTGTCTATTCATAGCATTCCGAATGAGATGGTCATGTCCGAATCTGGGCTCGAATCTGAAGCGGTTCTGGTAAGGAAATCGGCGGACCTCGGGCCAGCGAATTCCTAAGATGATCCATTCGCTGCGCGCCTTCCGCCACCGCAGCTACCGGCTGTTTTTCTGCGGCCAGTCGGTGGCCGTCCTCGGCAACTGGATCCAGTTCCTCGCCATGAGCTGGCTGGTCTACCGCCTCTCCGGCTCGGCCTGGCTGCTCGGCGTGACCGGCTTCGCGGGCCAGATTGCGATCCTCGTGCTCGCTCCTTTCGGCGGCCTGTGGGCCGACCGCTTCGATCGCCGCAAACTCCTTATCTGGACGCAGACCGCGGCGATGATTCCGGGATTCGCGCTCGCCGCGCTCGCTTACACGGATGCAATCGAGATCTGGCACGTCGTCCTCATGGCCAGCCTCTTCGGCATCATCATGGCGATCGACGTGCCGGCACGGCAGTCATTCACGCCCGAAATGGTGCCGGCGCGGGAGGATCTGGCGAGCGCCATCGCCTTCAATGCGCTGATGCAGAACGGCGGGCGCATGCTCGGCCCCACCATCGCGGGCCTGCTGATCGCCGTCTCCAGCGAGGCGGTATGCTTTCTCGTTAACGGCGCGAGCAAGATCGCGGCGGTGACGACACTGATGATGATGACGGTTACGCCCGGCGCGCGCCCGAGCGCCTCGTCCTCGATCTGGAGCGGACTCAGGGAAGGCGTCGCCTACACCTGGAACTCCGTGCCGCTGCGCCTGCTTTTTCCCGTCGTCGCGGCGGTCAGTTTCATGTCGAGCCCGTACCAGACGCTGATGCCGATCTTCGCCGCGGAAGTCTTTGCGGGCGGCGCGGACACGCTGGGCTTCCTGATCGGCGCAGCCGGCCTGGGCGGCATAGCCGGGATGCTGCTGCTGGCCTCCCGCAAGGACGTGCGCGGGCTGTTGAACTGGATCGCCGGGTCAGCTCTTGTCGCCGGCGCCACGCTGGTGGTATTCGCCTACTCCACCTCGCTCGCGCTATCGCTCGCCACGATCGCGGTCGTCGGCCTCACCACCCTGACCGTGGCGATGGGCGTATCGACCATCGTCCAGACTATCGTCGAGGACCGCATGCGCGGGCGCGTGCTGGGTCTCTTCGTCGTGGCTTTTCTCGGCATGTTTCCGTTGGGCAGCCTCGCCGCGGGCGCGGTCGCCTCCTCGATCGGCGCCACGCACACACTCGCGGCGGGCGGCGTTGCCTGCATGCTCACCGCGCTCTGGCTGTGGCGCCGGCTGCCCGAACTGCGCAGCCATATCCGGCCGATCTACGTGAAGCTGGGAATCATCCAGCAATGATGAACGATGAATGATGAATGATGAATTGAAGTAAACGGATGGCGGCCCCTCTCCATCATTCATCATTCCGCATTCATCATTTCTCGTAGTAGCGCCCCTTCATCCGCCGGCAGTAGGCTTCCAGCCGCGGGTAGCCTTGCGCGTGCTCCTTCAACGGGGATTCCACCGGGACCCACAACACGTTGGCGAGGAAGGCGTACGCCGTCGCATCCAGAGAGGTGGGCTTCGCGCCCATGAAAAATGCCCGGTCGCCGAGAAAATCGGCGGCCGCAGTCAGGTCCTTTTTGCCGATCGCGACAATCTCGTCGCGGGTATGCCGCCCCATGCCGTGGCCGTTCAACTCCCGCCGCACGATGCGCCTCGCCACCGCCGGCACGATCCACTTGAGCGGGGGCTTCATCCAGTCGAAGAAAGCCGCCCGCGTAAGCCCCCAGCCGGCGGCGTCGACCCAGCGGAAATACACCACCGCCCAGTAGGTGTTCTCCTCGAGCATGCGCTGGCAGGCGAGCGCGGCCGCCCGCTCGGCGGCGCCGAGATGCCCATCGAGCGGGTCGCCGTATTTCCGCTTGAGGTGGTCGATGATGAAAGTGGAGTCGGCTATGACTTCGCCTTCGTCCTCTATATAGGGCAGCTTGCCCTTCGGCGACTGGCGGAGATCGGCGCCGCGCGGGCACTCGTAGGCGAGCCCCGCCATCCGCAGATAGGTCTCCACCTTCATGCAGAACGGGCTCGCGTTCGGCAGGCCGAAAGCGGGATGGAACTGGTAGAGCTTTATCATGATGCGTGATGGGTGATAAGTGCTAAGCGCTAAGTGATAAGTGATAGGACTCCCGCGTAACAGGGCTTTCAACCCGCTGTCACTTATCACCTATCCACTTATCACGCTCTTCACGGATAGGTCTTGGGGTCGAAGGGCACCTGGCGACCGACCAGGCTCTCGAGGAGGATCAGCTCGGCGTCAGTGTGATTGATCACGGGCGCGCGCTCGATCATGCGCGGCATGCCTTTCGGGTAAATGTAGCGCGGCTGGTCGTGATGCGTGGTGCGCACCGTCTCCGCCTCCTGCGGCGCGTCCACCGGCACGAGCTCCGCCTCGCCGTAGCAGGTGCAGGCATAGGTGCGCATTTTCTGGGCCTCGACGTAAATGCCGGTGCCGCGGATGCCGATCGTCGAGGTCGCGGTCTGGATCCGTCTTTCCCTGCTGGAATCGAAAACCGAGAGGAGTGCCCCGGTCACCAGGCGCAGGCCCCTGACTACGGTCTCGGTTGCGGCGCCCGAGAGTTCGATACGCGAGCCGGAGCGGGCCATGAATGCGTCGCGCCCGACGACGAATACCAGCTGCGCGCCGCGCCCGGTGGTGATCACCTCGCCAGGCTTGATTTCCATCCCGCGCCTGGCAGGCACGTCCCCGATCCGCACCTCGCCCCGCACCTGGGCGATGCCTTGTTGCACGGCATCCGCGGCCAGCGCCTGGCGCAGCCGCGCCATTTCCAGGGCAGCCATGGCGCCGCCTGCTGCCATGCGCGCCATCCAGGCGCGCCGCGTCACTCCCGTCATGATTCGGATCTCCTCGTTGCGGCAACAGTATAGGGGAACCCGGGCAACCCCCGCAGCCCGCCCGCCCGGTGTTGCCGACCGGACGGAAATGACTTCAATATTAGAAAACTCAAATATAATACGGAGGGTCATCAATGAGGCGGTCAGCAGGCAGACCGAGCGACATCATGAGCTGGATCGACAGCCTTGCCGCGGTGGAGGAACTCGAGGACGCCCAATGGGATGCCGGCCTCATCCAGGAGTTCGAACGGGACGCGCGCGGGGCGGTCGGCCGCCAGATCCGGTTTTCCACCCCCACCTTCAAGTCGTACTCGAGCTGCGAGGTGAGCGGCTGCGGCAAGAACAGCTTCCCCGCGTTTTCCGTGACCGCCGCGGGGTGCGCGCTGATGTGCGACCACTGCCAGGCGAAGATCCTCGAGCCGATGCTCCCGGCCGTGAGCCCCGGGGTGCTCGATCGCAAGGTGCGGGAGATGATCAGGAGCGAGCAGCTCCAGGGGTTCCTCCTCTCCGGCGGCTCCAACCGCGCGAACGAGATCCGCTACGAGCGCTACTTCCCCGTCATCGAGAAGCTGAAGCGCGATTTCCCGCACTTGAGGATCGCGATTCATTCGGCCCTGCTCGACGAAGCGCGGGCGCGGGCGATGGCGGCAGCGGGCGTCGACACCGCGATGATGGACGTCATCGGCGCGCGCGAGACGGTGAGCGAGGTCTATCACCTGGAGCGCCCAGTGGAAGACTTCGAGGCGACGCTGGCCGCGCTGTGCTCGACCTCCATGGAGGTCGTCCCGCACATCGTCATCGGCCTGCATTACGGACGGTTGCTGGGCGAGGCCAACGCGCTCGAGATCGTGAGCCGGCATCGCATCCACTCGCTGGTGCTGGTGGTCGTCATGCCCTTCTATGCCAGGCCGGGAACGTTTCAGGTCCCCGACACGCGCGACGTGGGGCAGGTGTTTCTCGACGCCAGGAGGCGCCTGCCCGAGCGCCAGGTGCTGCTGGGCTGCGCGCGGCCGGCCGGCATGCACCGCAGGGTGACCGACGCCTACGCCGTGATGAGCGGGCTTGACGGCATCGCCTTCCCGGCCGAGGGCACGCTGGCGGTCGCCACCGCGATCGGCCGCCCGGCGGTGCAGGAACATGCCTGCTGCTCGATTCGCACCGGGCAGACAATCAAGCTCCACTCACGCGCTTCGATGACAGCGTGATGGCCGAATCCGTCGATGTCCTGGTTATCGGGCTCGGCCCGGCCGGTGCCTGTGCCGCGGCAGCAGCAGCCCGCCGCGGTTGTCGCGTCATCGCGGTAGATCGCAAACGCGAGGCCGGCAGGCCGGTGCAATGCGCGGAGTTCGTGCCGGCGATGACCGGCGCCGAGGCCGTGAGGCTTGGGGACACGGTGCGCCAGCCGATCCGGGCCATGATGACTTTTGTTGAAGGCGAAGCGCCGGACGCCAAGGAGGATTTTTCCGGCCATATGCTCGATCGCGCCGCCTTTGACGCAGCGCTCATTGCGGACGCCAGACGCGCGGGCGCGCGCTGCCGGCTCGGCGTGGGCGTGCGCTCGATTGCGCCTGACGGCAGCCTCGAGTTTACCGACGGCCGGCGCGCCGCAGCCGCGGTAGTCGTCGGCGCCGATGGCCCCCGCTCCGCCGTCGGCCGCCGCATCGGCCAGGTCAACCGGCACCTGCTCGAAACCCGGCAGCTCACCGTTCCCCTGCAGCGGCGCCATGAAGCCACCGATATCTTCCTCTCGGCCGGCATTCCCGGCGGCTACGGCTGGCTGTTCCCCAAGGGCGAGGTCGCGCACGTGGGTGCCGGGGTCGACTCCGCCCACAAGGCGCGGCTCAAGGAAATCGTCGCCGGGTTGCATGCGGCGCTGGTCGAAAACGGGCGCGTCGGCACCGAGATCCTCGGACGCACCGGCGGCGCGATTCCCGCCGGCGGCATCCTGCAACCCCGGGGGATGCTGGGCGGCACGCTCGCGCTGCTGGCGGGTGACGCCGCCGGGCTGACCAACCCGGTGACCGGCGCCGGCATTCCCGCTGCCGTGTATTCCGGCCGGCTCGCAGGGGAAACGGCTGCGGCATGGGTTGCCGGGGATCGCAGCGCCGGCGCGGACTACGAAGACGAGCTGCGGGGGGTGTTCCAGGCAGCGCTCGCCCGGGCCGTCCGGCGCAGGCGGGAATTAGCAGAGCGCTGCGCTAACGGCGTGCCGGCAGACCGCGCCGCCTGGCGCCGCAGCTGGATCGCTTATCCGGAGTACTGGGCGTGAAGAAGAAGGAATTGAAGCCATGAGCTGTTACCGTCCTGAAACCGCATCCGCGCCGGAGCGCACACCCGCGGGAGAAGACCATAACGCCGCGGCGCTCATGCAGCCGCGGGCGCCCGCCGCCACACCCCGCGAGATGAAGAACGGGGCCCGGGTCAAGGTGAACAACGTGGCGCCGCACGGCGTCTATCTGCCGAACTACAACATCCTCACGCCGCACATGCGCTCGCCGGAGTACGTGCAGATGTCGACGGCGGCGGCAATCACGCTCGGCATCATGAAAGGAAAGATGTACCGCACCTCCTGCACCCGCTGCCTCAATCTGCTGCTCACCTATCCCGAGGGCTGCCGGGCCAACTGCGCCTACTGCGGTCTGGCCCGTCACCGGGAAGCCGATCGCGATTATGCCGACCGCAATTTCATCCGCGTGAACTGGCCGGCGGTGCCGCTCGAGGCAACCATAGACATCGTGGCCCGCGACGGCGCATCGAGTCCCTTTCACCGGATGTGCATTTCCATGATCACGCATCCGCGTTCCGACGAGGATACGGTGACCGTGCTGAAGAAATGGACCGAGCGCGTCGATCCGGCGACGATTCCGGTCTCGATCCTGTCCAATCCCACCACCATGACGCGCGCGGACGTGGGGCGGCTGCGGGATCTCGGCGCCGATATTTTCACCGTGTCGCTCGATGCGGCGACGCCGGAAATCTTCGATCGCACGCGCGGCAAGGGCGTTCAGTCGCCGCACTCCTGGGCGAAGTACTGGGAAATTCTCATGCATGCGCGAGACATCTTCGGGCCACAGAAATTCGGGGCGCACATCATTGTCGGCATGGGCGAGACCGAGCATGAGGCGATCTCCCTCGTGCAAAGAATCGTCGATCTCGGCGGCCACAACCACATGTTCTGCTTCTTTCCCGAGAAGGGCTCGCTGATGGATCACCTTCCGGCCACGCCGCGGGATCAGTGGCGGCGGGTGCAACTCGCGCGTTACCTGATCGATTACCGTGGAGTCCGCGTGGAGAGCATGTCGTTCGATGGCGAAGGGCGCGTCACCGATTTCGGCGTTCCGCAAAGCGCTCTTCAGGACGTGATCGACGCGGGCATCGCGTTCCGCACCTCCGGCTGTCCGGGCAAGTTCAGCGACGAAGTGTCGGCTTGCGACCGTCCGTACGGCGATTCGCCTCCCTCCAATATCGCAAGCTACCCGTTTCAGCCCAACAAGACCGACATCCGCAGGATCCGCCGCCAGCTGCGCATCGTCGAGCAGAAGCATTGAAGTCATGGCCCGCACCTTTCGCGTAATCGATACCGGCATTCGCGATGGCCGGCGCCAGATCGCGTTCGACCAGGCCATGATCGACGCGCACAAGGCGGGGGCGATTCCCGATTCCATCCGCTTTCTGCGCTTCCCGCCCACCGCGCTGGTTGGACGCCATCAGGCCCTGTCGCGCGAGATCAACCTCGACTACTGCCGCGCGAACGGCATCGGCGTGGCCCGCCGCATCACCGGGGGCGGCGCGATCTACTTTGACGAAGGCCAGCTCGGCTGGGAGCTGGTCCTGCGCCGCTCCACCCTGGGTATCAGCTCGCTCGCCGAGCTGACCCGCCGCATTTGCGAGGCGGCGGCAGCGGGGTTGAGCCGGCTCGGCGTCAATGCGCAGTACCGGCCGCGCAATGACATCGAGGTGGACGGACGCAAGGTGAGCGGCACCGGCGGATTCTTCGATGAGGACACGCTCTTCTTCCAGGGCACGGTGCTGGTGGACATGAACCCCGCTGATATGCTCGCCGCGCTCAACGTGCCGCAGGCAAAATTGGCCAGACGCGCGCTCGATTCCGCGGCGCAGCGCATCGTGACGCTGAAGGAACTTCTCGGCATTGCGCCGCCCCTGGAAGCGGTCAGGAAATCGCTGCTCGCGGGCTTTGCCGGGCGCCTCGGCATCACGCCCGTTCCCGGTAATATCACCGCCAGCGAAGAGTCGCTCGCCGCGCGGTATCACGACGAGGAGATCGGCACCGAAGCCTTCGTCGCCGAGATCGACGATCCAGGCGCAGGCGAAGGCGTGCTGGCGGGCAGCCACACCGGCGCCGGCGGCACGATCCAGACGTACGTCCGGCTCGAAGGCGCAGGGCGCGATCGCATTCGTGAAGCGCTCATCACCGGCGACTTTTTCGTCACCCCACCGCGCACCATCTTCGACCTGGAGGCATCGCTGCGAAACGTCGCCGTTGCCGAGGTTGGCGCCGCGATCGAGCGCTTCTTTGCCGAAACGAAAATCGGGCTCCTCACCGTGGCGCCGGCCGACTTTCGCAAAGCTGTCGAAGACGCTATCACATCGGCCCGGCAAGGCCCACTCACGCCGGCCTGAAAGAACGACGCGCCGGCGCCGTCCGGTCGTGCTCATCCGCCCTACATGAAGCTCGTCTCCGTCGTCCAGCACACCTCCGCCGAGTATCTCGGCCTGATCGAGGATCATCTCGAGGGGCGCGGGATTCGCTTCCAGTACTTCCGCCCGTTCACCGCGGGCGGGAAGCTGCCCGACCCCGACACGATCCGCGACGGCCTGGTGCTGTTGAGCGGTGGCGTGTGGGGAGCCGCGGGAACACGCGACATCCCGACGCTCCAGCAGGAGGTCAAGCTTGCGCATGCCGCTCTGATGTTCGGCAGCCCGGTGATCGGCATCGGACTCGGCGCGCAAATACTCGCGATCGCGGCAGGCGGCCGGTCCGCGGCGGCCGGACTCGCTTTCGAAGTGACCACCGCGCGGCGCGTCGACGCCACCGCGTTGAACGGCTACCTGCCGGCGGAATACCCGCTTGCCGTCTACATGCGAGACTGGCCGGTGCCGCCGGACTACGCCAAGGTGCTCGCCGAGGACACCCAGGGGCGGCCCGCGCTGTGGCAGATCGGCGACTCCGCGTTCGGGTTTGCCGGGCACCCGGGGTTCAAGGTGGCCATGGTGGAAGACCTGATCATGGAATTCGCCGAAGCGCCCGGGAACGCTGGCCCGGAACTGGCGAAGCTGCGGCTGGCGCAGCGGGCCCTGGAGGACGCGCTGGTGCCGATCATGACCGGCATCGTGCAGCTGACGGGATGGATGCAGCCCCGCCGGACGCCCGGGTAAACGCGCGGCCGGCGGGCTTGCATCTATTAGAAAGTCCTAATATAGTGCTTTGGAGAAGGCGGCGCCCGCCGAACGAGCCGCAAGCGCGGCGCGCCTGATCGCAACGACAGGCGGGGGCATCGTGGCCAGCAAGCTCATCATCGTGATGGCGAATACGGATCCGCGCAACGGCGAGGAACTGGGCGCGCCGATCTTCCAGGCATCCGTTGCCGCGGCGATGGACTACGAGGTCGACGTCATCTGCACCGCCACCGCCGGGCGCCTCATGAAAAAAGGCGTGGCCGAGAAGCTCTTCGTGAAAGAAGGCTCGCCCAAGTCGGTCTACGACTTCATCAAGGATGCGCACGAGGCGGGCGTCAAGTTCTACTGCTGCTCCCCCAACCTCGACCTCTTCGACATGAAGGAAAGCGACATGATCCCCGAGTGCTCGGGCATCATCGGCGGCGCCCACCTCATTGAGGAAGTGATGGAAGGCGACTGCAAAGTGCTGACCTACTGAGGCCCGATCGGCGATGACGCACGCAGCGAGCACGCGGGTCCAGTCCCATATCGGCGACCCCCTGTCCGAGAAACCGCCCCTTCCCCGCGGGAAACTCGAGGAGATCTTCAAGGACATCCAGTCGGATCTCCGCTACGACCACGAGCTGAACGGCTGCCTGAATTGCGGCATCTGCACCGCGACTTGTCCCGCCGCGCACTACTACGACTTCAGCCCGCGCGAGATCGTCCAGTTGTTGTGGACCGAGAACCTCGAGGGCATCTACGACGCGATGCAGGAAAAGATCTGGGCCTGCGCCCAGTGCTACACCTGCGCGGCGCGCTGCCCGTTCGGCAATTCCCCGGGCGGCCTGATCATGCTGATGCGCGAGACAGCGATCAAGCACGAAATGGAGTCGGCCAAGGCGGTGCTGCGCCCGTTCAGCCGCGTGATGCTGAAGCTGATCTCGACCGGCAACCAGCTCGCGCCCGACATGATTACCCCCGAACATTTCCCGGACTGGGGTCCCAACGTCTCCAAGATCGACGCGCCGTTAAAGCTCCTGCGCAAGGCGATCCCCATGCCGACCCTCAATACCACCGCGACGGCCTGGGAAGTGAACCTGAAGACCTCGGTCGAGCTCTACACCATCTGGGAAGAGACCGGGGTGCTGAAGCAGCTCGAGGGAATCGACCGGAATCTGTTCGACGTGATCGCGGATATCATGGACGAAAAGCGCGAGGACTGGAAGGACTTCCTCGCGGACCAGGAAGACGGAAAGGACGACTGAGGAGACACGCATGGACAAGCAATCCACCGGCAACGAACGCTTCACCGGCCACGGCGCGGAGTGGCGGGACTCGAAACTCAAGTCCGAGGACGCGCGCATCGCGACTTCCTGGGTCGAGCTGAAGATCGACAAGCGCTCGATGCTGACCAACAAGGATCGCGTGGAGGACGTGCGCGACATCATGTGGCAACTGGAGAAGGACGGCGAAATCGTCGTCCACCGCGTCTCCGACGAGCACGAGCCGGTCATGGTCAAGACGCTTTACGGCTGGGACAAGAAGATTCCAACGCGGCGGCTCTGGCACCACAAGTCGTGCGGACAGTGCGGCAACATCCCGGGATATCCGGCCTCCCTCCTTTGGATCATGAACCGGCTTGGCATCGAGTACCTGGACGAGACCGACCAGACCTCGTGCACGGCATGGAACTACCATGGCTCGGGGATCGGAAATCTGGAGAGCCTCGCAGCGGTGTTTCTGCGCAACTTCCATCAGGCGTATGTGGCTGCCCGGGCGCAAGGCCTGCCGGATGCCTACTACTACCCGCTGGTGCATTGCGGCACTTCGTTCGGCAACTACAAGGAAGTGCGCGGCTACCTCCTGCGTTCGGCCAAGCTGCGCGAGAGCGTCCGGAAAATTCTCGGCAAACTCGGGCGCCTGGTGGACGGAAAGCTCCTGATCCCCGAAGAGGTCGTCCACTACTCCGAGTGGCTGCACGTGATGCGCGATCGCATCGCGGCGACGCAGGAGATCGACTGCAGCCAGATCCGGGCGACCATCCACCCTGCGTGCCACGTCTACAAGATGGTGCCGGAGGATGCGATCTACGACGATACGATTCTCGGCGGCAATCGTCTGGCGGTGACCACCAGCACCATGCAGGCCCTCGGCGCGCAGGTGATTGACTATTCGACCTGGTACGACTGCTGCGGGTTCGGCTTCCGTCACATTATCTCGGAGCGCGAGTTCACCCGCTCGTTCGCCATCGATCGCAAGGTGCGCGTCGCCGTCGAGGAAGCGCACGCCGACGTGATGATCGGGCACGACACCGGCTGCATCACGACGCTCGACAAGAACCAGTGGATCAGCAAGGCGGGCGGGGCCGGCAAGGGGGTGGAGCTGCCCATCCTCGCCGACTGCCAGTTCGCCGCCCTGGTGTGCGGCGCGCATCCGTACAAGATCGTGCAGGCGCACTGGCACGCCTCTCCCACCGAAACGCTGATGGAGAAACTGGGCATAGACTGGAAGGCGAAGAAGGCGGAGTTCATGTCGTACCTGGACGAGGTCAAGGCGGGCAAGCAGGAAAACCTCTACGACCCGCGCAAGATGATCACCTCGGGGCCGGGATTCATTCCGATTCGCGCGATCGAGAAGCGTGCATGAGCAAGCCGATTCTGATCGTCGGCGGCGGCCCGGCGGGCCTTGCGGCCGCCCACGCGCTCGCCAGCATCGGCCAGCGGTCGGTGCTGGTGGAAAAGGAGCAACGGCTCGGCGGGGCGCCCATTATCTCGGGCTACGCGAAGCTGGTGCCCTCGGGCGAGTGGGCGAGGGACGCCATCGGCGGCATGGTGAGCCGGGTCGAAGCCAGTCCCCTGGTGACGGCGCACAAGGGCGCGACCGTCACGGAGTTCGGCGGCGCGCCCGGCGCCTTCAACGTGCGGCTCTCCAACGGCCAGGCGCTCGAGGCCGGTGCGGCGATCCTGTGCACCGGATTCACCCACTTCGATTCGGTCAACAAGCCCGAATGGGGCTTCGGCACCTTTCCCGACGTCGTGACCACCACCCAGGTCGAGCAGATGATCTCCACGGGCAAAGGCGTGCGCTGCCCTTCGGACGGGCGGAAACCCGAGCGCGTCGCGATCCTGCTCTGCGTCGGCTCGCGCGACCGGCAGATCGGGCGCGAATGGTGCTCGAAGATCTGCTGCACCGTATCCTGCAATATCGCAATGGAGATCCGCGAGGAACTGCCCGGCTGCCACGTCTATATTTATTACATGGACATCCGGACCTACGGACACAACGAGTCCTACTACTGGCGCAGCCAGGAGGAGTTCAAGGTCAAGTACATCAAGGCGCGCATCGCGGAGGTGACCTCCGACGGCAAAAAACTGATCGTCAAGGGCGAGGACACACTGGTGAAGCGCCCGATCACCATTCCGTTCGACATGGTGGTGCACGCCATCGGCATGGACCCCAACGTGGACAACCCGTCGCTCGCCAAAGTGTTCGGCGTCGCGCTCGAGAAGCAAGGCAACATCGCCAAGGGCAACGCCTACGCCGCCCTCTGTGAAACCTCGCGCGCCGGCGTCTTCGTCGTGGGCGCAGCCACCGGACCGGAAACGATCGACGATTCGATCGCGCAAGCGCAAGCCGCGGCCATTGCGGCTTGCGCTTTAATCAACCAGCCGGTGCGGGCAGCCACGGCCTGACGGTTGCGGCGCGACGCGAATGACGCAGGTTTCTCGATCCATCGGCGTGCCGGCGCTGGAGCGGCCCCGGCTCGAATTGAGCGGCCCCAAGCTCGCGGGCGCGTTCGAGCGGCTGGTGTCCGGCAGCGAGGAGCACGGCGGCATCGAGCGCTACGTTGCGGCGCTACAGGCCAAGACGGCGGTGTTTCGCCAGGCGCTCGAACGCGACGATGCGCGCGCACTCGAATTGAAGACGTTCAAGACGCTGTGTGCGCTGAGCGCAACCGTGCGCCGGCGCGTGACCCCCTACCTGGAGCCTGCCGGGTTCCAGGTGATGCAGACCGAAATCGCCCAGCTGCTCGCAGGCCGCGAAGACACATTGACGACCGATGAGCGCATGGCCGCGTTTCGCGGCGCGTTTCCCGAAGACCGGAAGCATCGCTGGGTGCACGATCTCGCCGCCGAGATCCTGCACACCGTGGACCCGGAGCGCTACCCCATGATGTGCCGGTGGGTGTGGGACGCTGAGGCCAATAGCGGAGTGCTGCGCGAAATCTGGCATGCCGAGGACGTCGATCGGAGCGTAATCGACGTTCCCTCGCGCTACGGCACCTACCTCATGCTGCGGGAAGAATTGTCACAGTTCCTCGCCGCCAACGGGGTGTTTCGCGACGTGATCTGGTACGTGGACCTGCTGACCGCGCAGGTGTACGCCGATTACATTGGCGAGCAGGGCGGCACCTATCTGCGCACCGACTTCGCGGCCCCCGAGGATCCCATGCAGCACGTGCAGCGGCTGCTGGGCCTGGACGGCGTCAACGAGAGGGGGCGGACGCGGCTGAAGGCGTTCGACGGCCAGGCGTTCGTCGTCGAAGACGTGAAACTGCTCGCCTGAGCGCTGCGAGAGCCATGCCGATCCACGAAAAATCGCTGATCCGCCCGGAAAACATCCAGTCGCACGAGAAGCTGGTCATCGACGGTGTGGACGTCTCCGGGCACTGGAGCACGTTTATCGAGCCGCGGGTCGTCACCGACTACAACGAGCGGCTGGAGGATGAGATCGCGGCGCTCCCGGGCGGCGAGTACGTCCACCGCTGCTGGCAGTGCGGCTCGTGCACCAACGCCTGCCCGGTCAACGCGTTGAATCCCGACTTCAATCCCCGTTACTGGATTTATCTCATCCGCATGGGAATGGAGTCCGAGCTGCTGCGCGACAAGGAGATCATCTGGCAGTGCGTCTCGTGCAACCGATGCACCTACGCCTGTCCGCGCGACGTCGTCCCCGAGGGCGTGATGAAAGCCACCGCGCACTGGCTGGAGCTGAAGGGCCACACGCCGAAGTCGAAGTCCATGATCTTCGACGAGGAATTCACCGAGCAGGTCATCGCGACCGGCAAAATCGAGGAAGGCCGCGTCATTCGCCGCTTCTTCGCGAAGACCGGTCAACCGCTGTTACAGGACTGGCTCGTCGAGATGGTGAGGCGCGTCGCGCGGCGCCTGCCCGTCATGCAGGGAATCCTGATGGGGATTGCCACTCTTATTCGCCCGCGCACCCGCGGCTGGGCGAAGGCGCGCGATGCGATCACCGAATATGTCGACGAGCAGGAAGCGCTGCAGCGCAAGGCGTTGGGACTGAGGGACACGAAATGAAAACCGATTACCAGCGGGTCGCCTACTATCCGGGCTGCGCCCTCGAGGGCACCGGGCACGCCTACAACAAGTCCACCAAGGAAGTCGGCAAGGCGCTCGGGCTCGAGTTGGACGAGGTGAAGAACTGGAACTGCTGCGGGGCGATGGAGGTGAAGAACATAGACCCCAAGGTCCAGACCTATTTGTCCTCGCGCGTCATGTCCATCGCCGCGAACGAGATGGGCGCCACGGTCGTCATGGCGCCGTGCAACGGCTGCTACCACAACCTGAAGAAGGCCGAGCACGACCTCGCGCACGACGCGTCCTCGCGCGAAGCCGTCGAGCGGATCTCGAAGAAAGCGGGACACCAGACCTACCGGGCGGGGCAGGTGGAAACGATCCACGCGCTCGACTGGATCAAGGACGGCATCGGCGAGGAGGAGTTGAAGCGCCGCGTCAAGAATTCTCTCAAGGGGCTGAAGATCGCCAACTACTACGGCTGCATGTACACCCGGCCGCGGCACATCTTCCCGGAAAAAGACCAGGGCCCGGGAAGCGAGTCCACCTCGAAGCCGCATTTCATGGACGATCTGCTGGCTGCGGCAGGCGCCGAGAACGTGGATTTTCCGCTCAAGACTTCGTGCTGCGGCGGCGCGCACGTGCTCTCGGACAGCGACACCTCGACCAAGCTGGTGCTGAACATCCTGCGCGCGGCGGAAGCCGCCGGCGCGGATGTGATCGCCACCGAATGCCCGACCTGCCACTCCGGGCTCGAGATGCACCAGGTGCGCGCCGAGAAGGTGCTGGGCGAAAAGACCAAGGTGAGGATGCTCTACTTCACTCAGCTTCTCGGCATCGCGCTGGGGCTATCGCCGCGCAAGTTGAGCGTGCATGAAAACGTCTCGGACGGGCTCGAGCTGCTGAAGGAAAAGGGGCTCGCGTGAGGTCACTCGCGGAGATCGAGGCCGAGATTGACTCGATGGCCGGGACGCGCGAAGCGGCGGCGGAACGCCTGTTGGCGCTTGCCGAAGAGGTGCTCGAGCACTGGATCGCGGCGCGCGGCGCGGCCCCGACCCGGGGGGGGGTCGAGGGATTTCGTCTTCTCGCCCTGCACCGGCAGGGCGCTCGGGGCGTCCCGAGCTTCAATGCCTGCCGCGAAACCTGCCGCGAGATCGCTTATCATTACAATCTGCTTCGTCTCGAGCCGGATGCCGGGCGGGACGAGGGCCGGCGGCGCATGATGGCCATGCTCGCGAAGCACCTTGTCTTGTTCGTTAGCGGCAAGATGCAGATCGAGGGGCTGGGGGAGTTCTGCTGCGCCTCCCGGCCGCTGCGCATGGAAACAACCGAGTAACAACCGGACTAGGGGAACTGCGATATGCCCGAAGTGCGCGGATGCCATCTTCCCGACGACCTTCTGTACGACGTTGACAATCACATCTGGTTGAAGGAACTCGAGGACGGCAACATCAAGATCGGCATGACCACCGTGGCGACAGCATTGGCCGGACAGCTCGTCGCCTTCACACCCAAAAAGGTCGGCCGCTCGGTCCAGGCCGGGAAAACCTGCGCCACGGTCGAGTCTGGGAAGTGGGTCGGACCCGCGAAATCAGCGGTCGGCGGCGAGGTCGTCGCGGTGAACGACGAACTGGCGGGGAAGCCTTCGCTCGTCAATGAGGATCCGTACGGCGCGGGCTGGATGGTGATCCTCAAACCGGAAGACTGGGCTTCGGTGAAGCCGATCCTCGTCATCGGCTCCCAGGTCGGCCCGAAGTACGAAGCGAAAATGGACGCGGACGGATTCGCCGGCTGCGCGCCCGACGGTGGGCAGGTAAAGGCATGAACCCGGCGACGGATACATCGTTTGGACTGACCCGGTCGGAGGTGTCGCGCCTGCGCGGCAGCGCCGTTCGCGTCACCGATCTGCTGAAGGCGATAGCGAATCCCTCGCGGCTGATGATCCTGTGCCAGCTCGCCGAGGGCGAGAAGTCGGTGGGCGAGATGGAGGGCATTATCGGGCTCTCCCAGTCCGGGCTGTCGCAACATCTGGCGGTGTTGCGGGGGAAACGCATCGTGTCCACGCGCCGGGAAGCACAGTCAATTTATTACTCGCTTGCCAGCAAGGAAGTCGAAGAGATCATGGCGTCCCTGTACCGGATCTTCTGCGCGAAGGTCTCGAAGAGGTGAGCGCGACGCCTGCGGGATGAGCCGCGTTTGCGGCAGGGGTCAGTCTCCGGCAGCGGGCTTGGGCAACGGCGTCGCCAGGCAGCCCACCAGCCGCTCCATTCTGACCCGATGCAGCTCGGTCCACGCCTCGACGATGCGCGTCTCCTGCTTGCTGCCACCTGCGCCGGCCTCGTATTCACGAACGACCTCGATCAGTGCATCGAGCGGAGCGCCCAGTTCGCGCGTGCGCGCATCGCCCTGCGTCCAGCCAAGCCGCAACGCCGCGCTACGGTATGCGGCGGCGTCCACGGCACCACGGGCGAGCTCCCGCAGCCTGCCCAGCCTGGCAAGGTCCTCGCGCAGGAGCTGGGCGCGGAACAGACTCTCCTCCCGGCCCAGCCTGCGCTCAAGCTCTTCGATCAGCCGCATGATCTCCATCCGGTTGCCCGATCCTGCGGAATTCTACGCCGCCGCCAGGAGGCCGTTACAGCTCCGGCGCTTATAATTTCCGCATGCGCAACGCCGACACCGCCCTGCTCCGCCAGCTCTCGGAGAACAGCGCCCGCTACCGAGACCCGGTGGCGCGGGTTAACTGGTCGCAGTTCAACACGAACAGCTACTGGCTGCCTGAAGCGGCGCTGTCGCTCTACGGGCTGCCCGAGTTCGACGCGCTGGCGCCCGAGGTGCGGCAGAGGTTGTCGCAGTACGAGTTCGTGAACGTCATGCACTGCGGGCTGTGGCTGGAAGGCATCTTCCTGCAGCGGATGTCGCGCCGCTTGCGGCCGGGAATGCCGCGCGCGGAGCACGAGTACCTGCTCCACGAGTTGCGCGAGGAAGCGGGCCACAGCCTGATGTTCCTGCGGGCGATCGAGACTGGCGGGCTCGCGCTTCCGGACGGCAGCTGGCGCGCGCCGTGCCTCGCCAGCGCGCTGGGACGGTTTGCCCCGGCGGGCGGCGGCCTCTACTGGCTCGCCATGCTGATCGGGGAAGACGTGTCCGACAAGTTCAATCGCTGCGTGCGCGCCCCATCGCACGAAATCAATCCCGCGGTCCGGCAAATCTGCTCGCTTCACGTGGCGGATGAGGCGCGGCATATCTCGGCCGCCCGCCACCAGCTGGAAACGGCCCTGGCCGAAGCGGGCACAGTGCGCCGCCGGCTGCTTTCCGTCGCCGCTCGCCTGCTGTTATGGCAGATGGCGCGCGCCTTTTACTTTCCACCCCGGCGCTTCTACGAGCTCGCCGGCCTCGCGCCAGATTCGAACTGGCGCCTGGCTGCGCTGCGCAATCCGGTGCGGCGGCAATTTGTCGCGGAACGCCTCGCGCCGACCGTGCGGGTGCTCGAAGCGTACGGCCTCGAGGTCAGCGGCTGAGAGTTTCCCGGCGAGTGTCCTGAGTTGCTAGTTCGTTGATCAATCGCAACCCTACCGAGGCGTTAGGTACGGCAAAAGTGTCGAAATTGGCGCCAGACGCGAAGCAAACCGCAGCCAGGTTGGACACCTGGCGAGGATTTGCGACAAAGTATGGCGTCAATTGTCGGCATCTTTTGTTCAGCGAATTAGCGACTCAGGACACTAGGTCGCTGCCAGCACCGCGGCAGCGCCATGCCGGCTCTTCCAGCCCAATTCAACCGCCGCGCGCCGGCAGTTGAGCACCAGCGTCCGGGCGAGCCCCTCGATCCATACCGGCTCCCCTCCCCAACCCCAGTATCGCCACGCGAACTCAAGCCCCGCTCGCGCCACGCCGGGGGGCAATGGAATGCTGATACGGTGCCGGCGCCGGATGTCGTCGCGATAGCTGAAGTTGTCTTCTGCCGCGAGGTTGAAAGCTCCCCGGACGTTGCGGTTGAGCGCCTGCAGCACCGCCCGCGCCACATCGTCCTCGTGCACGCACTGCAGCAGGGGCTGCGGTTCCGGCAGCGAGAGATAGCATGGCAGCTTGAGAAGAAGCCGCAGCAGTGGCTGCGCATTGGGACCCAGAATCACGTGCGGGCGCAGCCTCACGCATTCGGGGAACTCGGCCTCCAGCAGCCGCTCCAGGTGCATCTTGTGGCGGGCGTACAGAAATCCGGAAAGCGGCGCGAGGGGCGCCTCCTCGTCGAGTTGCATGCCGCTGCCGTAGACCGCGGCGCTCGACAGGTGGATGAGACGACCCACCCCTGCCTGCCGCGCGGCATGGAACAGCTTGTGACTGCCGGTCACGTTGACATCGAACATGTCGCTCTCGCTCATGCGCCCCCGGAGCACCACGAAGGCGAGATGAACCAGCGCGTCGTGGCCTTCGATCATCGAGGGCAATCCCCGATCGCGGAAATCGAGTTGCGAAGCGTCGAACTTGGCGTGGGAAAAACGCGGCGGCGCGAGGTCCACGCCCGTCACGCGCTCGATTGCGGGCTCGGCGCACAGGATCGGCAACAATGCCTGCGCCAGGTGGGAGCTCGATCCGGTAACGAATACTTTCATGTGGCCCCGACGCGATGAGCGTGGACGAGCCGGTGGCGCCCGCCGCCGGTCTTAAGCATTCGGTTCACGACGCCCGCACTCCGATTTCGGGGAAGGCGGGCATGACCTCGCGGGCGAACAGCCCGAGGGACTCCCGCGTGATCGCGGGCTCGACCGCGCCGGCGCCAAAAGCGCACAGCAGATGCGTCACGCCGGATTGCGCATACCTGGCTATACCGGCGCGCACCGCTTCGGGATCCCCGACCACGGCGAGCCCGAAAGTTTCGGCGAGCCCCAGGTCCACCCCCAGCTTCATCAGCGTTCGAAAGCGCCCGAGCTCGTGCAGATGCTCGTAGCCGGGGTAGAGCCGCTCGAGCACCGGCAGCACGGCCTGGTAGAGCTCGCGGTAGAACCAGGTAAAAGCCTCCTTCGCCAGGCGCCGGGCGCGCCGGCCGTCGGCGAGGCACAGGACCCCGATCGTCATGCCAATGCGCGGCGCGGCGGCGTGGCGCCAGGCCGCGCGATAACGCTCGATATCGTGCTTCACCATGAACCATGGCTTGAACGGCCCCGCGAGCACGCCCAGCCCCCGGTCAGCGGCCCAGTCGAAGGTTTCCGGACTGACCGCCGCCGTCCACAGCGGTGGGTGAGGCTGCTGGATCACGTGCGGGAGTATATCGAGCGCTTCAAAGCGATAGTGCCGGCCGTGGTAAGTGACCGGCTTTCGCATGAAGCTCTGCATGAGGACCTCGAGGCCCTCCTCGACTCTCTCGCGTGCCGTCGCCGTGTCCGCGCCGAAAATCGCATGCTCCCGCGGCGAGAAGCCCCGCCCGATGCCGACCTCCAGGCGCCCGCCGGACAATACATCCAGCGTCGCGACGCACTCGGCCACGTGCACCGGGTGGTGCAATGGCAGCGGTATGACGGCATGGCCCAGGCGTATCCGGGCGGTCCGGACCGCCGCCGCCGCAAGCAGCAGCTCGGGCTTCGATGCATGCGAATAGCCGCGGAGAAAGTGATGCTCGACCAGCCAGGCGCAACCATATCCCAGGCGATCGGCGAGCTCGATCTGGGCGAGCGTTTCGGCGTACGCATCGGACTCGCTCAGTCCGAGCCGGGGAGGCAGAGCCACTTCATAAAACAGGTCGAAACGCACAGGGAGTGGCGGCGGGGTTATCTGGCAAGGAGTTGCCGCGCCGCTCGAGCGATGCCCTCAGACCCGGTCGACCAGCAACTGCCCGACCGCAAGTTGCGCCACCCTGACGAAGTCCGCCGGCTTGAACGGCGGCATGTCCACCGTCCGGTCGGCGAAGAACCGCTCGATTCTGGCCGGCAAGCGATCGACCGGAACGTCGTGCAGCACGGACTCGAGATCGGCGAACGTGCGCCGCGGCGTCACCAGGACCGTAGTGTCGAACCATGCTTGCCGGATGGCGCCCGCCCGGCGGTCGTACGCGACGGCAGCGCGCAGCGTTCCCCCTGCAACCTCACCCTGCGCCTGCAACACGGGCATCTCGGTCATCGGCCGCGACACCAGGTTGATCCAGTCCGGGTGGTCGATCTCCCGCAGCGCCGCCTCGAAGCGGGCCTGCTCGGAGAGTGTGAGATCCCCCTCGCCAAACTCGACGCCGAACTCGGACTCGAACGCTTCCGTCAGGCAGCGCCTGACTTTCATCATGTCCGGCTTCGCGCCGAGCAGATTCTTGAGGCTCGACACGCGATCGCCCGCGGCCCCAGGCGCCGCACTGATGAGCCGCGAGGCGCGTGCCAGCATACCGGGGTCGAGATCGACGAGCAGCGTGCCCTGGAACAGCAAAGCGTCGCCATCGAGAATACCGGCGCTGTCGGAGATCCGGCGCCCGTCCACCTCGATTTCATTGCGCGGACGGTAGCGCGCGTCGACGCCCAGCGCGCTGACCGCGGCGGCGGCGGCGTGGCACAGCCGGCGCGAGATCGCCCGCAGGTCCGTCGTGCCAACGTCGCGCCGGTGCAGGTAGAGCTCCCACACGAGCTGGCCCTCGTTCAGCACCATGACTTCTCCGCCCGTGAGACGGCGCTGAATCTCGATGCCGCCGGCCCGGCAGGCATCGAGGTCGAGCTCCTGCTCCGGGCTCTGGCCGCAGCCGATGAGCGCGCAGGGGGTGAAGCGCAGGAACCTCAGGGTGCTCGGGATTTCCTCGGCGCGCCGGGCTTCCAGAAGAGCGCGATTGAGCGCCAGGTTCTGCGCCGCCGGCCGCAGGCCCGTATCAATGAGGCGCCACGTCTCCGACATTCAGCCACCCATCTCCCGCCTGCTGAACGCCGTGGACACGGGCGCCGTCCGCATTAACGCTTCTTCATGAAAAAAATGAATTCCTTCTCCGCCGCCTCGGACGAGAGGAGCGAGTTCCCGGTTTGCTTGGAAAACGCGACGAAGTCTTTCACCGACCCGGGGTCGGTGGCGAGGACCTTCAGGACCTGCCCCGAGGCCATGTCGGTCAGCGCCTTCTTGGTGCGCAAGATCGGCAGCGGGCAGTTCAACCCGCGCGCGTCCAGTTCTTTGTCGAAATTCATCACTATTGCCGCTCCCGCATCAAGTCATCTGTATCGTTTCAAAATACCGCGAAGGCTAATATAGGTTCATTGCTCCATCGCCGCAAGCCGGTCCGCGCCGCAGGTTTCCCGGGCCCCGGCAAGGAACCGGCGCCAGGAGCAG
The DNA here is from genome assembly GCA_964521405.1 of uncultured Streptomycetaceae bacterium. Taxonomy (GTDB): domain Bacteria; phylum Pseudomonadota; class Gammaproteobacteria; order Burkholderiales; family SG8-41; genus SG8-41. Next base: position 6,695 of record CAZFRR010000204.1, on the reverse strand, counting down.
CGGGGCCTGGAGCGCCTGGTACTAGTAAATGCTGACGTTGCGGTCGGTGAGCAGCTCGGACAGCCTCACGTTGGCTATCGCCAGGCGGTCCACCAGCAATTCGAGGAAGGCGCCGTGGAAGTGGTGCCGGCACAGATCCGAGGCTTTCGCCAGCGTTTCGGCGCGGACCTCGATCACCGCGATTTCAGACAGCGCCACGATGCTCGCCGAGCGCTGGAACTTCTGCTTGCCGAGATAGGCCATCTCACCGAAGCATTCGCCCGGCTTCAGCACGTTCAGCAGGCGCTCCTGCTTCACAACCTTGACCTCGCCCGACACCAGGATGAAAAAAGAGGAGCCGATGTCGTTCTCCTGGATCAGCACCGTATCGGGCGGGCGCTTGTACCAGGTGGCGAGACGCAGCACTTCCCACAGCTCGACGTCGGAGAACTGGTGGAAGAATTCAAGCTGGCGCAGCGTATCGAACTTCTCGCTCTCGGCAAAACCACCCTGCTCCCGCTTCTCCGCGGTCCCGAGCGCAGTGGCGAGATCGTGCGCGAACTCCTCCCACGTCTGGTAGCGTGAGCCGGTGTCCTTGGCGAGCGCCCGCATCACGATCGCGTCTATGCGCGGCGGGATGTCGGGACGGACCAGGATCGAGCGCGGCGGCTCGGCGTTGATGATCTGGTAGATCATGCTGTAGTTGTTGGCGCCCTGGAACGGCAACCGTCCGGTGAGCAACTGGAACATCACCACGCCGAGCGAAAAGATGTCGGTCTGGTAGGTCAGCGGCAGCTCCCTCACCTGTTCCGGCGACATGTACGCCGGCGAGCCGACACCACTCACCTGGGTGGTTTCGCCGGCCATGGTGAGGGCCGCGCCGAAATCCGAGATCTTGATGTCGGATTCCCCGGAGAGCAGGATATTGGCGGGCTTGATGTCGCGGTGGATCACCCCCTGCCTCGACGCGTACTCGAGGGCGCGAGCGCACTTGTAGATGATCTCGACGATTCGCCGGAAGGGCAGCAGACTGTCGTGGCGGGTGTACTGCTCGAGCGTGGTCCCGTCCACGTACTCCATGACGATGTAGCTGGCCTCGTCGTCGGCAACCGCGTCGTAGATCGCCACGATGTGCGGGTGCGAGAGTTTTCCCGCGAGGGAGGCCTCGGCGATGAAGAGCTTGCGATAGCGCTTGCCGTGCTCCTTGTCGCCGAGCGCTTCGGGAAACACCACCTTGATGGCGACCTGGCGGCCCTGGAACGGGTCGTAGGCCTGGTAGACGGAGCTGGTGGCGCCTTTGCCCAGCTCCTTGATGATCTCGTATTTCCCGATTTTTTCCACGTGAGCCGACGGGTCGGGAGCCGCGGCCGAGCGAGAAAAATCCATGCAACACAATACCATAACGAACCCGCGTCCGAGAGCGGGTGGCGCCGGGCCAGCCTTATCCGCGCCGTTCCCGCCACTCCCAATCACGGGTTTCGCGCCGGGTGCGCGAGCCGTTCGTGACGCAGTTGGCAATCCGGACCGCGCGCCGGTTGGCAGAGAGACGATGACCTGCGCGATACCTCAGCGCCGGGCTGCCTCCCTGCGATTTTCGTCGTCCAGCTTGCGCAACTCCCTCAGTCGCGCCTCGGCGCTCGAGAGCTGGAAGAAATCGCCATCGCCGCTTTTCAGACCGATCTGCAACTGATCGATTGCCGCCGGCAAGTTGCCCTGGCGCAGATAAGCCTCCGCCTGCGCGCGGTGCTGGGCAAGGCGCCGGTTGAGCGCGGCGTAGCAGCGCGCCTGCAGCAGATAGAGCCGGTGGTCGCCCAGGACCGTCTGCAATCTCCCCTCGACAAACCGCAACGCTTCCTCCGGCTGCTTTGCCAGCAGCAGGGCATTGGCGTAACCGTAGACCAGTGCGCGGTAAGCGGGATAGCTTTTCAGCGCCTCGCGAAAGCAGGGCAGCGTCTTTTCCGGCCCGTAGGCTTCCTGCCCGAACTCGCAGGTCAGCGTATCCACCATCGGGTTTGCCGGCACCCGCTTGCGCAAGACCTCCAGTTCCGTCCGGGCGCGCGCGTAGTCCTTCGTGCGTGTCAGGCTGACGACGAGGCCGTAGCGGCTGGCGGCCTCGCTCAGGTACTTGCGCTCGGCCAGGCTTTGCTCGAAGAAAGCAACCGCGTCGCGCGGGGCATCGAAGTGGGCTTTCATCTTGGCGCGGATCAGCTGGAAACCGAGGCTGTCGGGAACCTGGCGGTAGCTCATTCCCTGCATGCGTCCCTGGATATCGGCGATGCGCTCGTAGGTGAGCGGGTGGGTGCGCAGATACGACGGCGCGCCGCCCTCGTAGATGCGGGTCGCGCGCTGCAGGCGCTCGAAGAAAATCGACATGGCGTGCGGGTCGAACCCGGCCTGGTCGAGAATCTGCAGCCCGACGCGGTCGGCATCGCGCTCGTTGTCGCGAGTGAAATTCAACTGGCCCTGTATCGCGCCGGCCTGCCCGAAAGCCAGGGCGGCTTCCGCGGCCGGGCCGCTCACCCGGGAGAGCAGCAATGCCGCCGCCAGCGAGGCCAGCGCCATGACGCTGCTCTGCTTCTGCTGGGCGATCATGCGCGCGATGTGACGCTGGGTGACGTGCGCGATTTCGTGCGCCACCACGCTCGCCAGCTCCGATTCGCTCTGCGCCGAAAGGATCAGCCCGGTGTTGATGCCGATGAACCCGCCCGGCAGCGCAAAGGCGTTGATCTGGCTGTCGCGCATCAGGAAGAATTCGAATTCCTGGCGCGAATCCGGGCTGCGCGCGACCAGGCGATTGCCCAGGTTGTTGATATAATCCGTCGCCTCCGCGTCGTCATAGAAATCCCGGTCGGCGCGAATCTCCCGCATGATGCTCTCTCCCAGCCGCTTCTCCTGCAGGGGCGTAAAGCTCGCTTGCGACACGTCGCCGAGATCGGGCAAGCCCTCGGCCAGGACGCGCGGGATGACAAGCAACAGCAGGACCAGGAATGCGCGCAATAACATGGTGCTATGATAATTCGGATGCGCGGGAGTTCCTAACGGCTTCGCCTGCGTCCTGAAACTGCGAGGATTGCGACGTGAAAAGGCTTACCCACATCGACGCGCGCGGCCGCGCGCGCATGGTTGACGTCGCAGCCAAGGGCGAGACCCGGCGCACCGCCCGCGCCGGCGGACGCATCCGCATGCTGCCCGGAACGCTGAGGCAGATCGCTGCCGGGGGCATCGGCAAGGGCGATGTGCTCGGCGTCGCGCGCACCGCCGCGATCCAGGGCGCCAAGCGAACCGCGGAGCTGATACCGTTGTGTCACCCCCTCGCGCTGACGCACGTCAGCATCGATTTCAAGGTGAACCGCAAAGCAGGCGCCGTGGAATGCGTGGCGACCGTGTCCACCATCGGGCGCACCGGGGTCGAGATGGAAGCGCTGACCGCGGTCGTCGTCGGACTGCTCACGATTTACGACATGTGCAAGGCCATCGACCGGGGGATGAAATTTGAGGGCATCAGGCTTCTCGAAAAAATAGGCGGGAAATCAGGTCACTGGGTCGCCAAGCCTGGCTGAAGCGAACCCGGCCGGCAGCGCGCTGTTTCGGACAGGTTTGCGGCGCCGCGTGCTCTCCTCAGGATTTTTTATGGGCCAATAAGGTCTATCCCCGTAGACATGGCTATTATCGATACACTAGCATGTCGCTTGAGGTGGGGCTGACGGCGTCGGCGGCAACATCACGCCAACCAAGCATCAGGAGGAGTTTCGATGAATGAGTTTCGCAGGTCATTTCTTGGGTTCGCCTGCAATACGGCCGCCCTGGCAATCGCGGCTGCAGCCGGGCTGTTGAAGTCCGGGCAGTCATGGGCGGCCTGGAACAAGGCCGGCTTCGAATCGAAGGCGCTCGCGGAGGCCATGAAAAGTCTCGGCGCCGTGAACCCGGTGGAGAGCCGGGACATCGTGATCACCGCCCCGGACATTGCGGAAAATGGCGCGGTGGTGCCGGTCGCGGTGACCAGCCGGATCCCCAACACCCAGCAGATTTCGATCATCGCCGAGAAAAACCCCTTCCCGCTCGCCGCGACGTTCGATGTCGCGAGCGGAGGCGAGGGCTACGTTTCGACGCGCATCAAGATGGGCCAAACCTCCGATGTCTGGGCCGTGGTGAAGGCAGGCAGTCAATATTTCATCGCGAAGAAAGAGATCAAGATCACGGTTGGCGGCTGCGGCTGACCGGGGGCGCAACGAGGAGAGGACGGCATCATGGCAGAACCGATGAAAATCCGCGCGACCCTGCAGGGCGACGTCGCCGACGTGCGCATCCTGATGCTGCATCCGATGGAAACGGGCCAGCGCCGGGACGCCAAGGGCGAAATCGTGCCGCTGCACTTCATCCAGAGCGTGCTGATCACCCACAATGGCAGAACCGTGCTGGACGCGCAATGGAGCCAGGCGGTCTCGCGCAATCCGTTTCTCGGCCTGCGCATCAAGGGTGCGAAGCTGGGAGACAAGATTAGCGTTACCTGGGTGGACAACAAGGGCGACAAGCGAACCGACGAAGTAACCGTGGCGCCGGCATCCTGATGGCCGCCGGCCGCGCCGACAACAGCGGGGAGAAAAATTCATGCGAATAAGGCTCGTTCGCCTTGCTGTCATCCTCCTTTCCTGCTTCGCCGCCTGGGGCACGGCGTTTGCGCAGGGCAAGCCCGAGGACGGGCTGGCGGTCGGGCGCCAGATGCTCGCCGAGGACAATCCGGGGGAACTGTGGATCGAGCAGGGCAAGACGCTGTTCCATCAGAAGCGGGGCCCCAAGAACGCTTCGCTGGAGCAATGCGACTTCGGCATGGGCCCGGGGAAGCTCGACGGCGCCTCCGTCCGGCTGCCGCGCTACTTCCCCGACACCGACAGCGTCCAGGACCTGGAATCCAGGTTGCTGACCTGCATGGTTCAACTGCAGGGATTCAATCGTGCCGACATCGTCAGGCGGGCCATCAGCCCCGCCAGCAGCAACGGCTCCGATGTAGAGGCCCTGGCGCTTTACATCACCTCCAGGTCGAACGGCATGAAGATGAACGTCTCGCTCAGCCACCAGAAGGAATTCGACATGTACAAGGCGGGCGAGTATCTCTTCTACCGGCGCAGTGGTCAGACGGATTTCGCCTGTGTGCAGTGTCATGGTGAAGCCAACAAGCGCATTCGCCTGCAGGACCTGATACACATGACCGACAAGAAGGGGGTGCAGGAGGTCGTCTCGACGTGGCCCGCGTATCGCGGCGCGCATTTCGTCGTCCGCACCATGCAGTGGCGGCTCTACGACTGCTTCTGGCAGATGCGGCTGCCCGAGCTGAAGTATGCATCTGACACGTCGATCGCATTGACTACCTATCTCCATTATCAAGGCAACGGGGCGGTCATCAAGGTGCCTGGCTTCAAGCGCTGAGGACGAAGGGAACATATGCAAAAAATAGGGTTGGTCTGGATGGCGCTTGGCGCCCCGGCGCTGATCGCCGCGGGTTGTGCAACCGCTCCCGATCCGGCGACCACACGCCAGATCGCCGAGAAAATGGTGAGCGAGGATTTCACCGCGCCGGCACCGGCCTTGTTGAAGCGCCTCGTGCAGGACCGGTCGCAGAGAATCTGCAGCAAGATCGGCGATGACAAACTCACGCAGGAGGAAGCCGCCGAGGTAGTCAAGCTGGCGCGCGCCTCGATCCAGTACCCGGCCTCCGGGAAGCTCGTGGGTGACTGGAAGGTCGGCAACACGCTCGCGCACGACGGCGCCGGCGATCGTATCCAGGGTGGAAACCTCGAGAAACGAAAGGAAAACGGCGGGCTCTGCCAGAACTGCCATGCCCTCGCCCCTGGTGAGATCAACGTGGGCAACGTGGGACCGAGCCTGACCGGCTACGGCCTGCAGCGCGGAAATTCGGAGCCCATTGCAAAACTCACCTACGAACGCATCTACGACGCGTGGGCGTACTCCCCCTGCTCCAACATGCCGCGCCTCGGCACCACTCGCCACCTGACGCCGGAGCAGATTGCCCACATGGTGGCGTTTCTGATCGACCCGGCGTCACCGGTTAACAAGCGATAAAACGGACGCAGACGCGTCGTTTTATCTGCGCGCGTTCGAACGCACGATCGAAACGTCGTTCAACGCGCGCCCCGGAAAAATCCCGCCTCATGTCGATCCCGCGGCGTGAATTCCTGCAGATGCTGGCGGTCGCGTCGGCTTACGGTCTGCCATTGAGCGAGCACGCCGGAGCCGCCGCGCGCGCTGCTGCCTTCTACGACCTGCCGCCACCGGGCGCCGGCAGCGTTACTCTGCTCCACTTCACCGACTGCCACGCGCAGCTCCTGCCGGTGTATTTCCGCGAGCCCAACGTCAACCTCGGCGTCGGCGACATGGCGGGCAGGCCGCCGCACCTGGTCGGCGAGGCGTTGCTCAAGCACTTTCGCATCAGTCCCAAATCGCGCCTCGCGCATGCGTTCACCCATCTCGATTACGCGCACGCCGCGCGCACCTTCGGCAAGGTCGGCGGCTTCGCGCATCTCGCCACGCTGGTGAAAAAAGTGCGCGCGCAGCGCCCTGGCGCGCTGCTGCTCGATGGCGGCGACACCTGGCAGGGCTCGGCGACCGCGCTGTGGACCAAGGGCGAGGACATGGTGCAGGCAGCGCTGCTGCTCGGCGTCGAAATCATGACCGGCCACTGGGAGTTCATGTTCGGCGCC
>CAZFRR010000203.1:0-14548 GCA_964521405.1 uncultured Streptomycetaceae bacterium | reverse complement strand
CTTGAGAATATTTCCCAACCACCCCCCAATCCAACCCGCTCAACGAATCTGTACTTTGTCTTACCACCTTCTGGAAGCCAAGCATGGATATCGGCATATCTTGCAAGAAGCTCAAATGAGGCTGGTGTCTACTTCAGACTTGCCCGTGGAGACTTCGGTGAGCAGGCGTATAAGCGCCTGGTCGAGGACCGCGCTGCGATTGATCACGAATTGGGCATTCCAGTGAATTGGTATACAAGAGGCGGAAAAAATACAGTCTCAAGCACCATGGAATACTCCGACATTGATGACCCAAAGGTGATCGCAGCGATATACGAGTTCTTCAACGATAGAATTAACCGGTTCGTTAATGTGTTCCGCCCGAGGCTTGAGCAAATCGCCAAGACGATCTGATGCCAATCAAAGAAAACCTTAGGGGACACTAAGAAAGTTAAGTGGTTGATCCGCTTTGCTATCGTCCTTAGTGGTCTGTCCCCTAAGAAGGAAATAGCCTGCCCACAAAAATCAAAGGGGCCAGGCTCAATTAATTGAGGCAGCCTGCCCACCGGGAAATTAAGCATAAGGTCAGAGTCGCATTTCCCTCAACCGCTCAGCTCGTCTGACGTTGCACCGTTCCGTTTTGCTGGTCTGCCTCGCTTGGGTGGTCGCGCTGCGCGGCGCAGCGCTCGCTCGATCTCATCCTTATACCCCGCTGGATGATGTGCAGGGGTAGACCAACCAGTCTCAGGCGCGCGCGGCGAGGCATGGTGGGGTAGCATGGGCTATCGTGTTACCGCGTATCAACGCACTATCCATGCTTCCAGAAGACAGCGCGATCGGAAAACGTGGTCTGTCCCCGTTTTCCCCGTTTTCCCGCCCGTTTTCCCGTCTTCGGCTCATCTATCCTTCGATGCCGTCCGCGCGCTTGAAGCGCTTGCGGCGGGCCGCTCAACGCGGACGTTGGGCAGTGCCCTAGCGGATGCTCATATACAAAGTTTTCCTCGTCGCGTTTGCCCTCTCTATTCTCATTGCTGGGCTGGTCGTGGCCGTGCGCCTCATCTGGTGCGCATACCAGTCTTTTCGTGCCCATCACATCGCGTTTACGGCATTCTCGGTTCTGGCCATCGCGTGTCTGGCGGGGTTGTTCGCCGCCGTGCTGGTCGTTTGGTTCGGCTACGGGGTCGCTCATTCGAAGAAAGACATTTGGACCGATCTCACGGTCGTCGGTCTTACGGGACTTCCGTTTTATGCAGCGTCTTTCGCACTATGGCGCCTTGCAACCTACTTTCAGTCCGTCGTTAGGCGGCGCGCTGCCCAACCCTGCGCTGCAGCGGACGCGCCGCAAGTGGCGCGCCGCTGAGCTAGGTCGTTAGGCCGCTTGATTCGAATACGTTTCCGATGACGTCAACCAAGGAAAGGAGGGTCCCGATGAAATATATGATCAGCTGGTTCGAGCGTCCGCAAGGATCGCCAATGGAGTACGAGAATGCCCAGAAGCGGATACTGGAGGTTTTCACTCAATGGAAGGCGCCCGACAATTTCAAGATTGAGTTGTTCGTGGTGCGAGTAGGCGATTGGGGTGGATACATGTCGGTGGACTGCGATGATCCGTTGACCGTTCACAAATTCTGTTCAATGCTCCCTGCCTTTGTATTCGAAGCACGGCCAGTGGTCCCCGTCATGGACGCTGTCCGGGTTGAGCTTGAAGCGATCGCCTTTCGAGATGGACTAAAGGGCAAATGACCTTGCAGGCCTAACCCGGCGGTCAACACGGACGCCCGCCGGCAATCAAAAAGGGGACAGACCCCATGGAAAAAACCATTAGTTCAGTGAGTTAGACTGGTTTTCCACAGCCCTGGTGTCTATCGGCCCGGGGGCTGTGCGTTTAGAGGGGCATGAACCGATGGAAGTGGTCAGTCCATGCCCAGTCGAAGCCGCCTGCAGGTTGCCGGCGTTCCCGTAAAAGTAATCGGGGACAGACCCCCAGAAAAAGACAATATTTTCAGTCCACTCGGCAATTCTCTGTAGCCGAGTAATCCCTTTGCCAATTGGGAGCAGGCTGAACTGCTCCGGATTTCCGACACCGCAAGCGCGATACACTACCCTGCATGGCGGCTGCCAAGCTCTTTGATCCCAAGTCAAGGAAGTTAAAGGGGACAGACCCCATGGATAGAAGCATTAGTTCAGTAAGTTAGACTGGTTTTCCACAGCCCGAATTTCAAAGGCGGAAGTCGAAAGTCGAAAGGCAAAAGTGATTCGATATAGTGGACATCACAGCCTGACGATTCCGCCAAAACATAACCCTTGAACCCATGCAAAGCCTGAACGAGTACCTGCGCTTCATCGTGACGCTGGCCGCGGTCGTGGACCCGTTCCTCGCGGTGCCGATGTTCCTCGCCATCGTGGGCGGGCAGCCGCTCGAGCGGCGCCAGGCGCTCGCGTGGACGGTAGGGGTCGCGGTGTTCGTGGTGCTCGCAGTGGCGGCGGTGATCGGCGAGTCGCTGCTGCTGTTGATCGGCGCGAGCCTGCCGGCGTTCCGCGTCGGCGGCGGACTGGTTCTGTTGCTGATGGCGCTGGCGATGCTGAACGCCCAGGCGGGCGGCGTGCGGCAGTCGCGCGCGGAGGCGGAGCAGGTGCAGAGCGGCGAGGTGGGCGGGGTGGTGCCTCTGGCGATCCCGCTGCTCGCGGGGCCGGGCGCGATCAGCACGACGATCATCGCGGCGGAGCAGGGTGGGCCGGCGCACCTCGCGGTGGTCATCGGCTGCGTGGCGCTGGTGGCGCTCGTCACCTGGGTCGCGCTGCGGCAGGCGAGTCCGATCGCGGAGAAGCTCGGCGTGACCGGCCTCAATATCGCCACGCGCATCCTCGGCTTGTTGCTCGCGGCGATGGCGGTGCAGACGATGGCCGAGGGGCTGAAGGGCCTTTTTCCCGCGCTCGCCGGCTAAGCCGGAGAAAACCGGTCTATCAACTGATATGCAGGGAAAAAAGCGCTCATGCATTACCCGAAAATGTGTGCGTCCCTTTTTCACTATCGGGGAGAGAGCAATGAACTTGCGTCATAGAGGGTTCCTGGCGGCCATCCTGGTGCTCGCCGCATCGAGCGTCGCGGCGGCTTATCCCGAGCGGCCGGTGCGCCTGATCGTGCCGTACTCGGCGGGCGGCTCCACGGATACCGTCGCGCGGCTGGTCGGCGCCCGCCTGACGGAGCGGCTCGGGCAGCAATTCGTCGCGGACAACCGCATCGGCGGCGGCACCGTCATCGGCACCGAGATCGCGGCGCGGGCGACCCCCGACGGCTACACGCTCTTCATGGCGACGCCGCCGCTCGTCGTGAACCCGTCGCTGCGCAAGGTGCCGTACGACCTCAACCGCGACTTCACCGCGGTCACCAATGTCGCCGCGTCGAGCAACCTCCTGGTGGTCCATCCGACCGTGACGGCTGCCAGTACACGCGAGCTGATCGCGCTCCTGAAAGGCAACCCAGGCAAGTACAACTACGGCTCGAGCGGCGTCGGCGGCGCGGGCCACCTCGCGATGGCGCTGTTCCTGCACATGGCGAGCGTGGACGCCGTCCACGTCCCGTACAAGGGCGGCGCGCCCGCGGTGACGGATCTCGTGGCGGGCCGGCTCTCGCTCATGATGGCCAACCTGACCACGGCGCAGCCGCACATCCGGGCCGGCCGGCTGCGCGGCCTCGGCATCGGCACCAGGGCGCGCTCGCCCCTGTTTGCCGAAATGCCGACCATCGCGGAATCCGGCGTCCCGGGGTACGAAGCCAACAACTGGAACGGCATCGTGGCGCCGTCCGGCACCCCGGGCGCGATCGTGAGCCTGCTGCAGAAGGCGGTCGCGGACGTTCTCAAGGAACCGGTGATCGCCGAGCGCATGGCGAAGTCCGCGCTCGAGCCGATCGGCGACACGCCGGCCGAGTTCGCGCGCTACCTCCGGGCCGAGGCGCAGAAGTGGGGCAAGCTCGTGAAATCCGCGGGCATCAAGGCCGAGTGACCGGACCCCAGGGCGCTGCCGTACCAACCTCTCAGGGACAGACCCCATTGAAAAGAGCGACAGTTCAATAAGTTAACCGGCTTTTCCACAGCCAGCTTGTCTACCCGTTCCTAAGGTCGTGCGTTGTGGGGTAATCGAGTATGAGTTACGCGATTTCCCATGCCCCGTCGTGCGCGATTGCAGGTTGCCGGTCTTCCGGTGCACATCATCCAGCGCGGGAACAATCGCCAGGCGTGCTTCTTGCCACGCTGTGAACTATAAATTACAATGGCGGTCAACCAACTCTATTACTACCAGACCGCTGCTGGCGAGCGGCCATTCGTCGAATGGTTGACGGGGCTCACCGACAGGCAGGCCCGGGCGAGGATCGAAGCACGACTGGCAAGGGTCGCCGCCGGCAACCTCGGAGACGTAGAGACGGTAGGCGAAGGGGTGCTGGAACTGAGAATCGACTGGGGACCGGGATACCGGGTTTATTTTTCCCGGGTCGGTCAGGTGATCGTTCTCCTCTTGTGCGGCGGGGACAAAAGGACGCAGCAGAAGGACATCAAACATGCGAAAGACTATTTCGAAGACTACAAGACGCGCTCCGCAAAAAAGACACCGCGTGGCCGCGCCTAGCCTGCCTTACGAGGATTGGCTGATAGGGCGGTTGAAGGATCCCGCCGAGGCCGCGGCGTACCTCGAGGCTGTCATTGAGGAGGGAGACCAGGCCGCGATCATGGTCGCGCTTCGCCAGGTCGCCTTGGCGCGGGGCGGCATCGCGGAGATCGCGCGCAAAGCGAAACTCACCCGCGAGGCAACGTACAAGATGCTATCGAGGTCCGGGAACCCGGAATTGCGAAGCCTGACCTCCGTGCTGGAGGCAACCGGCCTTCGGCTATCGGTGAAGCCGGTCGTCAACAATCGGGGACAGACCACCATTTCCGGCAAGTGAAATCAGCCGGTCCGAGTCTGAGTTGGAAAACGGGGTCTTGGACGCTACATGTCACGGCGGCAGCCGCGAATTTAAAGGGGCCAGGCTGAATTAATTGAGGCAGCCTGCCCACCGGGAAATTAAGAATAAAGTCAGAGTCGCATTTCCCTCAAACGCTCAGCTCGTTTGACGTTGCACCGTTCCGTTTTGCTGGTTTGCCTCGCTTGTGATGTGCTGGAGCGCGTCCGTGAGGCTTAGCCGCGTTCTCCGTGGCATAGAACCTTAGGGGACAGACCACTTAGGATGGCAATGGAATGAAGGATTTGGATGTTCTTCTTAGTAGTCTGTCCCCTAAGCACCTCAAGTGGGGGAGAATGCGCTAAACCAAGGGAGGGGATCATGACTACGAAAACGGGTAACTACCTGGCAGCCGCAGGGTTTGCGGCGCTGTTCGCCATCTTCGCGGCGCAGATTGCCCAGGGTGGTGAAGCGGGCGTCAGCACCGGCGCCGGCGATCTCAGCGGCGTGGTCACCGGCCCGCAGGGCGCCGAAGCCGGCGTCTGGGTGATCGCGGAAACGACCGATCTGCCGACCCGGTTCGCCAAGATCGTGGTCACCGACGACCGCGGGCGCTACCTCATTCCGGACCTGCCCAAGGCCAGCTACAGCGTGTGGGTGCGCGGCTACGGCATGGCCGATTCGGCGAAGACCCGGGCCGCGCCCGGCACGACCCTCAACCTGAAGATTGCGGCGGCGGCGAGCGCGATGGAGGCGGCGCAAAACTATCCGGCGATCTACTGGTATTCCATGCTGAAAGTCCCGCCGGCGGGCGAGTTTCCCCTGCAAAAAGTGAAGGACCAGCCCGAGTGGCTGAACGTGATCAAGTCCGGCGGCTGCAACGCCTGTCACGCGATGGGCACGCCGGGCACGCGCACCATGCCCAAGGACTTCTCCCACATGAAGTCAGCCGACGCCTGGGCGCGGCGCATCCAGTCCGGGCAGGCGCTGCCGCAGATGGCCCGTGACATCTCCCGGCTCGATTCGCAGCGCGCGCTCCAGTTGTTCGGCGACTGGACCGACCGCATCGCCGCGGGCGAGCTGCCGTTCGCGAAGCCGGAGCGGCCGAAGGGCATCGAGCGCAACGTCGTGCTGACCCTGTGGGACTGGAGCTCGCCCACGGGCTACATGCACGATCTCATCGGGACCGACCGGCGCAAGCCGACGCTGTTCCCCAACGGCAAGTTCTACGGCGCGACCGAGGACAGCACGGACCATTTCCCGGTGCTCGATCCGAACACGCACACGGCGACGACCGTGAAGCATCCCGTGCGCGATCCGAAAACACCCTCCTCGAAGCAAGCCACCATGGCGCCCTCCCCGTACTGGGGCGAGGAAGCCATCTGGGACAGCCAGACCAGCATCCACAATCCGATCATGGACGAGCAGGGCCGCGTGTGGTTCACGGCGCGCGTGCGCGGATTCGACAACCCGGATTTCTGCAAGAAGGGATCGAGCCATCCGTCGGCGAAGCTCTATCCGCTGGAGCGGGCGGCGCGCCATCTCTCCATGTACGATCCGAAGTCGGGCAAGTGGTCGTTGATCAGCACCTGCTTCCCGACGCACCACCTGATTTTCGCGGAAGACGCCAATCACACGGTGTGGACCAGCAGCGGCGTCAGCGGCCCCGGGGTCGTCGGCTGGTTGAACCGCCGGCTCTACGAGCAGACCGGCGACGAGGAACGCGCGCAGGGCTGGACGCCGTTCGTGCTCGACACCAACGGCAACGGCAAGCGCGACGCCCACACCGAGCCCGGAACGCCGGAAGATCCCGCGAAGGACCGGCGGCTCGCGATCAACCTCTACGCGGTCGCCGTCAACCCGGCCGATGGCACGGTGTGGGGAACGATGATGGGCTTCCCGATGCCCGGCTACGTCGTGCGCATCAACCCCGGTGCCAACCCGGCGGAAACCGCGTTGACCGAGGTCTATGAACCGCCGCTGCCGGGCTATGGGCCGCGCGGCGGCGACATCGGGCGCGACGGCATCTACTGGGTGTCGCTCTCCAGCGGCCACCTTGGCAAGTTCGACCGCAGCAAGTGCAAAGGCCCGTTGAACGGGCCCCAGGCGACGGGCAAGCATTGCCCCGAGGGCTGGACGCTCTACCCGTTCCCCGGCCCGCAATTCCGGGACGTGAAGGAGACCGGCAGCGCCGAGGCGAGCTACTACACCTGGGTGGACCAGTACAACACGTTCGGGCTGGGCGCGAACGTGCCGATCGCGAACGGTAACTTGAACGGCTCGCTGCTCGCCCTGGTGGACGGCAAGTGGATCAACCTGCAGGTCCCGTATCCGCAGGGCTTCTTCACCAAGTGGACGGAAGGGCGCATCGACGACCCGAACGGCGGCTGGAAGGGCCGCTCGCTGTGGACGACCTATTCCACGCGGACGATGTTCCACCTCGAAGGCGGCAAGGAAAACCGGCCGAAGGTGGTGCGGTTTCAGATGCGGCCGGATCCGCTTGCACGCTGAGTAACGACTGAAGAGTGATGAGAACTCCCGGCGAATGCCGGGGGTCATCATTCATCATTCCGCATTCATCATTCAGTCGTCATTCAACGAACTCTTTCCCGGGCCAGTTTCAACGCGGCGGCGACGATCGGTTTCGCCCAGTCGGGCGCCCGTGGCAGATCATCGGGATTGAGTATCTTGCCGCGCTCGGCGTGAAGCACCAGCACCGGGACCGGAACTGCGCCGGCCTCCGGGTCCGCTTCCGTGCTGTTGTCGTAAATTCGCAGCGCGGCCAGCAAGGGGAGGAGGGCGATCAGGTTCAGCCGGCTGCGCTCATAACGCCGGCGGATGGCGCCTTCGGGTATGTCGTGGCCGCCGCGGCGGACGCGAGACCGAACGCGTTGAATGTGCAGCTCGGGGCTTGAGAGACCGGCATACCAAACGTAAACGCCGACACGCTGCGCTGCCGCTTCGGCAAGCAGTCGCGGAATGGTATTGCCACCCAGTGTGGTCTCGAAGGCAAAATCGAGATGTTCCGCGATCGCCTGTCGCAACAGCCTGGCGCCTTGCTGCCAGGCGGCAATGTTGGCTTCGGCTTGACTGGGCCCGGGGTTTGCAGCCATCAACTCCCGGGCCACCTCGTCCGGGTTGTAATACTCGCCCCCGAAACTGCGGAAGGCCGCGCCGCCGACACTGCTCTTGCCGGCGCCATTGACGCCGGCGATGACATAGATCCGGGACGGCCGTGCAGGAGGCATCTACGCGCTCTGGCGACTTTCGATCCGCGGAATGACGGCCACCGGCTCAGCGACGCTTGCGTGCCGCCTTGACCGCGGCACGGCCCAACTCGGCGGGCGACGCGTTGAATGCCGCCGCCATGCCTTTTCTCGCCTTGGGCGTCTGCATGCGAGCCAGGAGCACGCTGTACTCGGCGCTCAGATCGCTCAAGTTGTGAGAGCGTGCTTTGACCAGAGACTCGAACTCATCGTACGAGATCAAGACCGCCTTGGGCGTGTCATGCCTGGTAATCGCGACCGCCCCTCCGCGGAGGGCCTGTTCGAGAACGGCCCCGAACTCGTTCTTGAGGCGGGTGGCGGCGACTGACGGGACATCGACCAGGTCGCCCTGGCTATTGCGAAAAGTCAGCGTGGCGGGCATGGGGCCTCCGGAAATAGGGCCTATTATAGCCAAATTGGCCAATATGGCCATATTGGCCTGAAATTATTCCAGTGAAGCATCAGGTCATCATTCCGTGTATCGCGCGGTCAGCTCTCATTCCTCAGTGCGCATCACGCATTGACCGGCCGGCGTGCCCGGGGTATCGTCTTACTTGACCGTCTTACCAGGGGTTTGGCGTGGACACCATACGGGCATCGAGCAAGGGGCAGATCGTCATCCCGAAGGCGATCCGCGATGCGCTGGACATCCGCAGCGGCACCGAGTTGAACGTCGAACTGCTGCCCGGCGAGGGTTTCAAGGTCACCATCCGGGCCGCGGACCACTCGGAGCATGTGGCCAGGCTCGCCGGCTCGCTCGCGCCGCGCGGGAACAAGGGGCGCTATGCGGGATTGACCGATGACGAGGTGATCGCGCTCACGGCGCGGGAGGATGACGCCCGGGTCCGCGCCTATGCCCGACGCGCGCGGCGGGGGCGCCGTTGATCGCCCTCGACACCAACATCCTGGCGCGTTACCTGCTCGACGACGAGCCGGCGCAGGCGCGGGCGGCGCGCCGCCTGCTCGCGGACGCCAGGGCGGAATACTGGATACCGGTCACGGTCGTGCTGGAGCTCGCCTGGGTGCTGCGCAAGTCCGATGCGCCGCGCGCCGTGATCATGGACCGGGTGCGCGGCCTGCTGTCCTTGCGCAACGTGCGCGCGCAAAACGCGGACCTCGTGTTCCAGGCGCTGGGCTGGGCGGCGCAGGGCATGGATCTCGCCGACGCGCTGCATCTCGTGCTGAGCAGCAAGGTGGACCGGTTCGCAACCTTCGACGAAGCGCTGGTCAAGCAGGCGCGCAAGCTCGGCGTGCAACCGCCCGTTTCCGCGCCGTAGCGGTGCCGGTCTCTCATCTCCGATGCTCGTGCGGCGTGATGGGTGATGAGTGATGAGATCTCCCGGCGAATGCCGGGGGTCATCATTCATCATTCATCATTCCGCATTCATCATTTCGCGTAGCGCCCGGTCATCCCTCAGTCCCTCTACCCCCTGTGCTACGCTTCCCTCAAGGGGGTGACGCGCCATGCTGACTAAATTCCGTTCTTTCCTTTCGCTTGCGGCACCCATCACTCAGCACCCAGCGCTCATCACCTGCTTCTTGTGTGCGCTCATGGGCGCGCTCAACGCTCACGCACAGTCGTACCCGTCCCGCCCGGTCCGCCTCGTCGTCGCCTTCCCGCCCGGCGCGAGCCCGAACGACATCATCTCGCGCCTGATCGCGCGCCCGCTCGGGGAAAGCCTCGGCCAGCAGATCGTCGTCGACAATCGCGCGGGGGCGGGCGGCACGATCGGCACCGACGTAGTCGCCAAGGCGGCGCCCGACGGTTACACGCTGCTCGTCACCAGCACCACGCTCACGACTTCGCCCAACCTCTACCGGCAGCTCCCGTACGACGTGGCGCGCGATCTCCAGCCGATCACGCTGCTCGCCGGGGCGCCGATGATCCTGTTCGTGCATCCCTCGGTGCCCGCGGGCACGGCGAAGGAGTTCATCGCCTGGGTCAGGTCGCGGCCGGGCCAGGTCAACTTCAGCTCCGGCGGCAGTGGTACGGTGCCGCACTTCGCGGGCGAAATGCTGAACTCGCTGGCGGGGATCCGGATGAATCACATCGGCTACAAAGGCGGCGCGCCGGCCGCGGCCGCGCTGCTGAGCGGGGAAGTCTCGGTCTACATCGACACGCCCACCGCGATGCTTCAGTTCGCCAAGGCGGGCAAGGTGCGGCCGCTCGCCGTCACCGTGAAACAGCGCATCGCTCTCTATCCCGACCTGCCGACGCTCGAGGAGTCGGGCGCGGCGGGCTACGAGATGCGGGTTTGGTACGGCTCTTTCGCGCCGGCGAAAACGCCGAAACCCGTCATCGCCCGGCTGCACGAAGAAACGCTCAAGGCGCTCCAGACGGAAGAAGTCCGCTCCCGCCTGACCACGCTCGGCACCGAGCCGATCGGCAGCGGCCCGGAAGTTTTCCAGCCGCTGGTGCGGAGCGAACTGCAGAAATGGGCGAAAGTGGCGAAGGAAGCCGGCATCAAGCCTGAGTGACGGCTGACGCCCGCTCCACCGAGTTTGTCAGCAGCAGCGTAACCTTAGGTAACCTTAGGGGACAGACCACTAAGACAGAAACCCACTCCCGATCAATCGGTTGACTTCCTTAGTGGTCTGTCCCCTAAGGAAACTAACGTGTTCGTGGTCTTCTCTGCATGAGCCGGATGCACCAGCTTACCGCCCTCCGCCATCGTGGGTTCCGCCTGCTGTGGATGGCCACCCTTTTTTCCTCCACTGCGCGGTGGGCCGATATCGTAGTGGTTGGCTGGCTGACCCTGGAGCTGACGGATTCTCCCTTGATGGTGGGCATCGTGGCCGGCAGCAAGATGGCCGGGTATATCGTGGCGCCGTTCATGGGCGTGGTCGCAGACCGGATGGACCGGCGCCTGCTTCTCATCATCGCGGCAGGGGTGAACCTGGCGGTAGCGGTCATCATGCTGCTGCTGGTGGTTTCCGGCTGGCTTGCCCTGTGGCATGTCATCGCGCTCGCCCTGGCGAGCAGCCTGACCTGGGCCGCGGACAATCCCGCCCGCCAGGTTCTCGTGGCGGACCTGGTGGAAAAGAAAGACCTGACCAACGCGATCGCCCTGAATGCATTGGCCGTGGAGATTACGGTGGTCGTCGGGCCGGCGTTGGGCGGGCTGCTGATTCCGCTGCTGGGCATGGGCGGCGCCTACGGCCTGATAGCCGGCATCTTTCTCCTGGACGTGGTGGTGCTGCTGCGGATGCAGAGCGTGAAGCACTCCGCTCAATCCGTTCACGAATCCCCAGTGCGAAGCTTGTTGGGCGGTTTGAAATACGCCTGGAGCAACCAGACCGTTTTCATACTGCTGCTGATCGCATTTCTCCTGAACCTGCTCGCCGCCCCGTACCGCTATTCGTTTCTCCCGCTGTTCGCCCGTTACGTCCTGGACGCGGGGCCGACGGGCTACGGGATGATTACGGCCATGGCGGGTTTAGGGGCGCTCGTCGCCGGGCTGTGGCTCGTCTCGCTGGGCAATGTCGGGGGCAAGGGCAAGCTGGTGGTGTGGAGCAGTCTCGCGTGGCCGGTCTCGCTGCTGCTGTTTGCCGTGTCCACTGGGTATTACCTTTCGCTGGCGCTCGTGTTCGTGGCCGGGCTGACCCAGGCGCTCGCCTGGACGGTGATCGCCACCCTGATCCTGAGCAATACGACGCCGTCCATGCGCGGCCGGGTGATGGGACTGCGCACCGGCGTGGTGATCGCCCTGCCGTTCGGCAATTTTCTGGCAGGGGCGGTGGCGGAGCGCTTTGGCGCGCCATTGGCCCAGGGAGCTTACGCCGCGAGTGCCCTGCTCATCATGCTGGCCATTGCCCTGCTGGTTCCCAGGCTGCGAAAATTGGAGTAAGAACGCCTCAGCTATCACCCGCAGGGTGAAGGTCATCCTTCCACGTTCCATGTTCATCCTTAATGTTAGCCGTCGTCAGGTATGATTCCCCGCCATCACCCCACTTGGCACAAACAGTAACAGGAGGAACTCCCCATGGCGCACGAAGGCATGAATGTGGAAACCATCTCAATTACCGGTCATAACGGCGACAAGATTTCGGCGTATGTCGCTCGGCCTCTCGGCAAGGGCCCGTTTCCGGGCATCTGTTTGATTCACCACAACCCGGGCTGGGACGAGTGGTTCTACGAGACGACTCGAAAGTTCGCACACCACGGCTACGCGGCGATCTGCCACAACCTCTTTCAGCGGGCGGGTGAAGGCCGCTCGGACGACGTTGCGGCGAAGGTGCGCGCCGAAGGCGGCATTCCCGACGCGCAGGCGATCGGCGATAGCGAAGGCGCGGTGAAATGGCTCCGCGCCCAGCCCTGGTTGAACGGCAAGGTTGGCGTCATCGGCTCGTGCTCCGGCGGCCGGCTCGCTTTCCTCTACGCCTGCCACACGAAGAGCATCGACGCGTTGGTCGAGTTGTGGGGTGGCCGCGTGGTGATGAAGAAGGAGGAGCTGACGCCCAAGATGCCGGTCGCGCCGATCGAGTTCACGAAGAACCTCGCGTGCCCAATGCTGGGCATCTTCGGCAACGAGGACGCCGCTCCCAATCCCGACCAGGTGAACCAGCACGAGGCGGAGCTGAAAAAGCACGGCAAGCAGTACGAGTTCCACCGCTACGATGGCGCAGGCCACGGCATCTTCTACTACGACCGGCCGATGTATCGCGTGGAGCAGGCGCTCGACGGCTGGAAGAAGGTGTTCTCATTTTTTGAGAGGCATCTCAAAAAATGAGAGAAGGATGAAGGCGGAAGGATGAAGGATGATCCCCCGCTTCGCGTGTGCTTCAGAATCCCTCGCTTTCGCAGCGCCCGCTCGGAGATTTCCTTTCCGACATGACGAGAGTGAAAGGGAGGGACATTCAAGCTACCACTGAGTGAAGCGTGTGGGGATCATCCTTCCACGTTCATCCTTCATCCTTAAATTCGTCGAAAGGTATCGCCATGTGCACGTCAGTAGTTGAGATCGTCCGGGTGGAAGGCGCGGGCAAGAGCGACGGTGGCTGGTTCCCCGTCACGAGCGCGGTGGTGTCGTACGACCACCCGCACCACGCGCTGCTCGAGGAGGCGATCACGCTCGATTTCGTGAATGCGGACCTCGGGCCCGGGGCGCGCGCCGCGGTCGAGATCACGCTCGAATCGGCAAAGGAGCTCGCCGCCGCCCTCGCGCGCGCCATCGCCGCGGCGGAGGAGATGGAAAACGGCAGGGGGCGATAGCAGAAAAGGTGTCAGGAACCTTTTCTTGGGCGGAAAAGGTTCCTGACACCTTTTCCTGTTCCAAGTGGGGCAAGCTGATCCGCGAAAACAACATTACCGAATGACCGACCCTTGCAGCAACCCGGCCGCACGGGGATCGGGCAGGGGACGCCCGGCTTAACCGCAATTACGGAAAGGAGACGCAGTGAACAAGACAGCGTTTCGCATCAGTACCGGCAGGGCAGCCGTCCTGGCAGGCTTCTGCTTTTCGGCGCTATCGGCCAGTGCGGCAACGGTTTCGGTCGATTGTGATGCGGGAAACACCGTCATGGCCGCGCTGGGCAACGTCAAGCCAGGTGACACCGTGCTGGTGAGCGGGACCTGCAATGAGCAGGTCAGCTTCGCGCCGGAAATGGTGCGGATCACGCTGGACGGGCAGAAGAAAACGACGATCCAGCACCCCGGCAAGCCCGCGGCGTCCCCGCACACCGTCTTTATCCAGGGGAAGTGGATCACGATCAAGGGAATTACGGTGATAGGAGGCCTCGACGGCATTCATCTTGCCGGGCCCGCTTCGGCGGAACTCGATGGCAACGTCGTCGTTAAGGCCGCCAGGGCGGGGATCCATATCGACAAGGGCAGCGTTGCGCGGATTCTCAACAACACGGTCCAGGAAAGCGGCGCCTACGGAATCGATATCACGGGCGTCTCCCTCGCCTATATCGGGGTGAGGATTCCCCGGTTGGCGGCGTTGTCGCCCAACACGATCCGCAACAATGGCGGACCGGGCATCAACATCGAGCGCTCTTCAAGCGCCTGGATCGTGGGCAACACCATCAGCAACAACAAGGGGAGCGGTATTGTTGTCCATCGCAATTCCCAGGCCGATGTCATAGCGAACGTGATCAATGCCAACGGCGGCGACGCCATCACGGCCAGCTTCAACGCCGGGGTGAACTTGAGGAGCGAGCCTCGCAAAGACGGTCCGAACCAGACGACGCAGGACAATAACGGCGCCGGAATCAAGTGCACGATCGGCGGTTACGTCGATGGGCCTCTCGGGACCCTGGCTGGGGTGCAGGGCGCCAAGGCGATCGACGCCGGCTGCATCGATCGCGTGTCCGCTCCCTGATCCGTGCGCGCGGCTTTCCGAAAGCCGCTATGATGCGTGTC
>CAZFRR010000202.1:0-35993 GCA_964521405.1 uncultured Streptomycetaceae bacterium | reverse complement strand
ACCTGCGCGCCGTTGGCGAAATCGCCGAACTGCCCTTCCCAGATCGTGAGCTCGTTGGGCGCCGAGGTCGAGTAGCCGTACTCGAAGCCCATCACGGCTTCTTCCGACAACAGCGAATCGATCACCACGAAGTCGCCCTGCTGGTCGCTCACATGCTGCAGCGGCACGTAGGTCCCCTGGTCCCATTTCTCCCGGTTCTGGTCGTGCAGCACCGCGTGCCGGTGAAAAAACGTGCCGCGCCCGCTGTCCTGGCCCGAGAGCCGGATCGAGTAGCCTTCATTCAGGAGCGTGGCAAACGCGAGGTGCTCGGCCATGCCCCAGTCGAGCGGCAGCTTGCCTTGCGCCATCTGGCGCCGGTTCTCGACGATTCTCTGCACCGCGGGATGCAGCTTGAAATTATCCGGGATGGTGGTGATGCGCTCGCCCAGTCGCCGCAACGTCTCGAGCGGCAGACGGGTGTCGTCGCGCTCGTTCCATTTACCGCCCCGGTACTGGCTCCAGTCGATCTCGAACGGCGGCTGGTAGTTGGAGAGGATGGTCTGGTTGGTGTGGTAGCCGTCGTCGAGCGCCTTGCGGACCATGAGGACCAGTTCGTCCCCGGCGGCTCCATCGATCACCCCCTCCTGCGCCAGCCGGTCCGCGTAGAGCTTGCGGGTCGTGGGCAGCTTCGCGATCGTCTTGTACATCAGCGGCTGCGTCACCATCGGCTCGTCCTGCTCGTTGTGCCCGAGGCGGCGATAGCACACCAGGTCCACCACCACGTCCTTGTGGAACTTCATGCGGTATTCGAGCGCAATCCCGGTGACGAAGCTCACGGCCTCCGGATCGTCGCCATTGACGTGGAAGATCGGTATTTCCAGCATCTTGGCGATATCGGTGCAGTAGAGCGTCGAGCGCGCATCGCGCAGGTCCGAGCAGGTGAAGCCGACCTGGTTGTTGATGACGATATGCACGGTGCCGCCGGTGCCGTAGCCCCGCGTCTGCGCCATCTCGAACGTTTCCATGTTCACGCCCTGCCCCGCGAACGCGGCATCCCCGTGGATCAGGACCGGCAGCACCTGGTCTCCCGTCTTGTCGCCGCGGCGGTGCTGGCGCGCCCGCACCGAGCCTTCCACCACGGGATTGACGATCTCCAGGTGCGAGGGGTTGAACGCCAGCGTCACGTGCATCGGCCCGCCCGGGGTCATGATGTTGGACGAGAAACCCTGGTGGTACTTGACGTCGCCCGCCAGGAGATCGTCGTGGTGCTTGCCCTCGAATTCGGCAAAGAGATCCTTGGGCATCTTGCCCATGGTGTTGACCAGCACGTTGATGCGCCCGCGGTGCGCCATGCCGATCAGCAGCTCCTGCACGCCGGCTATTCCGGCATTGGCGAGCAGGTGGTCAAGCTGCGAGATGAGCGTCTCGCCGCCCTCGAGCGAGAAGCGCTTCTGCCCCACGTAACGGGTATGCAGGTACTTCTCGAGGGTCTCGGCCGCGGTCAGGCGCTCGAGGATGTGCTTCTTGTACTCCGCATCAAAGGACGGCGTTGCGCGCACGCTCTCCAGCCGCTCCTGCACCCACCGCTTCTGCGCCATATCGGTGATGTACATGTACTCGACACCGATTGCCCGGCAGTAGGTGTCCTTCAGGAACTGCAATATGTCCTTCAGCTTCATTTCCCGCGGCCCGACCAGCGACCCGGTGTTGAACACGGTCTCCCGGTCCGCGTCGTTCAATCCGTAGAACGCGGGGTCGAGCTCGGGTATGGGGGGTTTTTCACGGCGCTTGAGGGGATCGATGTCGGCATGACGCGCGCCCTGGAAACGGTAGGCCGCGATCAGCTGGAGCACCCCGAACTGCTTTTCCCCGAGCTGCGGGCGGTTGATGACGACCGTCGCGGCAGCCGGGCGCCGCTCCCGGGCGAGACTGGCGAAGCGCTGCTGGACGTCGAAATGGGAAACATCGGCAGCGCCCCGGTCCAGGCGCTGCAGCTCGTCGAAATAGTCGCGCCAGCGCGGCTCGACCGCGGCCGGGTCCTTGAGGTAGGACTCGTAGAGCGCTTCGATGAAAGGCGCGTTGGCGCCGAACAGATACGAATTGCCGAGCATCTGCTTCATCATGACATCACCCGCTCATAGAGAGCTGAACCACTAAGAACGCCTAACAAAATGACCGGCCCTGCTTTACTCCCCCCCTTTTCAAGGGTGAGTCGGGGTACTCCCCTCCTGCCCGAGGAGGGGTGACTGCGAAGTAGTCGGGGTGGTGGGAGTGAGCATGCCTCCGAGCCGGCGAACGCCCGAAGCGATGCAGCGCGGCGGGCCGGGCGGGGTGGAAGCGAAGCAGACGAGGTGGTTACATGGGTACCTCTTACTCCCACCACCCCGCCCGCTAGCGCGGGCACCCCTCCTCTGGCAGGAGGGGAATGCATTTTGTTAGGCGCCCTTAGTGTCCTTCGTGGTTTAAGATCTTGTCCGTTACTTGCGCTTGCCCATGGGCACGAAATCGCGGCGCTTGGCGCCGGTGAAGAGCTGCCGCGGGCGGCCGATTTTCTGGTCGGGATCGCTGATCAGCTCCTTCCACTGGGCGATCCAGCCCACGGTGCGCGCGAGCGCGAAGATCGCGGTGAACATCGCGACCGGTATGCCGAGCGCCTTGTAGACGATGCCCGAGTAGAAATCCACGTTGGGATAGAGCTTCCTCTTGACGAAGTATTCGTCCTCGAGAGCCATCTTTTCCAGCGCGAGCGCGAGCTTGAACAGCTTGTCGTCCTTGAGATCCAGCTCTTCCAGCACCTCGTGGCAGGTTTTCTGAATGATCTTGGCGCGCGGGTCGTAGTTTTTGTAGACGCGGTGGCCGAAGCCAAACAGCATGGCATGGCCGTCCTTGTCCTTGACGCGCTTGATGAAGGCGGGAATGTGGCTCGCATCGCCGATCTCCGCCAGCATCTTCAGCACCGCCTCGTTGGCGCCGCCGTGCGCCGGCCCCCACAGGCTGGCAATGCCGGCGGAAATACAGGCGAAAGGATTGGCGCCGGAGGAGCCGGCGAGCCGCACCGTCGAAGTCGAGGCGTTCTGCTCGTGATCGGCGTGCAGGATCAGGATGCGGTCCATGGCGCGCGAGAGCGTCGGATTGGGCTGGTACTCCTCGCACGGCGTGCCGAACATCATGTAGAGGAAGTTATCCACGTAGGTGAGCGAATTTTTCGGGTACATGAACGGCTGGCCGGCGCTGTACTTGTAGGTCATCGCCGTGATGGTCGGCAGTTTCGCGATCAGGCGGAACGCGGAAATCTCGCGGCTGCGCTCGTCGTAGATGTTGATCGAGTCGTGGTAGAACGCGGACAGCGCCCCCACCACGCCGCACAACACCGCCATCGGGTGCGCGTCGCGCCGGAAGCCCGAATAGAATCGCATGAGCTGCTCGTGCACCATGGTGTGTTGCGTGATAATCCCGACGAATTTGTCGAGCTGCTGCTTGTTCGGCAGTTCGCCGTTCAGAATCAGATAGGCCACTTCGAGGAAGCTGCTATGCTCCGCCAGTTGCTCGATGGGGTAACCGCGGTACTGCAGGATGCCCTCGTCGCCGTCGATGTAAGTGATGCTGGACCGGCAACTGGCCGTGGACATGAAGCCAGGATCGTAGGTGAACTTCCCGGTCTTGGCGTAGAGCGCCCGCACGTCAATCACGTCCGGCCCGACGTTGCCGCCCAGCACCGGGAAATCGACCGGCGGGGTGCCGTCGCTGAAGCTCAGGGTTGCCAGTTTCTCTGCCATAACATTCTCCCCAGTTAATTTCCGTGATTGTTGAACGCCATGCAGCCGGCGCCGTTCCCGCAATCCCTGCCCCTGCCACCGCTCAGCCGGCCCGTAACATTTCCACCATCATACGATAGCGCGGCTCCGGCTCGCACCGGCCCATCGCCAGGTCGAGCAGGTCGTTGTCGT
This sequence comes from uncultured Streptomycetaceae bacterium, assembly GCA_964521405.1. Taxonomy (GTDB): domain Bacteria; phylum Pseudomonadota; class Gammaproteobacteria; order Burkholderiales; family SG8-41; genus SG8-41. The sequence goes on along the minus strand of CAZFRR010000202.1, from coordinate 32,067 downwards.
CTGCCTCGAGGAGCTCGTTGAAGCGCTCGCGCTCTTCCGCGTCAAGGCTGGCGTAGCGTGTCTCCAGGAAGCCATTGAGGATGAGGTCCAGCTCGAGGAGGCCCCGACGGCAACGCCACCGTGTGCGATCGAGGTCGGACATACGCCCGAGCTAGGAATTTGCCGGACCAGCGCCCGGCAAATTCCTTACCAATAACGGCATACGGTTACCTGAACTGAGTCTCATCCTCCACCTCAACCCGCGTCACGTAGTCAATTTCTATCAAAAAATAATTAAGGAATTCGTCGGGGTCAATTCCCGACGAATTCCTAAAGGGTCCGCTTGACCAGCAGGTCCTTGATCTTGCCGATTGCCCGCGTCGGATTCAACCCCTTGGGGCAGACGTCGACGCAGTTCATGATCGAGTGGCAGCGGAAGAGCCGATACGGGTCTTCCAGGTTGTCCAGACGCTCGTTGGTCGCCTGGTCGCGCGTATCGGCGATGAAGCGGTAGGCCTGCAGCAATCCCGCCGGCCCCACGAACTTGTCGGGGTTCCACCAGAACGACGGGCAGGCGGTGGTGCAGCAGGCGCACAGGATGCATTCGTAGAGGCCGTTCAGCTCCTCGCGGTCTTCCGGCGACTGCAGACGCTCCTTCTCCGGCGGGGGGTCGTTATTGATGACGTAGGGCTTGATCGAATCGTACTGCTTGAAGAACTGCGACATGTCCACGATGAGATCGCGCACCACCGGTTGACCCGGCAGCGGCCGGATCATCACCGGCTCCTTGAGGTCGGCGATCTTGGTGATGCAGGCAAGCCCGTTCTTGCCGTTGATGTTCATCGCGTCCGACCCGCACACCCCTTCGCGGCAGGAACGGCGGAACGAAAGTGAGTCGTCGTGAATCTTGATGCGCACCAGCGCATCGAGCAGCATCCGGTCGGTCGGCTCCAGCGCGATGTCGTAGTCCTGCATCCGCGGCTTCTCATCGGACTCGGGGTTGTAGCGGTAGATGGAAAATCGCATTAAATGCTCCGTGAAAGGGTGACTCGTTTCTCGTTTTTCGTTTCTTGTGTCATGTCCTGTGCTGATCCTGCGGGGCTCCAGTAACGAGTAACGAGCAACGAATCACTTTTTCAGTAGACCCGGGCCTTGGGCTCGAACGGCTCGACGGTAAGCGGCTTCACGTGCACCGGCTTGTATTCGAGGCGGCTGCCTTGCCTGTGCCACAGCGTGTGCTTCATCCAGTTCGCATCGTCGCGGCCGTTGGGATAACCGGGGCGGTCGTGGCAATCCGCGCGGTCGTGCGAGCCGCGGGATTCCTTGCGCGCCTCCGCGGAAACCAGCGAGGCGACGGCAGTCTCGATCAAGTTGTCGAGCTCGAGCGCTTCCACCCGCGCGGTGTTGAAGGTCCGGCTCTTGTCGCCGATCTCGGTGCGGCCGGCGCGCTCGGCCACTGCCTTCAGTTTCATCACGCCTTCCACCATCAGGTCCGGAAAACGGAACACACCGCAGTTCAACTGCATGATGCGGCGCATGTCGGCGCCCACGTCGGCCACGCGCTCGCCGTTTTTCTGGCTGTCGAGCCGGGCGAGGCGTGAGAGCGTGAGCTCGCCTGCGTCTTTGGGCAGGGCGCGGTGGGCGCCGCTCTCGCCCTTCAAATCCTGGATCACCTGTTCGCCGGCGGACTTGCCGAAGACCAGGAGATCGAGCAGCGAATTGGTGCCGAGCCGGTTGGCGCCGTGCACCGACACGCAGGCGCATTCGCCCACGGCATAGAAGCCGGGCACCGCCACTTCCGGATTGCCGTTCGCGGGGACCACGACCTGCCCGAGGTAGTTGGTGGGGATGCCGCCCATCTGGTAGTGACAGGTTGGCACCACCGGGATCGGGTCCTTGACGGGATCCACGTTGGCGAATTTCCTGGCGATCTCGCGGATGCCGGGCAGGCGTTTGTTGATCGTCTCCTCTCCGAGGTGATCGAGCTTCAACAGGATGTAATCGCCGTCCTTGCCCGCGCCCCGGCCTTCCTTGATCTCGGTCGCCATCGCGCGCGACACCACGTCGCGGCTCGCGAGGTCCTTGGCATTGGGCGCGTAGCGCTCCATGAAACGCTCGCCGTCCTTGTTGAGAAGATAGCCGCCCTCCCCACGCACCCCTTCCGTGATCAGCACGCCCGCGCCCGCGACGCCGGTGGGATGGAACTGCCAGAACTCCATGTCCTCGAGCGGGATGCCGGCGCGCGCCGCCATGCCGAGGCCGTCGCCGGTATTGATGAAGGCGTTGGTGCTGGCGGAATAGATCCGCCCCGCGCCGCCGGTGGCGAAAATCGTGGCCTTCGCCTGCAGGATCATGGTCTCGCCGGTCTCCATCTCGAGCGCGGTGACGCCCAGCACCGTGCCATCCCGGTCGCGGACGAGGTCGAGCGCCATCCATTCGATGAAAAACTGCGTGCGCGCCTTGACGTTCGCCTGGTAGAGCGTATGCAGCATGGCGTGGCCGGTGCGGTCGGCGGCGGCGCAGGAGCGCGGCACCATGCGCTCGCCGTAATTGCGCGTCTGGCCGCCGAAGGGGCGCTGGTAGATCTTGCCGTTGGGCAGGCGGTCGAACGGCATGCCGAAATGTTCCAGCTCGTAGACCGCCTCGTTCGCTTTTCGGCACATGAACTCGATCGCGTCCTGGTCGCCGAGGTAGTCGGAGCCCTTGACGGTGTCGTACATGTGCCAGTGCCAGTTGTCCTCCTCGACGTTGCCGAGGGAGGCCGCCACGCCGCCCTGCGCCGCCACCGTGTGGGAACGGGTCGGGAACACCTTGGACAGGACCGCCACCTTGAGATCGGCGCGCGCCAGCTCGAGCGCGGCGCGCAGGCCGGAGCCGCCGCCGCCGACGATGACTGCATCAAAAGTGCGTACCGGCAATGCCATTCACGATCCCCAGAGTATCTGCAGCGACCAGAACGCGTACACCAGCAGCGCCCCGATGGTGAGCACGTAGAGCGTCAGGCGCAGCCCCGGGTGCTTGATGTAATCCATGAAAATATTGCGCATGCCGACCCAGGCATGAAACAGCAGGCTGGCGATGAAGAGGACCGTTGCGTACTTCAACACCGGCATCTGCCACAGCGCCTTCCAATGCAGGTAGTCCAGCCGCGGCAGGCCGGCGAGCGCCGACAGGATGACCACGGTATAGACCAGCATGATCACGGCGGTAACCCGCTGCGCGAGCCAGTCGCGCAGGCCGTAATGAGCGCCGACCACTTCGCGCTTCACCATAGCTTCACCCCGATGACGGCGGTCAGGACGATCGCACCCGCCAGCACCACCCAACTGGTCGCGCGCGCGGCCGGCAACTCGGCGCCGTAGTGAAGGTCGAGCGCAAGGTGGCGGATGCCGGCGAGCAGATGGTGCAGGTAGCCCCAGATCAAGCCGATCAGGATCAGCTTGAGCGCCCAGTGCGAAAACAACTCCTGGAAACGCATAAACGTCTGGGGCGATTCAAGGCTCAATTCGAATAGCGCGAGCAGTAAGGGAATGAACAGGAACAGCGCTGCCCCACTGGCCCGGTGCAGAATCGAAATCACCCCCGGCACCGGCAGCCGGATCTGGAACAGGTTGAGATATTTCGGCCGTGGCCTAGCCATCGAATTTCGCGGTGTTGGACAGGGATACCCGGGCTGGCCCTGCTCTACGACGTCCCTGTGTCAGTCTGTGCTGGTTTAGGCTTGAAATTCTAGCAGTTTTCGCTGCACTGCATAACCCACGTCCTGGACTGGAGCCGCGGGCATCTGCGGGGCGGGCATTGCTGCGTTGCACACGCCGGGGTCTTTCGGCTTGTCACGCCTGCCGTTGCTTCGCTATTATCAACAACTCAACAGGACGCGCGCCAGCTGCGCCGTCGCTTACTCGCCTCACCCCGAAATCCGACCACTTTTCGCCCCTCAGGAGTCCATCAGTTGAAACGCCCCATGCGCGTCGCAGTCACCGGCGCCGCCGGCCAGATCGGCTACAGCCTGCTGTTCCGCATCGCCAGCGGCGAAATGCTCGGCAAGGACCAGCCGGTCGTCCTCCAGCTACTCGAAATCCCCGATGAAAAGGCGCAGAAGGCGCTGCGCGGCGTCATGATGGAGCTCGACGACTGCGCATTCCCGTTGCTTGCCGGCAGGGTCCCGACCGCGGATCCGATGGTAGCGTTCAAGGACGTCGACGTCGCGTTACTGGTGGGCGCGCGCCCGCGCGGCCCCGGCATGGAGCGCAAGGACCTGCTGGAAGCCAACGGCAAGATCTTCGGGCCCCAGGGCCAGGCCCTCTCGGAAGTCGCGAGCCGCGACGTCAGGGTCCTGGTGGTCGGCAACCCGGCCAATACCAACTGCCTGATCGCGATGAAAAACGCGCCCAAGCTCAAGCCTTCCAATTTCACCGCCATGATGCGGCTCGACCACAACCGGTCGCTGTCGCAGGTGGCGCAAAAAGTGGGCAAACCGGTGGCGAGCGTGCGCAAGATGACCGTGTGGGGCAACCACTCGGCAACGCAGTATCCCGACGTCTTTCAAGCCGAGGTCGAAGGCAAGAAAGCCTGGCCGATGATCAACGACCAGAACTGGCTCGAAAAGACCTTCATTCCCACCATTCAGAAGCGCGGCGCCGCCATCATCGAGGCCCGCGGCCTGTCCTCGGCGGCAAGCGCCGCGAACGCGGCTATTGACCACGTGCGCGACTGGGTCTTCGGCACGCCCGAAGGCGACTGGATCAGCATGGGCATCCCATCGGACGGCAGCTACGGCATTCCGGAAGGCGTGCTCTACGGCTATCCGTGCACCTGCCGCAACGGCCGGTACGAGATCGTCAAGGGCATCGAGCTCTCCGATTTCAGCAAGGCCGGTATGCAGGCCACGCTGAAGGAACTGCACGAGGAACGCGATTCCATAAAGCACCTGCTGGGCTAATGTGATTTTTCAACCCCGAGGCCTGTCATGAGCGAAACGCAAACCGGCGGCAAGCCCAAGAAATCCGTCGCGCTGTCGGGCATCGCGGCCGGCAGCACGGCGCTGTGCACCGTTGGCCGCAGCGGCAACGACCTCCATTACCGCGGCTACGACATCCTCGACATCGCCGGTGAGTGCGAGTTCGAGGAAATCGCCCACCTGCTGGTGCACGAGAAGCTCCCCACCCGGGCGGTGCTCGCCGCCTACAAGAAAAAGCTCCGCTCGCTGCGCGGCCTCCCGGCCGCGGTGAAAGCCACGCTCGAGCAGATTCCCGCCTCGGCGCACCCGATGGACGTGCTGCGCACCGGGTGTTCCGCCCTGGGCACGGTGGCCCCGGAGAAGGACGATCACAAAATTGCCGGGGCGCGTGACATCGCCGACCGCCTGATGGCCTCGTTCGGCTCGATGCTGCTCTACTGGCATCACTACAGCCGCGAGCAGCGCCGCATCGAGGTCGAGACCGACGACGATTCGATCGGCGGCCACTTCCTGACATTGCTCCACGGCAGGCCGGCCAAGCCGCTGTGGGTGAAATCGATGCACACGTCGTTGAACCTCTACGCCGAGCACGAATTCAACGCCTCGACCTTCGCCGCCCGCGTCGTTGCCGGCACCGGTTCCGACATGCACTCCGCCATCACCGGGGCGATCGGGACGCTGAAGGGCCCCAAGCACGGCGGCGCCAACGAGGTCGGGTTCGAGGTGATGAACCGCTACGAGTCGCCCGCCGCCGCCGAGCGCGACATCGTGGAACGCGTCGGTAAAAAGGAGGTCGTGATCGGCTTCGGCCACCCGGTCTACACCATCGCCGACCCAAGAAACGCAGTGATTAAAGCAGTGGCGCGGCAATTGTCGGTGGACGCGGGCGAGATGGAAATGTTCGAGATCGCCGAGCGGATCGAGCAGGTGATGATGCGCGAGAAAAAGATGTTCGCCAACCTCGACTGGTTCTCGGCCGTCTCCTATCACCGGATGGGCGTGCCCACGGCGATGTTCACCCCGATCTTCGTCATCGCCCGCGCGAGCGGCTGGGCGGCGCACGTGATCGAGCAGCGCATCGACAACAAGATCATTCGCCCCACCGCCGTCTACACCGGGCCCGAGCCGCGCCCGTTCGTTCCCATTCAAGACAGAAAGTGACTCGTTTCTCGTTACTCGTTTCCCGCCTTTCGTAAACAGCGCCATCGAGCTACGAGAAACGAAGAACGAGTCACTCCTTGACCCCATATGAGCTCCCATATATCCAACACCCGCCCGAAGCCAGATAAGGTACTAGCGGACATCGCCGACTACGTTGCCGGCCGCGCCATCACCAGCCAGGAAGCCTACAACACGGCGCGGCTGTGCCTGATGGACACGCTCGGCTGCGGGCTGGAAGCGCTCGAGTACCCCGCCTGCACCAAGCTGCTCGGGCCCGTCGTGCCCGGGGCCGTCCTGCCGAACGGCGCGAAGGTGCCGGGCACGGCCTACCAGCTCGACCCAGTCACCGCGGCTTTCAACATCGGCGCGATGATCCGCTGGCTGGATTTCAACGACACCTGGCTGGCGGCCGAGTGGGGCCACCCGTCCGACAACCTGGGCGGCATCCTCGCCACCGCCGACTGGCTCTCGCGCACGCGTCTCGCGCAAGGCGGGAAACCACTCGTCATGCGCGACGTGCTGACGGGCATGATCAAGGCCCACGAAATCCAGGGTGTGATCGCGCTCGAGAACAGCTTCAATCGCGTCGGTCTCGATCACGTGGTGCTGGTCAAGGTCGCCTCGACCGCGGTCGTCACCCACCTGCTGGGCGGGACCCGGGCGGAAATCGTGGACGCGGTTTCCAATGCCTGGATCGACGGCCAGTCGCTGCGCGCCTACCGCCACGCGCCCAACACCGGCTCGCGCAAGTCGTGGGCGGCGGGCGACGCGACCAGCCGTGCGGTGCGGCTCGCGCTGATGACGTTGAAGGGCGAGATGGGCTATCCCTCCGCGCTCACCGCGAAGACCTGGGGCTTCTACGACGTGCTGTTCAAGGGCCGGCCGTTCCGGTTCAAGCGGCCGTTCGGGTCGTACGTGATGGAAAACGTGCTGTTCAAGATTTCCTACCCCGCCGAATTTCACGCCCAGACCGCGGTGGAGGCGGCGATCCTGCTGCATCCCCAAGTGAAAGACCGGCTGGACGCGGTGAAGAAAATCGTCATCACCACTCACGAATCCGCGATCCGCATCATCGACAAGAAGGGCCCGCTCAACAATCCGGCCGACCGCGACCACTGCATCCAGTACATGACGGCCGTCGGCCTCATCAAGGGCAGCCTCACCGCCGCCGACTACGAGGACGCTGCCGCGGCCGATCCCCGCATCGACCGGCTGCGCTCGAAAATGACGTGCATCGAGCACAAGCCCTGGACCCGCGACTACCTCGACCCCGCCAGGCGCTCCATCGCCAACGCCGTGCAGGTGTTTTTCAACGACGGCACGAAAACGGACCGCATCGCGGTCGAGTACCCCCTCGGCCACCGCCGCCGGCGCAAGGAAGGCATCCCGCAACTGGAAGCCAAGTTCCGCGTCAACCTCGCCCGCCGCTTTCCGCCCAAGCGGCAGCAAGCGATTCTGGAGTTGTGCTCGGACGCGCGGCGGCTGGAAGCAACCCCCGTCAATGAATTCACGGACCGGTTCGCGCTCTAATCCACAGATCAACGAAACCAAGGAAACCCAATGGCATACGACCCGTTCAAGGCTCTCAGGGAATTCAAGCTGAAATCCGGCAAGACCGGAAAATACTATGCGCTCGCCGCCCTGGAAGAAGCCGGCCTCGGCAAGGTGTCGCGCCTGCCCGTGAGCCTGCGTGTCGTGCTCGAGTCGGTGCTGCGCAACTGCGACGGCAAGCGCATCACCGAGGATGCCGTGAGGGCCATCGCCGGCTGGAAGCCCAACGCCCCGCGCACCCAGGAAGTGCCGTTCGTGCTCGCCCGCATCATGCTGCAGGACATGGCGGGCTTCCCCGCGCTGAACGATTTCGCCGCCATGCGCGCCGAAGCACAGCGCCAGAAATTCGACCCCAAGCGCATCGAGCCGCTGGTGCCGGTGGACCTCGTAGTGGATCACTCCGTCGTCATCGACGTGCACAACTCGGTCGACGCACTGCGCAAGAATATGGAAATCGAGTTCGAGAGGAACGGCGAGCGCTACACGTTCCTGAAATGGGCCAAGGCCGCCTTTTCCGGCATTCGCGTAGTGCCGCCCGGCAACGGCATCTGCCACCAGGTCAACCTCGAGTACCTGTCCCGCGGCGTTTGGGAAAAAGACGGCGTCTACTACCCCGATTCCACCGTCGGCACCGACTCGCACACCACGATGGTCAATGCCATCGGCGTTCTGGCCTGGGGCGTGGGCGGCATCGAAGCCGAGGCCGGCATGCTGGGCCAGCCCTACTACTTCCTGGAGCCCGATGTCGTGGGCGTGCACATGACCGGAAGGCTGCGCGAAGGCGTCACCGCGACCGACCTCGTGCTGACCGTCACCGAACTGCTCCGCAAGACCAAGGTGGTCAACAAGTTCGTCGAGTACTTCGGCGAAGGCGCCGCGTCGCTCACCCCGACCGATCGCGCGACGGTCGCCAACATGGCGCCCGACTACGGCGCAACCTGCGGCTTTTTCGCGATCGACGACAAGGCGCTCGAGTACTACCGCATGTCGGGCCGCGAACAGCACTGCGATGCCATCGAGTCGTATCTTAAAGTGCAGGGCCTGTACGGCATCCCGAAAAAAGGCGAGATCGACTACTCACAAGTCGTCGAGCTCGACCTGTCGACGGTGCGCCCCAGCGTCTCCGGACCGAAGCAGCCCGAGGACCGCATCAACCTCGAAGGCATCAAGGCCCGCTTTACCGAACTCTTTTCCAAACCCGTCGCCGAAAGCGGCTACAACAAGCCCGCCGCGGAGCTGGCCAGGCGCGTCCCGGTCGCCAATGCGGCCATCGGTGACGTTGGCCATGGCGACATCAGCATCGCCGCCATCACCTCCTGTACCAACACCTCCAACCCCTGGGTATTGCTCGCCGCCGGTCTGCTTGCCAAGAAGGCCGTGGAGAAGGGCATGAAGCCGCATCCGCGCGTGAAGACCTCGATGGCTCCCGGTTCCAAGGTGGTCACCGCGTACCTGAAGCAGGCCGGCCTGCTGCCCTACCTGGAGCAACTGGGCTTCCACGTCGTCGCCTACGGCTGCACCACCTGCATGGGCCTGGCAGGCCCGCTGGACAAGGATCTCGAGGAAGCCATCGTCAAGAACGACGTGATCTCGGCCGCCGTGCTCTCGGGCAACCGCAACTTCGAGGCGCGCGTGCACCAGAGCCTCAAGGCCAATTTCCTGATGAGTCCGCCGCTGGTCGTCGCGTTCGCGCTCGCCGGCACCGTGCTGAAGGACGTCAATACCGATCCCCTCGGCAACGACAAGAACGGCAAGCCGGTGTTCCTGAAGGACCTGTGGCCGACGCCCGCGGAAGTCGAGGCGCTGATGAAGTTTGCGACCAACAGCGAGAACTTCCGCCGCGAATACGGCGACCTCTCCGGGGCGAAAGACCTGTGGGACGCCATTCCCGAAGCCAAGGGCGCGCTCTTTCAGTGGGACCCGAAATCAACCTACATGCTCGAGCCGCCGCTCTTTGAAGGGTTCAAGGTCGAGCTGCCCAAGGTCACCGATATCAAAAGCGGGCGCGCGCTGGGCATCTTCGGCAACAAGCTGACCACCGACCACATCAGCCCGGTGGCGCCCATCCGCAAGGGCACGCTGGCCGGCGACTGGCTGATCGCGGCCGGCAGCAAGGACCTTTCGAGCTTCGGCTCGCGCCGCACCAACCACGAAGTGATGGTGCGCGGCGCGTTCGCCAACCCGCGCATCAAGAATCTGCTCGCGCCGGGTACCGAGGGCGGTGTCACGATCCACCAGCCGAGCGGCGACAAGATGACGATCTTCGATGCCTCGATGCGCTACCAGAAGGACAAGATCCCGCTGTTCGTGTTCGGCGGCGAAGAGTACGGCACCGGCTCCTCGCGCGACTGGGCGGCCAAGGGCACGCAGATGCTCGGCGTCAAGGTCGTCGTTGCGCGCGGCTACGAGCGCATCCACCGCTCCAACCTCGTCGGCATGGGCGTGCTGCCCTGCCAGTTCAAGGGGGCCGACAGCGTGCAGTCGCTGAAGATCGACGGCACGGAAACGTTCGACCTGCTGGGTGTCGCCGGTGGTAACGTGAAGCCAATGCAGGACGTGACGCTCGTGATCCACCGCAAGGACGGCTCCACGCAGAACGTGGCCGTTACGCTGCGCGTGGACTCGCCGATCGAGGTGGAATACCTCAAGCACGGCGGGATCCTTCCTTACGTGCTTCGCGAGTTAATGGCAGCCTGATAACCGGACCAAGGCATACGACATGGCACAAGACACCTTCAAGAGTCTGCGCGCGTTCAGCCCCTCCCCGGGCAAGACCGGCCGCTACCATTCCCTCGCCGCCCTCGAGGCGGCGGGCCTGGGGAGGATCTCGCGACTGCCGTGCTCGATCCGCGTGGTGCTGGAGGCGCTGGTGCGCCACTGCGACGGCAAACTCATCACCGAAGAGCACGTGCGCAATCTCGCGGCGTGGCAGCCCAAGGCGGCGCGCACCGCCGAGATCCCGTTCATCGTCGTGCGCATCGTGCTGCAGGACCTGATCGGTTTCGGCACGCTCAACGATCTTTCCGCGATGCGCGCGGCGGCGGGCCGCCTGGGCGTGTCGCCGAGCCGCATCGAGCCGCTGGTGCCGGTGGACGTGGTGGTCGATCACTCGGTGGAAATCGACGTGCACAACGCGCCGGACGCGGTGGAGCGCAACCAGCAAATCGAGTTCAAGAGGAACGCCGAGCGCTACAGCTTCGTCAAGTGGGCGCAGGGCGCGTTCAAGACCGTGCGCGTGGTGCCGCCCGGCAACGGCATCATCCACCAGATCAACATGGAATATCTCTCGCGCGGGGTGTGGGAGAAGGATGGCGTCTGGTTTCCGGACACCGTGTTCGGCACCGACTCGCACACGACGATGGTCAACGGCATCGGCATCGTGGGCTGGGGCGTGGGCGGCATCGAAGCCGAAGCCGGCATGCTGGGCCAGCCCAACGCCTTCCTGACCCCGGACGTGGTGGGCTGCCACATGACCGGGAAACTGCGCGAGGGCGTCACCGCCACCGATCTCGCGCTGACCGTCACCGAGCTGATGCGCAAGGCCAAGGTCGTGGCCAAGTTCGTCGAGTTCTTCGGCGAAGGCGCCTCCGCGCTGACCGCCGCCGACCGCTGCACCGTCGCCAACATGGCGCCCGAGTACGGCGCGACCATGGGCTACTTCCCGGTCGATGACAAGACCGTCGAGTATTTCCGCACCACCGGCCGCGAGCCGGAGCAGGTTTCCGCCATCGAGGCGTACTATAAAGTGCAGGGCCTGTTCGGCATGCCGAAGCCGGGAGAAATCGACTACAGCGAGGTGATCAATCTAGACCTTTCCAGCATCGTGCCCAGCTTGTCGGGCCCGAAGCGCCCGCAGGACCGGGTCAACCTGCCCGATCTCGGCCGCGGCTTCGACGCGCTGTTCTCCGCCCCCACCGACAAGAACGGCTACGCCCGCCCCGCCGCCGATTTGACGCGCCGCGTGCCGAGCGGCCACGCAGAGTTCGACGTGGGACACGGCGATGTGCTGATCTCGTCGATCACTTCATGCACCAACACCTCCAATCCCGCGCTGCTGATCGCAGCCGGCCTGCTGGCCAAGCGCGCGGTGGAAAAAGGACTCAAGGTGAGCCCGCGCGTCAAGACCTCGCTCGCCCCGGGCTCCAAGGTCGTCACCGCCTACCTGCGCGATACCGGCCTCCTGCAGTACCTCGAAAAGCTCGGTTACGGCGTCGTCGCCTATGGCTGCACCACCTGCATGGGCGCAGCCGGCCCGCTCGACCCCAAGATCGAGGAAGCCGTGGTGTCGAAAGATCTCGTCACCGCCTCTGTCCTCTCCGGCAACCGCAACTTCGAAGCGCGCGTGCACGCCAACCTGCGCGCGAACTACCTGGCCAGCCCCGCGCTGGTGGTGGCCTACGGTATTGCCGGCACGGTACGCACCGACCTTACGAAGGACCCGCTGGGCACCGGCTCGGATGGCAAGCCGGTCTACCTGAAAGATTTGTGGCCCACCGATGCGGAAGTCGCCTCGCTTCTGAAATTCTCCACCAATGCGGACCATTTCCGCCGCGAGTACGGCGACCTGTCCGGCGCCAAGGAGCTGTGGGAAGCCATCCCCACCGTCGAAGGCGCGGTCTACAAGTGGGATCCAAAATCCACCTTCATCAAGGAACCGCCGTTCTTCGACGGCGTCACCCGCGAACCGGGCAAGGTTACCGACGTGAAGGGGGCGCGCGCGCTGGCGATACTCGGGGACTCCATCACCACCGACCACATCAGCCCGTCCACCAAGATCAAGACCGGCACTCCGGCCGGAAAATGGCTGGAGGGCTACAAGAGCCCGCCGTCCGAGTGGGGCCACTTCGGCGTGCGCCGCTGCAACCATGAGCTGATGGTGCGCGGCACCTTCGCCAACGTGCGCCTGCGCAACCAGGTGGCCCCTGGCACCGAGGGTCCGATCACGAAGCACCAGCCCGACGGCGCCCAGATGACCATATTCGAGGCCTCCGAGCTCTACCATGCGTCGGCCACGCCGCTCGTCATCTTCGGCGGCGAGGATTACGGCATGGGCTCCTCGCGCGACTGGGCCGCCAAGGGCGTGCAACTGCTGGGCGTCAGGGCCGTGATCGTGAAGAGCTTCGAGCGCATCCACCGCGCGAACCTGATCGGCATGGGCGTGCTGCCGCTGCAGTTCAAGCCGAACGACAGCGTGCAGTCGTTGAAGATCGACGGCACCGAGACCTTCGACATCGAGGGCATCAACGGCGGCAACGTGAAGCCGCTGCAGGACGTGGCGATGGTGATCACTCGCAAGGACGGATCGAAGCAGCGCGTGCCGTTGACGCTCCGCATCGACACCGGCATCGAGGTCGACTACCTGAAGCACGGGGGTATCCTGCCCTACGTGTTACGCGGCTTGTTAGCCGCGTAACAACGTACTCAGGATTTACGAGCGCAGCAAAGCTGCGCTGGAGGGGCCTGCTGGCCGCATGCATGGTTCTCGGAATTTGCCGGCGCAGCAAGACAAGGGGATCGCCGTGACGCGGGACCCTTTCCGGGCGCTCGGCAAGTTCCCGCTGGCGTCCGGCGGGTCCGCCAAGTTCTATTCCCTGGCCGCGCTGGAACGAGCCGGCCTCGGCACTGTCTCGCGGCTGCCCGTCAGCCTGCGCATCGTGCTCGAGTCGCTCACGCGCAACTGCGACGGCAAGCGCGTCACCGAGGCGCACGTCCGGGCGCTCGCCGCGTGGCAGCCGGAGGCTCCCCGCACCACCGAGATCCCGTTCTTTATCACGCGCATCCTGCTGCAGGACCTGACCGGTTTCCTGATTCTCAACGATTTCGCGGCCATGCGCGCAACAGCGCGCCGCTTGAACGCGGACCCCGCGCGCATCGGGCCCAGGGTGCACGTTGATCTCGTGGTGGACCACCAGGTCGAGGTCGACGTCCGGAATGCTCCGGACGCGGTCCGGCGCAACCTCGAGTTCGAATACCAGAGGAACGGCGAGCGCATCACGCTGCTCAAGTGGGCCAGGCAGGCGTTTTCCGACATCCGCGTCGTGCCGCCAGGCAACGGCATCGTGCACCAGGTCAACCTGGAGTACCTCGCCCGCGGCGTGTGGGAAAAGGACGGCGTCTATTTCCCAGATACGCTGATTGGATCCGACTCGCACACGCCCATGGTCAACGGCATCGGCGTGCTGGGCTGGGGCGTGGGCGGCATCGAAGCCGAAGCCGGGATGCTGGGCGAGCCGATTTATTTCCTGACGCCGGACGTCGTGGGCGTGCACATGACCGGCCGGCTGCGTGAAGGCGTCACCGCCACCGATCTCGTGCTCACCGTCACCGAGCTGCTGCGCGGTTCCCATGTGGTCGGCAAGTTCGTCGAGTTCTTCGGGGAAGGCGCCGCGTCGCTCTCCCCCACCGATCGCGCGACGGTCGCCAACATGGCGCCCGATTACGGCGCCACGGTCGGCTTTTTCCCGGTGGACGAGAAGACGATCGACTATTTCCGCATCACCGGGCGCGATCCGGCGCTGGTGGACGCGATCGAGTCCTACTACAAGGCGCAGGAAATGTTCGGCATCCCCCGCAAGGGCGAGATCGACTACTCGCAGGTCATCGAGCTGGACCTGTCGCAGGTGGTTGCCAGCGTCTCCGGCCCGCGGCTGCCGCAGCAACGCCTGGATCTCGCCGGCATCAAGTCCCGCTTCAGCGAACTCTTCTCCAAGCCGGCCGCCGACACCGGCTACGGCAAGGCGGCGGCCGACCTCGGCAAGCGCTTTGCCAGCTCGCGCGCCGGCCTGGATGTCGGCCACGGCGACGTGCTGATCGCCGCCATCACTTCCTGCACCAATACGTCCAACCCCAACCTGCTGCTTGGCGCCGGACTGCTCGCGAAAAAAGCTGTTGAGAGGGGCCTCAAGGTGCACCCGCGGGTGAAGACCTCGCTCGCGCCCGGGTCCAAGGTCGTGACCGCCTACCTGCGCGACGCGGGGCTGCTGCCGTACCTGGAGAGCCTCGGCTTCGGCGTCGTCGGCTACGGCTGCACCACCTGCATGGGCAACTCCGGCCCGCTCGATGCCGCGGTCGAGGAGACCGTGGCCGGGAACGATCTCATCGGCTGCGCGGTGTTGTCGGGCAACCGCAACTTCGAGGCGCGCATCCACAACAGCATCAAGGCCAACTTCCTGATGAGCCCGCCGCTGGTGGTGGCTTTCGCCATCGCCGGCACGGTCAATATCGATGTCACGCGCGAGCCGCTCGGTACTGGCAGGGACGGCAAGCCGGTCTATTTGAAGGATGTCTGGCCGAGCGATGCGGAGATCGCCGCCGTTTTCAAGTTTTCCGCCAATACAGAAAACTTCCGGCGCGAGTACGGCGACCTCATGGTGGCGAAAGACCTGTGGGACGCGGTCCCCGAGCGCGCGGGCGCGATTTACGAATGGGACCCGGCTTCCACCTCTATCCTGAAGCCGCCTTTCTTCGACGGTTTCAGCATGGAAGCCGGACAGGTGACGAACATCACCGGCGCCCGCGCCCTCGCCATCTTCGGCGATGCGCTCACCACCGAGCACATCAGCCCGGTCTCGGCGATCACGCCCGCCTCGCCGGCGGGCCGCTGGCTGCAGGGCAAGGGGGTCAAGGTCGCGGACCTGAGCAGCTTCGGCGCGCGCCGCTGCAACCACGAGGTGATGTTGCGAGGCACCTTCGCCAACCTGCGCATCCGCAACCGGATGGCGCCCGGCAGGGAAGGCGGCTACACCGTGCACCAGCCAAGCGGCGACCCCATGAGCCTATTCGAAGCGGCGGAGCGCTACCGCAATGATGGGGTGCCGCAGGTGATACTGGCAGGCGAGGAATACGGCACCGGGTCCTCGCGCGACTGGGCGGCCCGCGGCCCGCAACTGATGGGGGTCAAGGCCGTGATCGCGCGCGGCTTCGAGCGCATCCACCGCTCCAACCTGGTCGGTATGGGCATCGTGCCCTGCCAGTTCAGGGGCGCCGATTCCGTGGCTTCGCTGAGCCTCGATGGTAGCGAAACGTTCGATATCCTGGGATTGAACGGCAGCATCCGCCCCAATCAGGAGGTGACAGTACAGGTCCATCGTCAGGATGGCAGGATTCTGAAAGTACCTGCCATCCTGCGTGTCGACACTGAAATCGAGGTCGAGTACCTCAGGCACGGCGGGATCATGCACTACGTGCTGAGGACTCTCCTCGCTGCCGCCTAGCGCGTTACCATTGGCAATCGTGCGCAACGGGTACAGAGCGGCGCACCCGTTTCAACCCGGGAGGAGAAATCATGTTCGAACTGAGAAAGGCGGTTCTGGCGTTGCTGGCCGCGACGCTCGCCCCTTTCCCTGCCGCGGCACAGCAGGCGTCACCGGGCGGCAAGCCCCAGGTCCTGCAGGAAGTCGTGGTAACCGCCACCCGCGTCGAGGAGGACAGCTTCGACCTGCCGGTCTCGATCGACCGCGTCGACCGGTCCGTCATCCGAGAGGACAAGCCGCAGGTCAACCTGTCGGAGTCGCTCAATCGCGTGCCCGGCATCGTGGTGCTGAACCGGCAGAACTACGCCCAGGACCTCCAGATCTCCTCGCGCGGCTTCGGCGGGCGTTCTACCTTCGGC
Organism: uncultured Streptomycetaceae bacterium; assembly: GCA_964521405.1. GTDB lineage: Bacteria > Pseudomonadota > Gammaproteobacteria > Burkholderiales > SG8-41 > SG8-41. The sequence goes on along the minus strand of CAZFRR010000202.1, from coordinate 15,805 downwards.
GTGCGCGGTATCCGTCTCATCGCCGACGGCATCCCCGCCACCATGCCCGACGGGCAGGGACAGGCTGCGACCTTCAACCTGGACTCCGCCGACCGCATCGAAGTGATGCGCGGGCCATTCTCCAGCCTCTACGGCAATGCCGCCGGGGGCGTCGTCCAGATATTCACCGCCGATGGGCCGAGCGAGCCGACGCTGTCGGGCGGCATCTATGCCGGCAGCTACGACACCTGGAAGCTGAGCGCCCAGTTTGGCGGAACCAGCGGCAACCTCAACTACATCGGCAACCTTTCACGCTTCCAGACCGACGGCTACCGCGATCACAGCTGGGCGCGCCGCGATCAATTGAATGCCAAGGCCAGGGTGGACGCGCAGGAACGCGGCGTCGTGACGCTGGTCGTCAATTCACTCGACCAGCCGGAAACCCAGGACCCGCTGGGATTGACCGCCGCCCAGGTCGCCCAGAACCCGCAGCAGGCCGGCACCAACGCGATCGCCTTCAACACCCGCAAAAGCATCGCGCAGACTCAGCTGGGCGTCCTGTACCGGCTCGACGTGACCGCTTCCGACCACCTCGAGGCGCGCGTCTATTACGGCGACCGGCAAATCACGCAGTACCTGGCGATACCGCTTGCGGCACAAAACGCCCCGACGGCTTCGGGGGCCGTCGTGGACCTCGACCGTAATTACGGCGGGGTGGGCCTGCGCTGGACTCATACCAACCGGCTCGCCGACGGTCCGCTTACCGCCAGCATCGGGGTCGACTACGACTCGATGGACGAGCGGCGCAAGGGCTATATCAACAATTTCGGAATCAGCGCAGCCCTCAAGCGGAACGAGGACGACACGGTCTACAACGCGGCCGTCTATGCCCAGGCCGAATGGAATTTCTCGCCACGCTGGAACCTGCTTGCGGGGCTGCGCTACACCCGTGTCCAGTACGAGTCCCAGGACTACTACATTGCCCCCGGCAATCCGAATGACAGCGGCTCCCTCCGCTTCGAGCGCGGCACGCCGGTCGCGGGCCTCACCTTCAAGCTGAGCCCGAACGTCAATCTCTACGGGACCGCCGGCAAAGGCTTCGAGACGCCGACCTTTGCCGAACTCGCCTACCGCCCTGGCGGCGCCAGCGGCCTCAATTTCTCGTTGCAGCCCGCGCTCAGCACCAACCTGGAAATCGGCATGAAATCGAGGTTCGGCGACTGGATGCGCTTGAATCTCGCGCTGTTCCACGTCGATGTCACCAACGAGATCGTGGTGGACACCAACAGCGGCGGCCGTTCGACCTACAAGAATGCCTCCAAGACCCAGCGCAAGGGGCTCGAGCTCGCATGGGACGGCCGCTTCAAGAACGGGCTGGAAGCCGCCGTTGCCTACACCTTTCTGGACGCCAGCTTCCAGCAGCCATTCGTCACGGTCGTCGGCACCCCTGGCGTTCCAACCAACGTCAGAGCGGGCAGCCGGCTGCCGGGCGTGCCGCAGAATACCCTCTACGGCGAAATCGTATGGCGCCATGCGGCCACGGGATTTCACGCCGGGGTCGAAGGCCGTCACAACGGCAAGGTCTACGTCAACGATCCCAACACCGAGGCGGCGTCGGCCTACACCGTGTGGTCGCTGCGGGCGGGGTTCGAGCAACGCGGCCGCGACTGGCGAATCGCGGAGTTCGTCCGCATCGACAACGTCAGCGACCGGCAATACATCGGCTCGGTCATCGTCGCCGAAAGCAACGGCCGCTACTACGAGCCGGCCCCGACTCGCAACGCGATGGTTGGGGTGCAGGCCAGCCTGCGGTTTTGATGAAGCTAACTCGAAAGGGCGCAGGCTATAGCGGCTTGATTTGCACCTTGCGATACTTGATGGCGCCGCCGGGTAATTTGCCATGGCCGCCAAACTGGAGTGCGATTGGCCCACTCGTAAACTGGGTATCCGTTGTTTCGGCGGTGAGCGTTCCGTTGAGCACGACGGTCAGTTGCGAGCCTTTGACCGTGATTTCGTAGGTGCTCCATTTGCCGCCGGCCTTGAGCATGGGTGAGGCTTTCTTAAGATGCTGGATGGCCCCCGTGCCGAAACTCGGGTCGGAGCGCTCGTCGTAGATATTCGCCTCATAGCAGCTCTTGTCGGTGATGACGCCAGGATTGGCGCATCGCCAGTAGATGCCACTATTGGCGTTGAGACTGGCCCAGAACTCGGCCCTGATCTGGAAGTCCTTGTAGGAGTCTTTCGAAACCAGGAAGCCGCCCTTGCCCTTGTCGGCCACGATGGCGCCGTCCTCCGCTCTCCAGTTGGCATCGCCGACGCGGTTGAAGTTTTCCAGGCCCTTGTCGCCGTCGATCAGCGTGACCCACCCCGTGTCCATCATCGACGACATCTGCGCACAACCGAAAACCGTGAAAGCGATGACAAGCAGTCCTGCAGTGATGACAGACAAGCGTTTCATGGTGATTTCCCCCAGGTTGATGACTCTCTTCCCGCCCGTTGGCTGCGCCAGACAGCATAAAGGGTAGGATAACCTATCTGCGTGGTTCTGCGTTTATCTGCGGTTCCATTGTCTTTTCACGAAGCGCCGCGTTGACGGCGGGCATGACCTTCTCCGCCATCAGCTCCATCGAGCGGCGGGCGAGCTTCGGCTCGACCCAGTCGTGGCCGCAATAGAGCAGCGTGCCGAAGTCGCCGACGGTCTCGCGAAATGCCAGCAGCTGGTCCACCACGCGGTTCACGCTGCCGCTCAACACCAGCCGGTCGAGGAGATAATCCACCGTCACCGCCGCATCGGGCATCTTGAGATCGTGCTTGTAGATATCGGCCTGTCCCCGGCTGCGGCGCTTGGTCAACAGGTTCCAGTAGTAAAAGCCGTACGCGCCGTTTACGTCATGGGCATACCGCCGCGCAGTCGTATCGTCGTCAGCGACGAAGATACTCTTGCACACCCGCCAGTCCGCCGGGTCCGCCTTATGTCCGCCCTGCTCACAGCCCTTGGCGTACATCGGCCAATGCGTCGCCGCCCACACCGGCTGCAGAAAGTTCGCCGTGATCGGCTTCCATCCACGCGCGGCGGCGGCCACTACCCCCTTGGAATAGGGCACGACGACCGTCACGACGATGGGCGGATGCGGCTTCTGATAGGGTTTCACCATCACGCCCTGCCCCGCTTCGCGGATCAGGGTTTTTTCGGTGCTGATGTTCCAGAACTGCCCTTTCAGGTTGTAGGGCGCGTCCCCGGCCCACAGGGCGAGAATGTGGTTGATGGACTCGAGGAACATCGCGTTGCGGTCCAGCTCGAGATTGCAGAATGCCTCCTGGTCGGAGCGCAGCCCGCCCGGGCCGATGCCGAAAATGAAGCGTCCCTCCAGCATGTGGTCCACCATCGCGACGTCGGCGGCGATCTGCGCCGGATGCCCGTTTGGCAGGTTGACAGTGCCGCTGCCCAGTTTGATGTGTTTCGTGTCGTGCGCGAGGCTCGCGATGAAAGTAAGGCAGGACGGGATGGATTCGCAGACATCCGTCACGTGCTCCCCGATATACGCTTCGCAATAGCCGAGCCGGTCGGCGAGCAGCACCGCCTCGCGGTCTTCCTTCAGCGTCTGCGTGTAGTTGCGCCCCGGCGGGTGCAGGGGCATGGTGAAGAAACCGAGTTTCATCTCAGCGCCAAGCCCTCACCGCAGAGGACGCAGCGGACGCGGAGGGTCGCAGAGGAAAACAACGCGAGCGCCTGGCCATGCATCTCTTTCATCACTTTCAGTTGAAGCAGTGAGCGTATGTTGCCGCCCGTTTGCTGTCAAATGGGCCCATCTGCCTGGATGGCTGCAAAGTGCGGTAATCTCTGCCTGACAATCTCGACATGCGTCCGGTTTCCCGCCTGCGAGTGAACGAGCATCCGTGTTCAGCCATGGTTCAATGTTTCTACTACGAAATGGGTTCCTGTTATTCCTCCGCGTCCTCTGCGTCCTCTGCGGTAAGAGGTATTGAGTGACGGTCGTTGCCAAATTCGAGATCCGCCACTCGCGATTCCTGGACGAGCACGGCAGGGCCGTGCAGCCGTTGCCACCGTTCGCGCGCGATGCGAAGCAACTCGTCGCGCTCTACCGCTGGATGGCGCTGATGCGCGCCTATGACGCTAAGGCGATCGCATTGCAGCGCACCGGCCAGCTCGGCACCTTCTCCTCCCTCCTCGGTAAGGAGGCAGTCGAAGCCGGCGTCGGCTCCGCGATGGCGAAAGAGGACGTTTTCCTCATGACCTACCGCGAGAACGGGACGCAGCTGATGCGTGGTGTCACGCTGAAGGAGCTGTTTCTCTATTGGGGCGGCGACGAGCGGGGCTGCGACTATTCCGGCCCGCGCCGCGATTTCCCGATCTGCGTCACCATCGCCGCGCAAGTCACTCACGCGGTGGGAGTCGCCTACGCCATGAAGCTGCGGCGCGAGCCGCGCGTAGCCGTGTGCGCGCTCGGCGACGGCGCCACGTCGAAAGGCGATTTTTACGAAGGCCTCAACGCCGCCGGCGCCTGGAAGCTGCCCGTCGTGTTCGTCGTCACCGACAACCAGTGGGCTATTTCGGTGCCGCGCTCCAGGCAGAGCGCGGCAGAGACCCTGGCGCAGAAGGCCATAGCCGCCGGCATCGAGGGCACGCAGGTCGATGGCAACGACGTCATCGCGGTGCGCAACGCCATGGACCTGGCGCTCGCCAAGGCGCGCTCGGGTGGCGGGCCGACGCTCATCGAGGCGCTGACCTACCGGCTCGCCGATCACACCACGGCGGATGACGCCTCGCGCTACCGCAGCCCGGACGAGCTCGCCGCGGCGTGGAAACTTGAGCCAATCCTGCGGCTGCGGACTTATCTTGTGGAAAACGGCGCGTGGGACAAGGCGAAGGAAGACGCCCTGCTCAAGGAATGCAACGAGCAGGTGCAGGCGGCGGCGCAGGCCTACCTCGATACCCCGCCGCCGACCGCGGAGCAGATGTTCGACCACCTCTACGCCGCGCTGCCGGCGGCGCTGCAGAAGCAGCGCGCCGCCGCGCTCAGTGAGAAGCAGGAATAGACAGGATTAACAAGATTCACAGGATTAACAAAACCAAACATCTTATTGGACCAGTGCTTCGTTATCGTTTTGAATTGATCTTGTAAATCTTGTAAATCCTGTTAATCCTGTCTATTGATTGGTTTTAAGCCATGGCGCAGATCACCCTCGTCGAAGCTATCAACCTCGCGCTGAAGCACGAGATGGAGCGCGACGCAGCCGTGGTGGTGCTGGGCCAGGACGTGGGTGTTGACGGCGGCGTGTTCCGCGCGACGCTTGGCCTCTCCGAGCGCTTTGGCCCGGAGCGTGTTATCGACACTCCGCTGGCGGAAGCGCTCATCGCCGGCATGACGATCGGCATGGCGGTCGAAGGCTTGAAACCGGTGGCGGAAATCCAGTTCTCCGGCTTCGCCTATACCACGATAGACCAGGTCCTCAATCACGCCGGGCGCATGCGCCACCGGACCCGGGGCCGGTTGTCCTGCCCCATGGTGCTGAGAACGCCGTGCGGCGCGGGCATCCACGCGCCCGAGCACCACTCCGAGAGCCCGGAGGCGATGTTCGCGCATATCCCGGGCATACGGGTGGTCTATCCTTCGTCGCCGCGGCGCGCCTACGGCCTGCTGCTCGCCACGATTCGCGACCCCGACCCGGTAATTTTCCTGGAGCCGACCCGCCTCTACCGGCTGTTCAAGGAAGAAGTGGCCGACAACGGCGAAGCGGCAGCTCTCGATACGTGCTTCACGCTGCGCGAGGGCACCGACGTGACGCTCGTCAGCTGGGGGCCGATGGTCCCGGAAACGCTCGCTGCCGCCGCCGAACTCGCCGAGCAGGGAGTCGCCGCCGAAGTGCTCGACGTCGCCACGTTAAAGCCGCTCGACATGGACTCCATCCTCGGCTCGGTCGCGAGGACCGGCCGCTGCGTCGTTGTCACCGAAGCCCCCCGCACCTGCAGCTTTGCTTCCGAGATCGCGGCAGGGCTTGCCGAAGAAGGCCTCCTGAGCCTCCTCGCGCCGGTGCAGCGGGTGACCGGGTACGACACGGTGGTGCCGTTCTCGCGGCTGGAGCACCGTTACATTCCGAACCGGCAGCACATCGTTGCTGCGGTGAAGAAAACTCTCTCGTTTGCATAACGTTGCTCACCGCCAAGTAGCCAGAAAATACAAAACACATTAACCGCCATGACGCCAAGACGCCATGAAAATCCAATCAAGATAATTACCAATTCGCTTATTTCCATCCTCAAACTCGTTCCAATTGTTCTTACTCATTGCCTCTATTCTTGTCTTGCCTGGCGTCATGGCGTCATGGCGGTTCAATTGTTCTAGAATCGAACGGGTATGAAGATTTTTAAACTGCCGGATCTCGGCGAAGGCCTGCAAGAAGCCGAGATCGTCAAATGGCACGTCAAGGTCGGTGACGAGCTGAAGGCCGATGCGCCGATGGTCTCGGTGGAGACCGCCAAGGCGGTGGTGGACATCCCCGCGCCTTTTCCCGGCAAGGTCGTGAAGCTCTACGGCAACCCCGGGGACATCGCGCATATCGGTGCACCTCTCGTCGCCTTCGAGGGCCAGAGCGATGTCGAGGACACCGCCACCGTCGTGGGCAGGGTCGAAGTCGGTCAGAAGGTCGTTGCCGACTCGCCCGCGGCGCCCGCCCCGGTCTCCGCCGGCATCAAGGCCACGCCCGCGGTGCGCGCGCTCGCGCGCAAGCTGAACGTGGACCTGACAATGGTGACGCCGACCGGCGCCGACGGATTGCTCACCGCGGCTGACGTGCAGCGCGCCGCCCGCATTCTGGCCGAGATCGGCCCGATCGAGGTGATGCGCGGGGTGCGCAGAGCGATGGCGCAGAACATGGAACTGGCTACCGCGGAGGTGGCCTCGGCCACCCTCATGGACGACGCCGACATCGACGCCTGGACCGGGGGTGCCTCCGCCTTACTGCGCCTGATCCGCGCCCTGATCGCCGGCTGCCGCACCGAGCCCGCGCTGAACGCCTGGTACGACAGCGAGAAAATCGGCCGCTGGGTGATGAAGAGAATCGACATCGGCATCGCGGTGGACACGCCCGACGGGCTGCTGGTGCCGGTTCTGCGCAACTGCGGCGAGCGCGGCGCGGATGACCTCAAGGCGAGCCTCGAGAAGCTCGTCGCCGATGCGCGCGCCCGCAAGGTGCCGCCAGAGGAACTGCGCGGTAACACCATCACGCTCTCCAACTATGGATCGATCGCGGGACGCTACGCCTCCCCGGTCGTGCTGCCGCCCACGGTCGCCATTCTGGGGGCCGGGCGCATCGCGAAGCAGGTCGTGGTGGTGGACGACAAGCCCGCGGTGCGCCGCATGCTGCCGCTCTCCCTCACTTTTGACCATCGGGTGGTGACCGGCGGCGAGGCGGGCCGGTTTCTCAATGCCGTGATCGCCGACCTTCAAAAACCCCAATAGCAACCGCAGAGGCGCAGAGACGCAGAGGTAACGCAAATAAAATAGATGAAATGATGGTTCACCAAATTGGAAACTCGTAGAAGCTTTGTAAGTCTTTGAATGTTCTGTTCTCCGCGTCTCTGCGTCTCCGCGGTTCGCTTTTTACAGGATCACCCATCACCATCGTTAGCGCAGCTTGATCCGGTTGCGGATCTCGCCGACCTTTTCAACGATGCACACGCACTCGTCGCCGTCCTGGAGGTAGACCGGGGGCTTACGCGAGAAGCCGACCCCGAACGGCGTGCCGGTCGGGATCAGGTCGCCGGGCTCGAGCGTCGTGCCCTGCGAGGCGTAGGCGATGATCTTGTTGACGTTGAAGATCAGGTTCTTGGTGTTGGAGTTCTGCATCTCCTTGCCGTTCAGGATGGTCCTCACCTGCAGCACGTGCGGGTCAGGGATTTCGTCGCGCGTGACGATGTACGGGCCGTAGGGGCAGAAGGTGTTGAACGACTTGCCGCGGTCCCATTGCTTGGCGTTGGCGAATTGCTGGTCGCGCGCCGAAACATCGTTGACCACGGTGTAACCCATCACGTAGTTGAGCGCGTCCTTTTCCGCGACGTTGAGCGCCGTCTTGCCGATCACCACGCCCAGCTCGACCTCATAGTCCACTTCCTTGCTGACGATTCCCGGCCAGGTAATATCGTCGTAGGGGCCGCACACGGAAGTGTTCCACTTGGTAAACAACACCGGCTCCGGCGGCACCGGCAGATTCGCTTCCTTGCAGTGGTCGAGGTAGTTGAGCCCCACCGCCAGCACCTTGCCGGGACGCCGGATGGGCGCCAGCACCTTGACCTCTGATAACGCGTAGGTCTTCGCTTTCGGGTCGTTCATCGCCTTGCGCGCGCGCTCGATCATGGCGTCGCCGCCGCGAGCGATCTCGATCAGGCCGCCATGGGGCCCGGCCGGCAGCCCCGCCGCCGCCAGATCGACCACGCGATCGCCCTTCAACGCGCCGGGGCGCGCTTTTCCTTCCACCGAAAATGTCAGCAGCTTCACTTCACTCTCCTTTCAAAAAACAGTAACAGGTGACTCGTCTTTCGTTACTCGTTACTCGTTTCATTCCTGTCGGGTTTGACGATCAGACCAAGACGAGAAACGAGAAACGAGTCACTTTTTGCTCTTGAGATACCAGTCCAGAATCTGCGCCCCGTTCCAGATCAGCACGTTCTTCTGCTTGCTCAACCGTCTCATCACCGACTCGAAATACCCGATCCGGTGCGGCACGCCTGAAATGTACGGATGCACCGCGATCGCCATCACTTTCGCGCGCTCCTTGCCCTCGCGGTAGAGGCGGTCGAACTGGTCCATGCAGCGGCTCTCGAACTCCTTCGCCGTATGGTGCTGCACCACCATCATCGCGATATCGTTCAGCTCCAGCGTGTAGGGCAGCGCGACCAACGGGCCCTTGCGGGTCTTGATCATGCAGGGCTCGTCGTCGACCACCCAGTCGGCGATGTACTGGATGCCGGCGGCCGCGAGTTGCTCGGGACTGTCGAGCGTCTCGGTGAGTCCCGGCCCCATCCACCCCACCGGCCGCTTGCCCGTGAATTCCCGCAATACCTTCACCGACCGGCGGATCATCTCGGCCGCGTCGGGCTCGGTGTGCGTCGGCCGCTGGTCGTAGGAGTGCCCCATGAATTCCCAGCTGGCGTCGCGGCACGCCTTGGCGATGCGCGGATAGTCGAGGCACACCCGGGCGTTGACCGACAGGGACGGCACGATTTTCAGCTCGTCGAGTATCGCCTTCAGGCGCCAGAAACCGACGCGATTGCCGTATTCATGCCAGCCCCAGTGCGGCACGTCGGGCAGCAGCGTGACGCCGGTCGGCGGCGGCAGCACCTGGCGCGGCATCGGGCGGCTGATATCCCAGACTTCGACGTTGACCACCGGCCACACCACCACACGCGCTTTGTCCGGGAGCAAAAGCGGTGGGCGGTCGACGATGGCGGAATAGCGCAGGCGTTTGGCGGGAATCATGAAATTGTTCTTGAGCGCAATGTGCGCGCCAAGCAATTGCGATCGGTTGCCGGCGCCGCCTATTTTAACTGTTTTGGCCGAAGCGCTGCGCCGGACAGTTATGTCATTCCCGCATCGTAGAGCCAGGGCCGCTCCTGCCGGTACGCGGCCTCGAACGCCTCGAGGCGGTCGTCATACTGCGTCGTGCGGGCAATGTCGTCGAGCCCTTCGAGCAGGCACTTCTTGCGCACGGGATGAATGTCGAAGCGGCGCACCTGCCCACGTGCATCGGTCACGGTCTGCGCCGCCAGATCCACGGCGAGGGTCACGCCGGGTTTTTCGCGCAGCTGCCGGCGGATGGACGCGCACTCGGCCTCCGGCAACACGACCGTCAGCAAACCGTTCTTGGCGCAGTTGTTGGAATGAATGTCGGCGAAGCTCGGAGCAATCACACAGCGAATGCCGAACTCGTAGAGCGCATACACCGCGCTTTCGCGCGACGACCCCCCGCCCCAGTTGCGATCGGCCACGATGATGCTCGCGCGCTTGAAGGGCTCGACGTTCAACAGGTGCTCCTTTTCCGAGCCGTCCGCATTGAAGCGGCGGTCATGGAACAGGATGTCGCGGTGCCCTGGGCCGCGCGGCACCTTGTTGAAGCGCGTCGGGCACAGCTGGTTGGTGTCGACGTTGGCCTCGTCTATCGGCGCCGCGATCCCGGTGAGCTTGGTGAATGGTTGCATGCTTTGTGTCTGCGCTTTGCCTGACTGTTTACTTCAGCAGTTCTCTTACGTCGGTGAGCCGCCCCTTCAACGCCGCCGCCGCGGCCATCGCCGGGCTGACGAGATGCGTCCTGCCGCCCGTTCCCTGCCGGCCGCGGAAATTGCGGTTCGAAGTGGAAGCGCAGCGCTCGCCCGGCTTCAACTGGTCGCCGTTGATCGCGGTGCACAGCGAGCAGCCCGGCTCGCGCCATTCGAATCCGGCCGCGAGGAAAATCCGGTCCAGCCCCTCCTTCTCGGCCTGGGCTTTCACGGTGCCGGAGCCGGGAACCACCCACGCCGGCACAGTCGCTTTCCCGAGGCGTGCGACTTCGGCAGCTGACCGCAAATCCTCGATCCTGGAATTGGTGCACGAGCCGATGAACACGCGATCCACCGTGATGTCCTGCAGGGGCATGCCGGACCGGAGCCCCATGTAATCGAGCGCCGCCTCGTACTCGGCTCGCCGTTTCTCGTCGGTGACGCCGCGCAGGTCCGGCACTGTTCCAGTGACCGGGCCGCCCTGCTCCGGGTTCGTGCCCCACGTCACCATCGGCGCGATGTCAGCACCGTCGAGCGATAGCTCCTTGTCGAATACTGCACCCGGATCGGTCGGCAACGACTTCCAGCAATCGAGCGCCCTCGTCCAACTCCCTCCCCTAGGCGAATAAGGGCGGCCATCCATGTAGCCATAGGTCGTGTCGTCCGGGGCGACCATGCCCGCTCGCGCGCCGGCCTCGATGGACATGTTGCACAAGGTCATGCGCCCTTCCATCGTGAGGCCGGTGACCGCCGTGCCGGCGTACTCGATGACGTGTCCGGCACCTCCGAATACCCCGATTTTGGCAATGATCGCCAGGATCAGGTCCTTCGCGGACATGCCGAAGCCGAGTTTGCCGCCGACGGTGATCCTCAGCGTCGCCGGCTTGCGTTGCCAAAGCCGCTGGGTCGCCATCGCGTGCATGACCTCGGACGCGCCGGCGCCGAAGGCCAGCGAGCCGAACGCACCGTGGGTCGACGTGTGCGAATCGGCGCCGACGATGAGCAGCCCGGGCTGTGTGATGCCCTGCTCGGGCGGGACAATGTGCAGTATCCCCTGCCGCGGGTCGTCGATGCCGAACAGCGTGACCCCGTGCTTCGCGGTGTTGGCGGCGAGCAGCTTCACCATGTTGCGGATTTCGGGTATGGCGATGCCCTCCACCCCCCCTTTGCGCGTCGCCGTGGGCACGTAGTGGTCCGCGTGCGCGAAGACCTGCTGCGGCCGCGCCACTTTCCGCCCACGCGCATCGAGCGCGGCGAACGCATGCGAGGACCCCTCGTGGATGTAGACACGGTCGACGTAGAGAAGCAGTTCGCCCTCTTCCTCCGCGATGACGTGCCGCGCCCAGATTTTCTCGAACATCGTTCTGGCGGACATGCCTATTTTTCCTTGAGCAATCCGAGATCGAAAAGGATCGAGCGGTATTCCTGGTAATCGGCATCGAACAGCTTCTTCGTGCCGTTGCTGTCGAGATAATTCGCATCCCAGCTGTTGGCGGCGAGCGCCTGCTTCCAGATATCGGTGGCCACGGTCTTTGCCAGTACATCGTTCCAGAACGCGATCTGTTCGGATGACATGCCGCGAGGCCCGATGACGCCGCGCCAGGTGTCCATCACGACCGGCAATCCCTGCTCGGTCCAGGTCGGCGTCGCATCGTAAGGCGCGGCGAGGCGCCTGGGCGCGGCAATTCCCAGCACACGCATCTTCCCCGACTCCACCAGGCGTATCACCGAGGAAGTGGTGCCGACGTGCGCATCGACGTGTCCGCCCAGCACCGCGGTAGCGCCGTCCCCGCCGGAGCCCAGGATGACCGCCTTCAGCTTCTTCACGTCCACGCCGGCCGCCCTGGCCACCAGTGCATAGGCCATGTGGTTCACGCTGCCCAGCGTGGTCGGCGTCGATACCGCAAGAGAACCCGGATCCTTGCGCAGGCGCTCGACCAGGTCCTTGCCGCTCTTGAGCGGCGAATCCGCGCGCACCGCCAGCACCGTGTACTGGCTCGCCATCGTAGCGAGCGGCGTGACTTCCGTGTAGCGGACCGGTGTGCGACCGTTGATGTCGTTGGCGATGATGTTGGGCGTGTTGGTGGCGAGAAAATGGCCATCACCGGGATGCTGGTTGAGATAGGCCAGGGACACTGCGCCCCCTCCGCCCGGCTTGTTGACCACCGTGACCGGCACCCTGACAAGCCCGCCCTCCTGCAGGATTTTTTGCAGCAGCCGGGCAGTCAAGTCCACGCTGCCCCCGGGAGTCGTCGGCACGATGATTTCAACCGGCCGATCCGGCTTCCAGCCCTGCGCAGCAGCCGGCGGGCCGTAGACGGACAGCACGCATGCCGCCACGACAACCATCCGCTTACCCATAAACTCCCTTGGAGAAAGGCGTGACAAGAAAATTGGTGACGCGGTGAAGCGTCTTCAGTTACAGGTTACAAGCCTCGCCTTGTCATGTCACGAAGCATCATGTCACGGTCCTTCACGTCACGCCTCATCGTGTCACGACTTCAGCTGCGCGACAATGGCCTCTGTCATCGCCCGCGTCCCTGCGGTCCCGCCAAGATCGCGTGTCACAGCCCGCTTCTCCCGCAGCACCGCCGTCAAAGCGGATTCTATGCGATCCGCCGCCGCCGCTTCCCCGACGTAGCGCAACAGCATCACGCCGGACAGGATCATCGCCATCGGATTGGCGGCGTCCTTGCCGGCGATATCCGGTGCCGAGCCGTGCACGGCCTCGAACATCGCGCATTCCTGACCGATGTTCGCGCCCGGCGTCACGCCGAGGCCGCCGACCAACCCGGCGGCAAGATCGGAGACGATGTCGCCGTAGAGATTGGGCAGCAACAGGCTGTCGAAGGTTTCCGGCCGCATGACCAGTTCCATGCACAGGGCGTCCACCACGCGCTGGTCAACAGTAAATCCCGAGCCTTTCGCGACGTCCTGCGCCGTCCTGAGGAAAAGGCCATCGGTCATCTTCATCACGTTGGCCTTGTGCACGATGGTGATCCGCTTGCGGCCGAGCCGGCGCATGGTGTCGAGCGCGAAACGCGTGACGCGCTCGGTCGCGCGCACGGAGATGATCTTGATCGCTTCCGCGGTGCCCTCGTCCACCATGCGTTCAATGCCGGCGTAGAGATCCTCGCTGTTCTCGCGGAAGATCAGGTGGTCCACGTGCTCGAAGCGGGTGGTCACGCCCGGGTAGTTCTTGACCGGGCGGACGTTGACGTAGAGCCCCAGTTCCTTGCGTAGCGCAATCGCGATGCTGGGATAGGTGCGCTTGCCGACCTTGCCGGTCTCGTCGGCGCGTTCGATGTGGACCCGGTACTCGCCGCCGAATGGCGTCTGGGTCGGGCCCTTCAGGGCCAGCCGGGTGGAATGGATGGAATCGAACACCGCGCGCGGCAGCGGGGTGCCATGCTCCCGTTCCGCGCGCAGACCTGCGATGGTTTCCTCGAAACGGACCTGCGCGCCGGATGCCAGCATGACCTCGCGGGCGGACGCGGTCACCTCGGGTCCGATACCATCTCCGGGAATCAGCGTGATTGCACGCACAGAAACTGACAGGATCTACAGGAATACGAATCAAAATTCAAAAACAAATAGACAGGATTAACAGGATTTACAGGATTAAATCAAACAACCAGAAAAGCCGTTGTGACTGGACTCCGGCTGCCGCCGGAGTGACGAACGCAGGGCTGTTCAGACCTTACTTAATCCTGTTAATCCTGTTAATCCTGTCTATTGAAGTTTTCTACGCCGTTTCGCGCGACCCATCCCGCCAGGCCTTCAACCGCGGCAGCAGGAATGGCAGGAGCACGGACAGGACCGAGAGCGCGACCAGCGTGACGCAGATCACGCTGCCGACGAAAATCTTCGGGTTGCCGCCCGAGATCGTCATCGCCTGCCGGAACGATTGCTCCATGATGCCGCCCAGCACCAGAGACAGCACCATCGGCGCGAGCGGAATGTCGATCTTGCGGAAGACGTATCCGATCACGCCGAAGATGAGCCCGAAATAGAGCTCGACCGGGTTGCCATTGATGGCGTAGATGCCGATGGTGGAGATCGCGAGGATCAGCGGCATCAGGATGCCGCTCGGGATGTAGAGCAGCCGCACGAAGATCCCGATCAGCGGCAGGTTGAGGATCAGCAGCATGATGTTGCCGATGTACATGCTGTCGATGAGGCCCCACACCAGGTCCGGACGGTTCTGGAACAGCAGCGGCCCGGGTTGGATGCCGTACATGATGAACGCGCCCAGCATGACCGCGGTCGCACCGCCGCCCGGGATGCCGAGCGTCAACAGCGGCACCATGGCGCCGGCGGTATCGGCATTGTTCGCCGCCTCGGGCCCGGCCACGCCCTCGATCGCCCCCTTCCCGAACTCCTCGGGATGCTTGGAAATGCGCTTCTCCCACACGTACGACATGATCGACGCGATGGTGCCGCCCGCGCCCGGCAGGACACCGATGACGAAACCGATGATGCCGCCGCGGAACATCGGCATCAGCGAGCGGTTCCACTCGTCCTTGGTGAGCCAGAGCCTGCCCTTCAGGCGGATGATCTGGGGACGCACGCCCTTCGCCATGTCCTCCAGGGTCGTGAACACCTCGGCGATCGCGAAGAGGCCCACCACCGCGATGATGAACCCGACGCCGTCCTGCAGCTCGGGCACGCCCATGGTGTAGCGCGGCTGCCCGCTCTGGAGGTCGATGCCGATGGTCGCGATCATGAGACCGAGGATGGTCGAGATCATCGCTTTGGCCGGCGACTTGCCCGCGAGCGAAGACACCGCCGTCATCGCGAAGAACATCAGGGTGAAATATTCCGCCGGGCCGAATTTCAGCGCCATGCTCGCCAGCGGAATCGCGAACAGCGTCAGCCCCACCACCCCCAGCGTGCCGGCAATGAACGAGGCCAGCGCGGAAATCGCGAGCGCCGCTCCCGCCCGGCCTTTCAACGCCATCTGGTAGCCGTCGATCGTCGTCATCACCGACGACGCCTCCCCCGGCGTGTTGATGAGTATTGCCGTGGTCGAGCCGCCGTAACGGGCGCCGTAGAAGATGCCCGACATCATGATGAGTGCGGAGGTCGGATTCATGCCATAGGTGACCGGGATCAGCAACGCGATGCCGGCCGAGGGCCCGATGCCCGGCAGCACGCCGATGATCGTCCCGAGAAAGCAGCCGAGAAAGGTGTACCAGAGGTTGATCGGCTGCAGGCAGACCGAAAAGCCGTTCAGGATGTGGGTCAGTGTTTCCATAGGCAGCGTATTTGCGTAGAGTCCCTAACATAATGAAACGCGCGTGCGTTGCAAGTCAGAATTGGCAATGGCGCGAAGCGAGGTGCAGCCAATATCTGGCATATTGGCAAGCCGAGCGACAAAGCCAGTGCCGATTCTGGCCGCAACCCCCTGCGGGCTGGCGCGGTTTTGGCCCGCGGCTTCACGCCAAGCGCTTCCCGGGCGCGGGGCCCAGTCCGGGCCACTTTTCCCGCGTCGCCAAAACCGTGACAGCGCAGCGTGTGTTTCATTATGTTAGGGGCTCTTAGGGCGGCAGG
>CAZFRR010000201.1:0-16333 GCA_964521405.1 uncultured Streptomycetaceae bacterium | reverse complement strand
GCAGGGGATGCGCCGGAAGTCCGTGCGCCAGAAGCTCAACTCGATCTCGATGGAGTTCCGCGGGAAGAACGTGCTGCTGGTGGACGACTCCGTCGTGCGCGGCAACACCAGCCGCGAGATCGTGCAGATGGCGCGCGAGTCCGGTGCGCGCAAGGTGTTCTTCGCCTCCGCCGCGCCGCCGGTGCGCCACGCCAACGTCTACGGCATTGACATGCCGACCCGGGAGGAGTTGATCGCCTGCGGCCGCACCGAGGCCGAGATCGCGCGCGAGATTGGCTGCGACGAGCTTATCTATCAGGACCTGGATGAATTACGCGAGGACGTGCGCAGCGTCAATCCCAGGGTCGTCAATTTCGAGGATTCCTGTTTCAGCGGCGTCTACGTCACGGGCGACGTCACCCGGGAGTATCTCGACGGCGTCGAGGCCCAGCGGCGCGACGGCACCAAGATGGCCGACATGATGGCCGAGGCGGAAAGCGCGCAGCTCGATCTCGGGCTCGAGACGGTCGATTGAACCGTGATGGTTGACAGGCCACCGGGTCCGGAGTAACTTTCTCCTCGCGCCGATTTGAGGATCAGCTTGCGGGCGCGTTAAAAATGCAGCTAAAGCGACGGTGAAACCCGGTCCGCGCTAGCTGGCCGGGTTTTTTTATGGAGCAAGATCATGAAGAATGGCTTTACGACAACGATCCTTCATTCCGACCTGGAGTCCCCGATCGAGCATTTTTCCGTGCACAAGCCGATGCACCTTGCGGTGGCGTTCGGCTACGCCGATGCCCGGGATCTGGCGAAGGTGTTCAAGGGGGAGCTTCCCGGCTACGTCTATGGCCGCCAGGGCAATCCCACCACCGCCGCCCTGGAAGCGAAAGTGAGCAAGATGGAAGACGGCATCGCCACCGCCTGCTTCAGCACCGGCATGGCCGCCATCGCCGCCACTTTTATCGCGCTGCTGCGCGCCGGCGACCATGTGGTATCCAGCTCGTTTCTCTTCGGCAATACCAACAGCCTGTTCGGCACCTTCGGCACCCTGGGCTGCGAAGTCAGCTACGTCGATGCCACCCGGGTGGACAACGTTGCCCGCGCGATCCGGCCCAACACGCGGCTGGTGTTCGTGGAGACCATTGCCAATCCCTGCACCCAGATCGCCGACCTGACGCGCATCGGCGAGCTTTGCGCCGGCCGCGGCTTGCTCTACGTGGTGGATAACACGATGACGTCTCCCTATTTGTACCGGCCGAAGCGTGACCAGGCCGGCCTGATCGTCAATTCATTGACCAAGTACATCGGCGGTCACGGTAACGCGCTGGGCGGAGCGGTGACCGATACCGGCCTCTACGACTGGACACGTTTTTCGAACATCTACGACAACTACAAAAACCTGAAGCCCGCCCTGTGGGGCATACAGCAGATACGCAAGAAGGGATTGCGGGACGTGGGTAGCACGCTCGCCGCCGAGGCCGCGCATCGCCTGGCAGTTGGCGCAGAAACATTGGCGCTGCGGCTGGACAAGTCCTCGGACAACGCGCTGCAGCTTGCCCGCTTCCTGGCCAAGCATCCCAAAGTCAAGAAAGTGTACTACCCGGGGCTCGAGGATCACCCGCAGTACCGGCTTGCCAAGAAGCTGTTTAAGGCCTGCGGCGCGCTCATGAGCATTGAGCTTGCGGATGGCATCGATTGCTTCGATTTTCTCAACCGGTTGCAGCTCGTGATCTCATCCAGCCACCTGGGCGACAACCGGACGCTTGCGATCCCGATCGCCCACACGATCTACTGGGAGATGGGGCCGGAGCGCCGCGCCGAGATGGGCATTTCCGAATCGCTAATCCGGCTGTCGGTAGGCATCGAGGATCTCGATGACCTCATCGGCGATTTCAAGCAGGCGCTGGGTTGATTCAGCCTAAAAACGGCGGTTTCTTACCGCAGAGGCGCAGAGACGCAGAGGTAACACAATGAAAATGGATAAAACGATGGTTCACCAAATGGGAAGATCGTAGAAACTTTTAAGTCATTGTATCTTCGGCTCTCCGCGTCTCTGCGCCTCCGCGGTTCGCTTTTTCCAGGTTCAGGCGTCAGGACCTGCGGTCGCGGCCTGCGGAACACTCGCGCTGATTATTGGCGCGGCACATGGCGCTCGGCGTTCGCCGCTGGGCGAGGCGCCGGACGGTGCTCGGCCCGAGACGCCGGACGCGGATCATGGTGCGGTACCGAGCGCACGACCGGTGCGGCAGGCGCCGGGCGGGACTCAGACCGGGTGATGGCTGGACGCGGTTCATGACGCGGCTCCGAGCGCACAACCGGTGCAGCAGGCGCCGGGCGGGACTCGGCCCGGGCGATGGCTGGACTCTGTTCATGATGCGGCACCGAGCGCACGACCGGCGCGGCAGGCGCCGGGCGGGACTCGGCCCGGGCGATGGCTGGACGCGGTTCATGACGCGGCTCCGAACGAACGACCGGCGCTGCTGGCGCCGGGCGGGGTTCGGCCCGGGCGATGGCTGGACGCGGGACGGGAAGCGACTCGGCGCGAACGACAGGTGCAGTTGCCGGGCGCGGCTCTGACCGCGCCGGGCCCGGTCGCGCTTCCGCGCGAATGGCCGGCGGCACGACTGCAGGCTGCGGGTCGCGCGTCGCACCGCTGCGCAAAGTCATGTCACGGCGATGACGCGGCTCGTGCCGCCATACCGTTGGCTGCAAATGGGCCGGGGCGGCGGCGCGGTAGACGCTCGGGGAGTAATAAGGGCGAACGACCGTCACGTGGCGCCGGTGCCAGTCGGGCTGCCCGAAGAAGAAGCTCGCCGAGAACCAGATACCGGGGCCCCAGAGAAAGGCCGGCCGGTGCGCGGGGACGTAATAGTAAGCAGGCGGCGCCCAGTAGACCGGCGGGTAGGCCGGCCACCACCACGCCCCGTAGACGACGACCGGGTTGTAGTAAGGCACATAGACGACTTCGGGCGCGGGCTGGTGGAGGGTGATGACCTCGCCCTGGCGCGCGACGCGCATCTCCTCGCTGGAGCGGAGGTTGCCGGCCGCTTCGGCGCGCCGGCGCAGTGCCTGCACCGTATCCAGCACGTCTGCCTGTTGCGCGAGGAAAGCCTCGCCCAGACGCTTTGTCCAATCAAGCTTCTCGTCCATGATGGAAAGGACCTGCGGGAACGCCGTCAGCGATTTCACGCTGGGGTCCCAGTCCATGGGCTCGACTGCCCGCGCCGCGTCCTGGCCCTTCAGGCCGGGGTTGGCCCGGGACCAGCGCGCCGCCTGCACCACCTCCAGGGGATAGGTGGACGCCATCAGGACCTGCGACAGCAGCGGATCGGGATAGAGCGCAACCGGCGCCAGCATCTGGTCGAGCTCTGCCTGCCGGAAGGGCACCCGGTCCTGGGCGAACGTGACCGACGCTGCGAGCAGCAGGACAAGCGTCCGTATGGCCATCGAATGCAGGATCTTTTTCATGGCAGCCTCCTTCGCGTCTGATGCCTATTCAAACGCTTCTCGCGCCGTCCCGCACGTTACAAAGTGTAAGTTTTTGTAATACGACAACCCGCCCGGCAAGCGCGTGCCGGGAGCAACGGGCTATTGAGGGGAGGGCATAAGGAGTTTGTCGGACCTAAGTAAGTCCGACAAACTCCTGGCTACAGCGGCTCGGCCGTGCAGCCCGCGGCATCGCAGCGGAGGTAGCCAGCCCGGCCGTACCAGTCGGTCAGCACCCAGCGCTCGCAGGCGCGGCCATCCACCACGTGCGCATGGCGCGCGGGGCGGTGGGTGTGGCCGTGAATGAGGCGCGGGTAGCCGGATTCGCGCAACGCCTTTTCCACCGCGGCGGGCGTGACGTCCATGATCTCGGCGGCCTTGTCCTGCTTGCTCGACTCGCTCTGCGCGCGCATGCCGAGCATCTGCTGTTTGCGTTGAGGGAGAGGCTGGGCGAGAAACCGGCGCTGGCTTTCCGGGTCGTGCGCGTAGGCGCGGAATTTCTGGTAATCGACGTCGTCGGTGCACAACGTGTCGCCATGCATCAGCAGCGTTTGGGTGCCGTGGAGATCGAGAAGCGTGGGGTCTTCGATCAGATTCGCGCCGCAGCGCGCGGCGAAGGCCCGCCCGATCAGCAGGTCGCGGTTGCCGTGCATGATATGGAGCGCGACGCCCTTGCCGCTTAACGCGAGGAGCGCGCCGGCGATCGAGGCGTTGAACGAATCTTCGAGATCGTCATCCCCGAGCCAGTATTCGAAGAGGTCGCCCAGTAGGTAGAGCG
Source organism: uncultured Streptomycetaceae bacterium (assembly GCA_964521405.1). Taxonomy (GTDB): domain Bacteria; phylum Pseudomonadota; class Gammaproteobacteria; order Burkholderiales; family SG8-41; genus SG8-41. Next base: position 12,090 of record CAZFRR010000201.1, on the reverse strand, counting down.
CCGCGGCCCGCGTCGCCACGCCGGAGGTGAAATCGAAGAACAGCTCGTTGGCGCGCGGCCGCTCGGGAGCGAGGTGGAGATCCGAGATGAAAATGCTATGCATTTTCACTCAAGGCAGAAGTCAGAAGGCAGAAGGCAGACCAGGTCATCCTTCATCCTTCTGCCTTCATCCTTGGGTTATCTCCGCGCGCTCGATGAGGACATTCTCGAGCGGCACGTCCTGGTGCATGCCCTTCGTGCCGGTCTTGACGCCCTTGATCCGGTCCACCACCTCGGTGCCTGCCGTCACGCGCCCGAACACGCAGTATCCCCAGCCCTGGGCAGTGGAGGCGGTGTGATTGAGGAAATCGTTGTCGGCGACGTTGATGAAGAACTGCGCGCTCGCTGAATGGGGTTCCGAGGTGCGCGCCATGGCGAGGGTGTAGGCCGCGTTCTTCACCTTGTTGTCGGCCTCGTTTTTCACCGTGGCGCGCGTGGGTTTCTGCTTCATGCCCGGCTCGAAGCCGCCGCCCTGGATCATGAAGCCGTTAATGACGCGATGAAAAACGGTGTTGCCGTAGTGGCCGTCTTTCACGTATTGGAGAAAGTTGGCCACCGTCAGGGGGGCGCGCTTCTCATCGAGTTCGATGGTGATGACGCCGTGAGTGGTGTGCAGTTTGACCATGCTTGCCTGGTGACGATGTGAGGAAGTGACTAGGGAACGGTTACTTGGTTGCGGCCGGCTTGGTGGCAGCTTCCAGGACTTTCGCCGATTCGATGACAACCGGCTTGACCGGCGCGTTGGCGTGTCCCGCAGGGCCCGGCCCGGTCTCGACATTGACGATGCGGTTCACCGCGTCCATGCCCTTCACCACTTTTCCGAACACGGTGTAACCGTAGCCTTCCGGGGTGGGGAAGCGGAAGTCGAGCGGGACGTTGTCCGATACGTTGATGAAGAACTGGGTGGTCGCGGAGTGCGGGTCGGACGTGCGCGCCATCGCGATGGTCCCCACCGTGTTCTTGAGCCCGTTGGCCGCCTCGTTCCGTACCGGGCTGCGCGTCGCTTTCTGTTTGAAGTCGGGGGTGAATCCGCCGCCCTGGATCATGAATCCCGGGATCACCCGGTGGAACAGGGTGCCGTCGTAGTGGCCGGCTTTCACGTATTGCAGGAAGCTTTCCACCGTCAGCGGCGCCTTGTCGGGATAGAGCTCGAGGACGATGGTCCCGAGGCTGGTCTTCATCTCGACCTGAGGATCCGCCGCCCACACATTGAGCGATACGAGCAAGCCAATGACTGCGAGAAATCTGGCCATGGTTCTCCGGGTAACCGTGATTAGGTGATTAGGTGATTAGGTGATTGGATTCTTCTCGAAATCACTCAATCACAAAATTACTCAATAACGAGGCTTATGCCGCGCCTTCATGCAGGATGCGCCACGCGCCGCCTTCCCGGATCCAGTACTGGCGCTTGCGCATCTGGTTGGAAAGATTGCTGCTCGCGTAATCCTGGTTGAAGGTCACGACCGCGAGATCGTCCCGGCCGGGGTAGGTGAAGACGCTGACCTGGTCCAGCTTCAGCTTGATCCAGGCCTTGCCGGCGTTGACCTTGTGCTTCTGCTCCGACCACTGCGCCAGGTCTGCCTTGCCAGCGGTGAAGTTTGCGGCGTAGTGCACGAGGTACTTGCCGGTGTCGAGGCTTTCCCAGTCGCGCCGCCAGTGCTCGATGCTTTTCCCGATTTCCGCGCGCAAGGCCCGGGCCGCATCCGCGCTGGCCCATTCGACGCCATGCGTGATGATGACGGGAGTGACTCCGATCTTCGCGTATTTCGCGATGACCTCGAAGTCCTCATTGGTGAGCGCAACGCAGCCGTCGCTCGCGCGGGGCGGGCGGCTGTAGGTATCGAACGGCACGCCGTGCAGCCAGATGCCGTTGCCTTCGCGCCCCTGGCGGCGGTCCCATTCGTTCGGGTAGTTGATGGGGAGCGCCCCGATGCCGTAGAGCTCGCCGGCCTTGCCGTAGGTAGCGTGCAACTTTTCGCGCGGGATGCTGCCGGTCACGTGGTAGACGCCGAGCGGGGTCTTCTTGTCGCCTTCCTTGAATTTGTCTATCCCGTTCTTGCCGATGGTGATGTAGTAGTCCGCGACGTAGCGTGCCTCGCCGCCGTGGTTCTCGAACACGTAGAGCGTTGACTTCGCCGTGTCCACCACCAGCGCGTGACGCTGCCCCGGCTGCATCTGCACCAGGTAGCGCGGCACGAGGTCGACGGGGCGCTGCTGCTGGATGCGCGCCAGCCGTGCGCGCGCTTCATCGCGCAGGTCCTCGAGCCGGTCGCCCGGCGCGCCCGGGGCGTTGCCTACCGTGGTGAGCGGGCGGGTGCGGGCGAGCAGCAGATCGCCCTTGATGAGGTGCGCCAGCCTGAAATTGGGATAGGAGTCGATGACCTTGTCGATATCGGCATTGGCGACATCGAGCCGCTTGTTGCTCACCTCGTTGAGCGTCTTGAAGATCAGCGCTTCGGGGCCGGGACCGGCTGCGGCGTGATTGCTATTGACGCCCTTAACCAGCAGGGCGGGGAGCTCGGACACGGCCTGCCCGCTGCGGCTACTCACGACCAGCGCGCCGGCGCAAATGGATGCGAGGATCAACGTCGCGGCAGCGTAGCGCAACGCCCGTGAGCCGAACAGCGTGTCGAGCTTCAACTGCCGGTCCTTTCCTGCTGGATGAGCCACTTGTCTGCCGCCTTGACCATCACCAGCGTCTTGACGCTGGCAACCTTGAGCGGGCCCGACTCGTAATGCTGGCGGAAAGTCACCGTGGCGCGGCCGTTGTCTTTGAACACCACTTTGGGCGATTCGACCTTCACCTGGATCTTGCGCGGCTTGGCGATGCGCGCCTTGCGCTGGCTCTCCCAGTCTGCGCGCTTTTCACCCTTGGGCGTCTTGAAATCCGTCGCGTAAAGTTGGAGATAGCCGGCAACGTCGTTCTCCGACCAGGCCCTCGCCCATTGGTTGACTGCTTTCAGCACCTCGTCTTCATTGCGCGCGGGCTTGGCGGGTTCCTGGGCCGGGACCGGCTTTGCCGCCGGCTCGGCAGGCTTGGCGGCTGCTTTTGATGCCGGCTCGGGCTGTTTCGGCGCCGGTGTCACGGCTGCGACCTTGGTCGCTTCCGGTTTCATCGCGGCGACTTTCGGCGGGCGCGGAGCGTTCGAGAACAGGTCCTTGATGAGGTTCAACTTGGTTTGCAAGGGGGCGTTTGCCTTGTCGAGCTGCAGCGCCTTGTCGTAAGCCTGGCTCGCCATCTTGGCGTAGATGTCGCCCAGGTTCTCGTGAGCGGTGGAGTAGCTCGGGTGCGTGCGGATCGCCATCTCGAGCGCGGCGCGCGCCTTGTCGTAATGGCCCTGGGAGGCGTAGAGCACGGCCAGGTTGTTGTACGGCTCCGGCAACTCGGGGAATTCCTGGGTGAGCTCGGTGAAGATCTTGATCGCGTCGTTGGGCTTGTTCTGCTCGGCAAGTATCAACCCCTTGATGAAGCGCCCGCGCGCGTCCTTGGGGCGGGTCTTGAGATAGGCGTCGACTCGCTCGAGCGCGCGGTCGAGTTGTCCCTGCTTCAGCAGCTGGGTGGTTTCCTGCAACTCATCACTTTGGGCGAGCGCCGGTGCCGCGATGGGAAGGGCGATCAACAGCGCCCCAACGAGGGTGATGAGGCGGATGATGGATAAGATCATTATGTTATACTTTCCCGAGAATTTCAGTGGCTTAGTCACTAAATCCTAGAAATTTTACCAAGAACCCCGGGTAATTAAAACAGCGCGTTTCAAACCGCCGCCGGCACGCTTCTGCCCCCTCTGACCGGTGTCTTCCGGGCGGCAGCCGCAACCCGCGGTTTCTGGGGCCGGCTGCCACAGCCATGTTGAAAATCTACAACACGCTGACCCGAGACAAGCAGGAATTCGTGCCGATCGAGGCCGGAAAGGTCCGCCTTTACGTCTGCGGGATGACGGTTTACGACTATTGCCACCTCGGGCATGCCCGGGTCATGGTGGTATTCGACGTGGCGCGGCGCTGGCTGCGGGCGCTCGACTACGCGGTCACCTACGTGCGCAACATCACGGATATCGACGACAAGATCATCAAGCGCGCGCAGGAGAACGGGGAGACGGTCGAGGCGCTCACCGCGCGCTTTATCCGGGCGATGGACGAGGACAACGCCGCGCTCGGGGTGGAGAAGCCCGACTTCGAGCCGCGCGCCACCGGCCACGTTCCGGGCATGTTGAGCATGATCGGGGTGCTCGAGCAGAAGGGGCTCGCCTACCGGGCCGCGAACGGCGACGTGAATTACTCGGTCCGCAAGTTTCCGGGCTACGGCAGGCTTTCCGGCAAATCGCTCGATGACCTGCGCGCGGGCGAGCGCGTGCAAGTGGATGCCGCCAAGCAGGACCCGCTCGATTTCGTGCTGTGGAAGAAGGCGAAGGCGGGCGAGCCGTCCTGGGATTCGCCGTGGGGCCCGGGGCGCCCCGGCTGGCACATCGAGTGCTCGGTGATGTCGAGCGCGCAGCTGGGCAAGCACTTCGACATCCACGGCGGCGGGCAGGATCTCCAGTTTCCGCATCATGAGAACGAGATCGCGCAATCCGAGGGCGCGAACCAGGAACGGTTCGTCAATTACTGGATGCACAACGGCTTCGTGCGGGTCATGAAGGGGGAAATGAGCGAAAAGATGTCCAAGTCGCTCGGCAACTTCTTCACCGTTCGGGAAATCCTCAAGCAGTACGACCCCGAGGTCGTACGGTTTTTCATCACCCGCGCGCACTATCGCAGCCCGCTCAATTACTCCGACCAGCACCTCGACGATGCGAAGCAGGCCCTGACGCGGCTCTACACCGCGTTGAACGGCGTCGAGGCGAAGGCGGGGGAGATCGACTGGACCAACACGCATGCCGCGCAGTTCCGCGAGGCGATGAACGACGACTTCAACACGCCGGAGGCCGTCGCGGTGCTGTTCAATCTCGCCAACGAGGTGAACAAGAGCCGGTCGGGGCGGGACGCGAACCTGCTGAAATCGCTGGCTGGCGTGCTGGGGTTCTTGCAACGCAATCCAACGAGTTACCTTCAATCAGGCATTGGCAATGTGGTTCTTCCAGCGCTTCAAGCTTCCGGCACGGGGCGGCAGACCTATCCGCCAGAGCTGATAGAAAAAATGATTGCGGATCGCGCCACCGCGCGTAAGGCCAAGAATTTCTCCGAAGCTGACCGCATCAGGAGGGAGCTCCTTGATTCGGGTATCGTGCTGGAAGATGCGTCAGGTAAAACCACGTGGCGACGCAGCTAGGTGTGGCAGGACGAATATTTTTATTTGATCGGCGTTCATCAGCGGCTAATAAAGGTTTTCAGGACACCTTAACTTGCTCGCTCTGCAAAGCGCTTTCGGTTTCATCGCGATCGTCGCGATCGCATGGCTCATCTCGGAGAACCGCCGCGCGGTCCCCTGGCGGATCGTGGTGTCCGGCGCGCTACTCCAGATCGTGCTCGCGGCGGCTCTCCTCAAAGCCCCGCTGTTCCGGGAGCTGTTTCTCGCGTTGAATGACCTGCTGACCGCGCTGGACAAGGCGACGCAGGAAGGCACGCGGTTCGTCTTCGGCTTTCTCGGCGGCGGCCCGCAGCCGTTCGAGGAGCGTCCCGGGGCATCGAGCTTCGTGCTGGCTTTCCGCGCGCTGCCGCTCCTCCTGGTGGTGAGCGCGCTCACTTCGCTGCTGTTCTACTGGAGGGTGTTGCCCGCTATCGTGCGGATCCTTTCCATCGCGCTGGAGAAAACCATGGGCGTGGGCGGGGCGGTGGGCCTCTCGGCGGTCGCCAACCTATTCGTCGGCATGGTGGAAGCGCCGCTCTTCGTGCGGCCGTACCTGAAGGCGATGAGCCGCGGCGAGCTCTTCATCGTCATGACCTGCGGCATGGCCGGCATCGCCGGCACCGTGATGGTTCTTTATGCCGTCATCCTGGGCCCGGTGGTGCCGGAGGCGATGGGGCATATCCTGTCCGCCTCCATCATCAGCGCCCCGGCGGCCATCCTGATTGCGGCGGTCATGGTGCCGCCGCAGGGGGCGCCGACGTCGGGGCGAATCTCGCTGCCGCAGCAGGCGACGAGCAGCATGGACGCGGTGACCCGCGGCACGCTCGACGGGCTCGCGCTGCTGCTCGGCATCGTGGCCATGCTGATCGTGCTGATTGCGCTGGTGACGCTCGCCAATCTCGGGCTCGGGTTGCTGCCGGCGTGGGAGGGCGGGCCCATCACGCTGCAACGGCTGCTGGGCTGGTTCATGGCGCCGCTCGTGTGGCTGGCCGGCGTGCCGTGGCAGGAATCGACTGCGGCCGGCGCGCTGATGGGGACCAAGACCGTTCTCAACGAATTCATCGCCTACGTGGAACTGGCGAAGCTGCCGGCGGATGCCTTGAGCCCGCGCAGCCGCATCATCATGACTTACGCTCTCTGCGGCTTCGCCAATTTCGGCAGCCTGGGAATATTGATCGGCGGCATGGCGACCATGGTGCCGGAGCGGCGCGACGAGATCGTCGCGCTCGGCTTGCGTTCCATCGTCGCGGGAACGCTTGCCACGCTGATGGTGGGCGCGGTGGTGGGCATGCTGATATAAGGCAAAAGGCAAAAGGCAAAAGGAAGACCCATGAGCAAGATTGCGGAAGTGAAGACGCATCCGGTTTCGATAGCGCTCAAGCAGACGCTGTGGACGGCGCAGGAGGAGTTGAAGGATTCCAGCGTGATCCTGGTGGAAGTGCGCACCGATGACGGCCTGGTCGGCGTCGGCCAGATTCACGGCTCGCCGCAGAAAGTGATTTGCGAATGGGTCGCGCGCCTCGCCGAGGTGATCCGCGGGATGGATGCGACAGCCACTGTCGCAGTCTGGGAGAAGATGTTCTCCATGACCTCGCCGCGCCCCAACGGGATGGGTGGCCGCGACGGGCTGCCGCCGCCGTTCGCGCGCGGCGCCCGGCCCCAGATCATGGCGGCGATCGCCGGCATCGACATCGCGCTGTGGGACATCAGGGGGAAAGCGGCGGGTTTGCCCGTCTACCGCCTGCTGGGGGCGGAAAAGCGGCCGTTCTTTACCTATGCCACGGGCGGCTACTACCAGCTGGGCGCGCCCGACAAGGTGTATGCGGAGGAACTTGCCAGCTTCGTCAAAGCAGGATTTCGCGCGGTCAAGTTGAAGACCGGGGGCGGCACCGTGGCAGAAGAGGCGAGGCGCGTGCGGACGGTGCGCGAGGCCATCGGCAGGGACATTTTGCTGATGCTCGACATGAATGCCCCTTACGACATCGACGAGTGCATCGCCTTCGCGCGCGCGGTCGAGCCCTCGGACATCTTCTGGCTGGAGGAGCCGCTGCATTGGTATCTGCAACCCGCGGATTTTCTGCGGCTCGCCCGGGCAACGCCGATTCCGCTCGCTCACGGCGAGCGCGAGCTGACCCGTTTCACGGTGCGTGATTTCATCGCCAACGGCTCGATACGTTACGTGCAGTTCGACTCGACGCGCTTTGCGGGGTTCACCGAGGCGCTGCGGGTGGCGCAACTCGCCGAGCAGCACGGCGTCATGATCGCACCCCATACCGTGCCGGAACTGCACGCTCATCTGCTCGCGGCATTTCCCCGCTGTGGCTTCGCGGTGGAGTCTCACGGCAATGCCGAGCGCGATCCGGTTTCACACGGGCTCTACCGCGAGCACGTTGAGACGCGGGACAGCCATGTTTACCTCAACGACAAGCCCGGCTTCGGCGTCGAGATCGACTGGGAATTCGTCAAGCGCTATCGCGCTTGACGAATAAGAAGGGGCGATCCGGGACGCGGGGTGGTGACCGGCAACCGCGGCCGCGCCGTGGTTCCGAGATTGATTAGGAACATTTTCATGCGGCACCGGGTGTGTGCCGGTGTCGCTTACCGTCCACTGACGGACCGGGAGCGACGGTATATTATTCCTGGATAGGGAGGTGCCGCATTCATGCTGATCAACTGCGCTGCGTACCAGAACGGCAAGAAGCTCGGGGACATCCGCAAGGAGGAGATCCACGACTACCTGGACCGGTCCGGCTCCTTCGTTTGGGTGGCGCTGAAAGACCCGGGCGCCGAAGAGCTGGACGAGATGCAGCGGCAGTTCGGCCTGCACGAGCTGGCGGTCGAAGACGCGCACCATGGCCACCAGCGACCCAAGATCGAGGAATACGGCGACTCGTTGTTTGCGGTACTCCACATGGTAGAAGCCAAAGGCGAAGAGCTGCTGGTCGGCGAACTGAGCATCTTCGTCGGCAATAACTACGTGTTGTCGGTGCGCAATCGCTCCGAGCAGGGCTTCGCCAGCGTGCGCGAGCGCAGCGAACGAGAGCCGCACCTGTTGAAGCACGGCTCGGCGTACGTGTTCTACGCGCTGATCGACACGGTGGTGGACCGCTATTTCCCGGTCCTGGAAGCCGTGGAGGACGAGCTCGAAGCCGTGGAGGCGCGCATCTTCGACGGCTCGCCGGGGCGCGAGAACATCGAGTCGCTCTACGCGATCAAGCAGAAGCTGATGGTCCTGAAGCACGCCGTGGGTCCCCTGCACGAGGCCGTCGGCAGGCTCTATGGCGGCCGCGTGCCGGCGATCTGCGCTCACACCCAGGATTATTTTCGTGATGTGGGCGACCACCTGTTGCGCCTTAACCAGTCCATAGACAGCCTGCGCGACATGGTGATCACGGCCCTCTCTGTCAACCTGTCCATGATCACGATCGGGGAGAACGAGACCCTCAAGCGGCTCGCCGCTTACGCCGCGCTGGTGGCGGTGCCGACCATGATCGCCGGCATCTACGGCATGAACTTCGATCACATGCCGGAACTGAAGTGGATGTGGGGTTATCCGTTCTCGATCGGCCTGATGGTGGCGCTCGACGCCTATCTCTTTTACCGCTTCCGGAAAGCCAAGTGGCTTTAGGATTCGGCGGATCGGCTAATGGAATGGGTGGGGAGTTAGGACTGGTGTTTGGTATCTGTCGAATCTGCGGCGCCGAATCCTGAATATAAGTAATAATTGTTGTGTGGTTCTTCTATTGCCCATCTGAGTTGTTCCGCGACCCGCTTTCCAACACCCGTGACGGCTCGCAGTACTTCGGGCCGGGCGTTGACTACAGCCTCGACGCTGCCAAAGCGAGCCAGAAGCCGGCGTGCCCGTTCGGGTCCGATATTTGGAAATCCCTGGAGTATGTAGAGTTGACGCGCATACTTGCCGCGTGGCCGCCAGCCATGTCGTGGTAGTGCTCCTGAGGCGTAGGTATGCGCTTGTCGTGCGGCAAAAAGCATAGTGCGCACGGTTTCCTCGGGTGCTCGTGTTCTCAAGAGCGGTACCCCGAGAAACAACGATATCGTTACCAAGGCGCCTTGGACTCTTTCCCATCGCATTCCGCTCCTCTCGATGTCCCGGCTGGTTCCCTCGAGTACTATTGCCGGTCGAAAAGTTGTTCTCGTGAGCCTGAGAGCTTGATGGAACAATCTGCCATCGTTAATTGCCGCAGCCAAATCCACGAGGCTCTTGCGCTCAAAGAGAAAGCGGTCATCGACCAGGTAGTCACCAAGCGTTAATCGCGTTATCGTCAGTTTGAAATCAGGCGATTGCCGCAATAGAGAAATAATCGGACCTTGGGTCTCGCGATCATCTGCCTGAATTGAAATCGGTTCCATTGTTGGCCGGCCGTATCGTGTCTATTCCGGCAACGCACCAGGGCCGAATTCGTTGACTGACTTGGTGATTCTTTCAGAAAGTGCGGGAGTAAGAGCGAAGGGGCGTCCAATTCGATTTCTTGCCGTACCCGATGGCCGTTATTGAGCGAAGAACTCCCGCACTTTCTCCATCCAGGACTTGGCCTTCGGGTTGTGCCGGCCCCCGTCCTTTACGTTGATCGCCTCGAGTTCGGCGAGCAGCTCTTTCTGGCGCGTGGTGAGGTTGACCGGGGTCTCGATCGCGACGTGGCAGATGAGGTCGCCGTGGCTGGACGAGCGCACGCCCTTGATGCCCTTGCCGCGGAGGCGGAACATCTGGCCGGTTTGCGTGCCGGTCGGCACCTTGATCTTGGCGTAGCCATCCAGCGTCGGGATCTCGATTTCTCCGCCCAGCGCCGCGGTGGTGTAGCTGATCGGCATCTCGCAGTGGAGGTCGTTGTGGTCGCGTTGAAACACCGGGTGCGGCTTGAGATGGATCACCACGTAGAGGTCGCCGGACGGCCCGCCGTTCGCCCCGGCTTCGCCTTCGCCTGACAGCCGGATGCGGTCGCCCTCGTCGACACCGGCGGGAATCTTCACCGACAGCGTCTTGTGTTGCTTGATGCGCCCGGCCCCCTCGCAGGCGGCGCAAGGCGAGGCCACGGACTTGCCGCTGCCGTGGCAGCGCGGGCAGGTCTGCTGGATCGAGAAGAAGCCCTGCTGCATCCGCACCTGCCCGTGTCCCTGGCAGGTGGCGCAGGTGGTGGGAGAGGTTCCGGGTTTCGCGCCGGTGCCCTTGCAGGTGGCGCATTCCTCCATCGCCGGGATGCGAATGCGCGTCTCGGTGCCGCGGGCGGCGTCCTCGAGCGAGACTTCCAGGTTGTAGCGCAGGTCCGCGCCGCGGTAGACGTTCGAGCGGCTGCGCCCGCCGCCGAAAATGTCGCCGAAGATGTCCCCGAAAGCATCGGCGAAGTTGCCGAACCCGGCACCGGCGCCGGCCGCGGCCGTCGGGTCCACGCCGGCGTGCCCGAACTGGTCGTAGGCGGCCCGCTTCTGGGCGTCGGTCAGGATTTCATACGCTTCCTTGGCTTCCTTGAAATGGTCCTCGGCCTTGGGGTTGTCCGGATTGCGGTCCGGATGCCATTTCATGGCGAGCTTGCGGTAGGACTTCTTGATGTCCTCTTCCGAGGCATCACGGTTCACGCCGAGCACTTCGTAGTAGTCTTTTTTCGCCATTTTGTTATTCACCGCAGAGGCGCGGAGGCGCAGAGAAGGTCAGCTTGTCGGAAACCTTGAACGCAAAAGCGCAACAGGAAGACAAAGCACCGCTTTTCTTCCTTTTGCACTGCTGCGGATTCCAATTTTCCGTTCGTCCTCGGCGTCTCTGCGCCTCTGCGGTTAATCGTTATTTTTTGTCTTTGACCTCGGTGTATTCCGCGTCCACGACGTTGCCTTCGTCTTTCTTGGCGGCGTCCGCGCCCTTCGTCTCGCCGCTCGCCTGCTGGGCCTGCTGCTTCGCCTGCTCTTCCTTGTGCAACTGCTCTGCGAGCTTGTGCGCCGCCTGCGTCAGCGCCTGCGTCTTGGCTTCGATGGCGGCTTTGTCCTCGCTCTTTAACACGTCTTCCGCTTCCTTCAACGCGGCCTCGATCTTCGCCTTTTCGTCGGCGTCGATCTTGTCGCCGTGATCCTTCAGCGACTTTTTCACCGAGTGCACCATCTGGTCGCACTGGTTGCGCGCTTCCACCAGCTCGTGCGCCTTGCGGTCCTCCTCGGCGTTCTCCTCCGCGTCCTTCACCATGCGCTGTATTTCCGCCTCGGTGAGGCCCGAGCTCGCCTGGATCTTGATCTTGTTCTCCTTGCCGGTCGCCTTGTCCCTGGCCGAGACGTGCAGGATGCCGTTGGCGTCGATGTCGAAGGTGACCTCGACCTGCGGCATGCCGCGCGGCGCCGGCGGGATATCGGCCAGGTTGAACTGGCCCAGGCTCTTGTTGCCGCGCGCCATCTCGCGCTCGCCCTGCAGCACGTGGATCGTGACAGCGGTCTGGCTGTCCTCGGCGGTCGAGAAGATCTGCTGCGCCTTGGTCGGGATGGTGGTGTTCTTCTGGATCAGCTTGGTCATGACGCCGCCGAGCGTCTCGATGCCGAGCGAGAGCGGTGTCACGTCGAGCAGCAGCACGTCCTTCACGTCGCCTTTCAGCACGCCGGCCTGGATCGCGGCGCCGACCGCCACCGCTTCGTCCGGGTTGACGTCCTTCCTCGGCTCGCGCCCGAAGAATTCCTTCACTTTGTCCTGAACCTTGGGCATGCGCGTCTGGCCGCCCACCAGGATCACGTCGGAGATATCGCCCGTGTTGATCCCGGCATCCTTGATCGCG
>CAZFRR010000200.1:0-17535 GCA_964521405.1 uncultured Streptomycetaceae bacterium | reverse complement strand
ATGAGGGCGCCATTCTAGCAGCCTGTCGGACTGCCTTAGGAATTTGCCGGAACCGGGCCCGGCAAATTCCTAATGCTGGTCCATCCCCAATTCGACCCCGTCGCCCTGCAACTCGGCCCGCTCGCGGTGCGCTGGTACGGGCTGATGTACCTGGCTGGCTTCGCGCTGTTCTGGGCCGCCGGCCGCTACCGCATCGCGCGCGCGCCCGGCGGCTTGTGGGCGGCGAAGGATCTGGATGACGCGCTGTTCTACGGGATACTGGGCACCATCCTCGGCGGACGTCTCGGCTACGTGCTGTTCTACAAGTTCGGCGAGTACGTCGCCGCACCGTGGCGCGTCTTCTACGTGTGGGAAGGCGGCATGTCGTTTCACGGCGGCATGCTGGGCGTGATCCTCGCCCTGGCGTGGTTCGCGCGGAGCCGCCGCCAGGACTGGCTCGCGGTAACGGATTTCATCGCGCCGCTCGTGCCGCTGGGGCTCGCCGCTGGACGACTTGGCAACTTCATCAACGCAGAACTGTGGGGCCGCCCCGCTGCGGTGCCGTGGGCGGTGGTGTTCCCGAACGTGGACCGCGTGCCGCGCCACCCCTCGCAGCTCTACGAATTCGCGCTGGAGGGCGTGGTGCTGCTGGCGGTCCTGTGGTGGTTCTCGCTGCGCCCACGCCCGCGCGGCGCCGTATCGGGGGCGTTCCTGCTGGGCTACGGCGTGCTGCGCTTCGGGGTCGAGTTCACGCGCGAGCCCGACGGATTTCTCGGGCTGCTCTCGCTCGGGCTGTCCATGGGACAGTGGCTGTCGGCGCCGATGATCGTCGTCGGCGCGGCGCTCATGGCCTGGGCTTATCGCCCGGGCCGAAAGGCGTGAATGGTGAATGGTGAATGGTGAATGGACTGAAACAGGGAAGCATGATTTGCGAGTGGCTCATGTCCACTCACCTGCAAGATTGTCGTTTCCCGCCAGGCCGTTGTAGAATCCGCCCTCGCTGTAACGGCGTGGGGACGTAGCTCAGCTGGGAGAGCGTCGCGTTCGCAATGCGAAGGTCGGGAGTTCGATCCTCCTCGTCTCCACCAAACTCAAAAGGCCACCAGCGGGTGGCCTTTTGAGTTTGTGAAATACCGGGCGATGGAATATCGAACTACCGAACCGCGAACGGTCTCGTTGGATTTCGAGTGAGACTGGTGGGCCCGATCGGGACCGGTCGGGTTGATGCGAGATTCCTGAAAGTTGGGGTAGGCATTCTGGCAAAATAGCGCGGTCGCCACCGTTGGCGACCGCCGCGACAAGGATTACGCCATGTTCAGCAAACTGATGCCGCGCCAGGGCCGGTTTTTCGACCTGTTCAACGCTCATGCGGAATACATCGTCGAAGGCAGCCGCGCCCTCGGTGAACTCATCGCCCATCCCGAGGCGTCGGCGAAGCACGCGGAGCGCATCGACCACGCCGAGCACGCCGCCGACAAGATTACGCACGAAACCATCACGCTGCTGCACAAGACCTTCATCACGCCGCTCGACCGCGACCAGATCCACCAGCTCATCACCAGAATGGACGATATCCTGGACCTCATCCAGGACGTGGCCGAATCCTTCGTGCTCTACGACATCCGGATCGTCAGCGCGGAGGCGCAGCAGCTGGCGCAGATCTGCCAGATGACCTGCGACCGCGTAAAGGCTGCCGTCGGGCTGCTCTCGAACCTGCGCCACCCGGAGGCGATATTGAAGACCTGCCAGGAGATCGACCGGTTGGAGTCGGACGCCGACCGCGTGATGCGCTCCGCGATGTCGCGACTGTTCCGCGAGGAGGCTGACGTCAAGCAGTTGATCAAGCTGCGCACGATCTACGAGCTGCTGGAACTGATAACGGACCGCTGCGAGGACGTGGCAAACATCGTCGAAGGCATCGTGCTGGAGCACTCGTGAGGCGCGCCCGATGGAAGTGACCACCATCGGTCTAGGGGCGGTGATTTTCCTGGTGGTCGTCGCGCTGGTGTTCGATTTTCTGAACGGGTTCCACGACGCGGCCAACTCCATCGCTACCGTAGTGTCCACCCGCGTGCTCACCCCCTACCAGGCGGTGATGATGGCGGCGTTTTTCAATTTCGCCGCCGTCTTCGTGTTCCATCTGAGTGTCGCGACCACCATCGGACGCGGCATCATCGACCCCGCGGTGGTGGACCACTACGTCGTGTTCGGCGCGCTCGCCGGCGCCATCGCGTGGAACCTCATCACCTGGTATTACGGCATCCCGTCGAGCTCGTCCCACGCCCTGATCGGCGGCTTGGTCGGCGCGGCGGTTGCAAAAAGCGGCGCCTGGGCGCTGATCACCAGCGGCCTGGTAAAGACGATCGCGTTCATCTTCGTAGCGCCGCTGCTCGGCCTGCTGCTCGGGGCCACGCTGATGGTCGCGGTATCGTGGCTGTGCGTACGCTCCACCCCGGCGCGAGTGGACCGCTGGTTCCGCCGGCTGCAGATCCTCTCCGCCTCTCTCTACAGCCTCGGTCACGGCGGCAACGATGCGCAGAAGACCATCGGCATCATCTGGATGCTGCTGATCGCCGCTGGCCTGACGACTGCGGCACAGCCGGTGCCGATGTGGGTCGTGATCTCCTGCTACGTCACGATCGCGCTCGGCACCGCGTTCGGCGGCTGGCGCATCGTCAAGACCATGGGCCAGCGCATCACCAAGTTGAAGCCGGTGGGCGGCTTCTGCGCCGAGACCGGCGGGGCCATGACCCTGTTCCTGGCGACCATCTTCGGCATCCCGGTATCCACCACTCACACCATCGCCGGCGCGATCGTCGGCGTCGGCTCGGTGCAGTCAGTGTCCGCCGTGCGCTGGGGCATCGCCGGCAACATCGTGCTGGCCTGGGTGCTCACGATTCCGTGCTCGGCCTTTATCGCCGCGATCGCGTGGTGGCTCGGACAGCGCTTCCTGTGACCGCAGAACGCCGCTAACTGCCACGCGATGGCGCCCACCCGTCCAGCCGTCCCCGACAGCGCAACCGAGCAGCGCCTGCTGCTGGCGGACAGCGTTGCGGATTTCACCACGCGCGGCACCAATATCGCGCGGGTGCGCCGGCTCCGCGACACGCCGCAGGAATACGACCGCGCAACGTGGAGCCAGATGGCCACGCTCGGTTGGCTCGGCATCCTGGTGCCCGAGCGCTACGGCGGCCTCGGGCTGGGGCTCTCCGAAATGGCGGTGGTCGCGAAGGGGCTGGCGCGCGCGCTGACTCCGGAGCCGCTCGCGGCTACGGCGGTGCTGGCCGCGACCGCGCTTGCCGCCGGGGACAACGAAGCGCTGAAGCGCGGGGAACTGCCGCGCCTCATCTCTGGCGAGTTGCTGCCCGCGCTGGCGTGGCAGGAAGAGCCGGGCGTGCTCGACCCGGCCGCGATACAAACGCGGGCCGAACCGTTCGAGGGCGGCTACCGGCTCTCCGGCACGAAGCGTTTCATCTCCGGCGCGGCCCAGGCCGACGCCTTCCTGGTTTCCGCGCAGACCAACGACGGCATCGTCCTGCTGTGGCTGCCGCGAGGGACGGCGGGCGCTGGTCTCGATCTCGAACCGCTCGCCGACGGGCGCAGTTTCGGCACCCTCCGGCTGCAGGATGCGCTGGCGCCGAAGGGACGCGTGGTGGCGGCCGGGCCGGTCGCGGCAGAGGCGCTCGCCCGCGCCTTCGATCACGGAGCCGCGATCGCGAGCGCCGAACTCGTGGGCGTGATGGAGCGCTCGCTCGAGATGACACTCGATTACCTCAAGACGCGCGTGCAGTTCGGCAAGCCGATCGGCGCTTTCCAGGCGCTACAGCACCGCGCGGTGGACCTGCACATACAGAAGGAACTGGCAGGCGCGGTGCTCGATGAAGCGCTGACCCTGCTCGACCGCGGGCCCGACGCGGGCGCCCGCGCCGCGCTCGCCAGCCGCGTCAAGGCGCGTTGCTCCGATGCCGCGCTGAAAATTACGCGCGAGACGATACAGCTTCATGGCGCGATCGGCTTCACCGACGAGTACGACGCGGGGCTCTATTTAAAGCGCGCGATGACCCTGGCGGCATGGCTCGGCCACCCGCTCTGGCATCGCCGCCGCTATGCGCGGCTGACGGCGGGAGTGGCTGCATGAGTGCCGCGCCCCCCCGGGATTACAGCGCGATGCGCGACGAGGACTTCCGCCGCGAGGTCCGGGCTTTCGTCGAGGCCGAATACCCCCAGGAGCTGCGCTTTATCCTGCACCGCGCGCGCTGGCGCGAGATGAAGGACTGGTGGCGCAAGCTCACCGAGCAGGGCTGGATCGCGCCCAACTGGCCGCGCGAATGGGGCGGCATGGCGCTCGAGGCCGGCAAGATGGTGATCTACCTCGAGGAGCTGGAGCGCCACGGGGTTGCGCGCGCGCCCGACCAGGGCATCACGCAGGTCGGCCCCCTCATCATGCGCTTTGGCACCGAAGCCCAGAAGCACCACTATCTGCCGCGCACCCGCTCCGGCGAGTACATCTGGTGCCAGGGTTACTCCGAGCCCAACGCGGGTTCCGATCTCGCGAGCCTGCAGACCGCCGCGGTGCTGGAGGGCGAGCACTTCGTCGTCAACGGCCAGAAAATCTGGACCTCGCTGGCCGATGACGCGACGCACATCTACCTGCTGGTGCGCACCGACAAGACGGCGAAGAAGCAGCTTGGCATCAGCTTCCTGCTGGTGGACCTGAAGACGCCCGGCATCACGCTGCGCCCGATCCGCAACCTCGCGGGCCACGAGGAGTTCAGTCAGGTGTTCTTCGACAACGTGCGCGTGCCGCGCGATACGCTCGTCGGCGCGTTGAACGACGGCTGGACGGTGGCAAAGGCGCTGCTGGGCTTCGAGCGGCTCGGCCTCGGCAGCCCGCGCCGCCCGCAGTACGCCTTGAACCGCCTGGAAATGGTCGCACGCGCGAAAGGCCTGATGGAAGACGCCGGTTTCGCCGACCGTTTCATCGCGTTGAAGCTCGACATCGAGGACGGCGCGTCCCTCTACGGCCGCTTCGTCGAGCAGGTGAAGCGCGGCGAGCCGCTCGGGCAGGACGTCTCCATGCTGAAGATCTGGACCATGGAGACCTGGCAACGCCTGGCGGAGCTGCTGGTCGAGGCCGGCGCCGAGGAGGGCGTCATCGCGGGTGTTCAAGACGTGGCCGGAGTCGAGACAGACTTCCTGAATCCCTTCTACTACTCGCGCCCCGCCACCATCTACGGCGGCTCGAGCGAAATCCAGCGTAACATCCTCGCCAAGTACGTGTTGAAACTTCCTTCCTGAGGTATCAAACCATGGCCAGGCAGATCATCCATACCGACGCCGCGCCCAAGGCGATCGGGACCTACTCGCAGGCGGTGCGCTGCGGCGCCACGGTCTACCTCGCCGGCCAGATCGGGCTCGATCCCCAGACCATGGAGATGGTCGCCGGCGTCGGCCCGCAGATCCATCGCGTGTTCCAGAACCTGCAGGCGGTGGCCAAAGCGGCGGGCGGCGACCTGAAGGACGCGGTCAAGCTGACCGTCTACCTCACCGATCTCGGCAATTTCGCGCTGGTGAACGAGATCATGGCGGGCTATTTCACGGCGCCCTACCCCGCGCGCGCCGCGGTCGGCGTCGCCAGCCTGCCGCGCGGGGCGCAGGTGGAGATCGACGCCATCATGCATCTGGAGTGACAAGTGACAAGTGACGAGTGACGAGTGACGAGTGACGAGTGACGAGTGACAAGTGGCGAGTGATGAGTGTGAAACATGGCGCGCCCACGCTCTGACCCATCACCCATCACTCATCACCCATCACTTTCAGGACTCGGCAAGTCAGTCCTGACGCATCTCGCGAAGCTGGGGATCGCGAGCCAGTTCGACCTGGTGCTGCACCTGCCGCTGCGCTACGACGACGAGACGCGGCTCTATTCCCTCAGCGAGGCGCCGGCGGGCCAGCCGGTGCTGGTGGAGGGCGCGGTGGTGGAAGCGGACATCCGCTACCGCCCCCGGCGCCAGCTGGTCTGCCACATCCAGGACGGCAGCGGCGTGCTGACGCTGCGCTTCTTCAACTTCTATCAAAGCCAGTTGAAGCAACTCGCGCCCGGCGCGCGCGTGCGCGCCTTCGGCGAGATCCGCCACGGTTTCCACGGCCCGGAGATGGTGCATCCGAAATACCGCCTGGTGCAGGAAGGCGCGCCGGTCGCGCGCGCGTTGACGCCGGTTTACCCGGCTACCGCGGGCCTCGCTCAGGAGGCGCTGCGGCGGCTGATCGCGCACGCGCTCACCGACTGCGACCTCACGGACACGCTGCCGCGGCCGCTGCTGGAGGGCCTGGAGTTGCCGCCGTTCCGCGAATCGGTGCTGCTGCTGCACAACCCGCCGGCGCGCGTGGCGCGGGACGCGTTGCAGGAGCGGCGCCACCCGGCGTGGCGCAGGATCAAGTTCGACGAGCTCCTGGGGCAGCAACTCTCGATGCGGCTGCACTACCGGCGCCGCAAGGCCGCCCGCGCGCCGGCGCTGCGCCCGCGCGGCCAGGCGGCCCGCGCGCTGCAGGAGAGCCTGCCGTTCGCGTTGACGCGCGCGCAGCACAAGGCGCTCGCCGAAATCCGCGCGGATCTCGCCCAGCCGTGCCCGATGCAGCGCTTGCTGCAGGGCGATGTCGGCAGCGGCAAGACCATCGTGGCCGCACTCGCCGCGCTGCAATGCGTGGAGAACGGCCACCAGGTGGCGTTGATGGCGCCGACCGAGATACTCGCGGAGCAGCACTACGCCCAGTTCTTGCGCTGGCTCGCGCCGGTCGGCATCCCGGTCGCGTGGCTCGCGGGGGGAATGAAGAAGCAGGAAAAGCAGCAAGCGCTCGAGAAAGTCTCCCGTGGCGAGGCCATGATCGCCGTCGGCACCCACGCTCTCTTCGAGCAGGAAGTCGAATTCAGGAACCTGGGGCTCGCGATCATCGACGAGCAACAGCGCTTCGGCGTGCACCAGCGACTTGCGCTGCGCATGAAGGGCGCGCGTTCGGGCCGCGCCTCCCAGCCGCACCAGTTGATGATGAGCGCAACGCCGATTCCACGCACGCTCGCCATGAGCTACTACGCGGACCTCGACGTGTCGGTGATCGACGAAATGCCCCCCGGACGCACGCCGGTCGCGACCCGGCTCGTGTCGGAGGCGCGGCGCGCCGAAGTCATCCAGCGCATTCGCGATGCGTGCATGGCGGGCAGCCAGGCGTACTGGGTGTGCCCGCTGGTGGAGGAATCCGACCGGCTGCAGTTGCAGGCGGCGCTGGAGACCTACGAAGCCCTGCGGCGCACCTTTCCCGACCTCAAGGTGGGCCTCGTCCACGGCCGCCTGAAGGCCGGGGAAAAAGGGGAGGTCATGGCGGGATTCAAGGCCGGCACGATCCAGCTGCTGGTCGCGACCACCGTGATCGAAGTCGGCGTCGACGTCCCCAATGCGACGTTGATGGTGATCGAGCACGCGGAGCGCATGGGGCTCGCGCAAATGCACCAGTTGCGGGGTCGCGTCGGGCGCGGCGCGCAGGCGAGCGCGTGCATACTGCTCTACCAGAACCCGTTGACGCCGACGGCGCGCGAGCGGCTGAAGGTGATCTACGAAAACAGCGACGGTTTCGAGATCGCGCGCCACGATCTCAAGCTGCGCGGTCCGGGGGAGCTCCTCGGCGCGCGCCAGAGCGGCGCGCCCCTGCTGCGTTTCGCCGATCTCGACGCCGACCTCGATCTCCTCGATCGCGCGCGCGCCACCGCCGCCACCCTGCTGCGCGACCATCCCGATTGCGCGCGCGCCCACCTCGCGCGCTGGCTGGGCGACCGCCATGAACTGCTGAAGGCGTGATTCGTGAATGGTGAATCGTGAATCGACCCAATTCGCCAACCCGGTCTTGCAATCCCTCGAATCACGACTCACCATTCACGAATCACTGGTTAACCCGATCGCCTATACTGAGCTGAGGATCCGTTTTCCCGCGGGAATTCACTCGCCATGACCCTCAAGGAGCGGTTCGACGCCTACGAGCAGCTGATGCGGCTCGACAAGCCGATCGGCATACTGCTGCTGCTGTGGCCGACGCTGTGGGCGTTGTGGCTGGCGGCGCCGGGATGGTTGAGCCTCGACGTGCTGTTCATCTTTCTGGTGGGGACAGTGCTGATGCGGTCCGCGGGGTGCATCATCAACGACCTGGCCGATCGCGATATCGACCCCCATGTCGAGCGCACCCGCTCCCGCCCGCTGGCCGCGCGGCGGCTGGCGGCGGGCGAAGCGGCGGCGCTGGCGATGGTGCTGCTGGCGCTGAGTTTCGCCCTGGTGCTGCAATTGAACCGGCTCGCCCTCACCCTTTCGTTTTTCGGGCTGGCCGTCACCGTGATCTATCCGTTTCTCAAGCGCCATATCGCGTTCCCGCAGGCCGGGCTGGGCATCGCTTTCAGTTTCGGGGTGCCCATGGCCTACGCCGCCCAGCAGGAAACCCTGCCGGCGGTGGCCTGGATCCTCATGGCCGCGACCTTTTTCTGGATCATCGCCTACGACACGGAATACGCGATGGTGGACCGCGACGATGATGTGAAGCTCGGCGTGAACTCTTCGGCGATCTTCCTCGGCCGCTTTGATGTCGCCGCCGTCATGGCCTGTCATGCGGTTTTTCTGGGCATCATGGCCGCGATGGGCGTATGGCATCATCTCGGATGGCTCTATTACCTGGGGCTGCTCGCGGCGGGCGCTCTGGTCGCGCATCAGTACCGGCTCATCAGGGCACGCGGCCGGGACGACTGCTTCCGGGCATTTCTCAACAACAACTGGGTGGGCGCAGTGCTCTTCGCGGGTATCGCTTTTGACCTGATGCTGAATAACCGCCTGGCGCTGGCGCTGCCGCGATGAAATACCGGGACCTGCGCGATTTCCTGGCACAACTCGAGGCGCGCGGCGAGTTGAAGCGCGTCGCCGCGACGGTGGATTCCCGCCTCGAGATGACCGAGATCTGCGACCGCGTGCTGAAAGCGGGCGGGCCGGCGCTCCTGTTCGAGCAGCCCAAGGGGCACGCAATGCCCGTGCTCGCCAACCTGTTCGGCACGGTGAGGCGCGTTGCGCTCGGCATGGGCGTCGATGCCGCGGATCCCACCGCGTCGCTGCGCGAACTGGGCGTGCTGCTCGCAACGCTGAAAGAGCCCGAGCCGCCCAGGGGATGGAAGGACGCGTGGGACAAGCTGCCGCTCCTGAAGCAGGTCCTGGCGATGGCGCCGCGGGTGGTATCAAACGCTCCCTGCCAGGAGATCGTTCGCGAGGGAACGGACGTGGACCTCGCACAACTGCCGGTGCAGACCTGCTGGCCGGGGGACGCCGCGCCGCTCATCACCTGGGGATTGACGGTCACACGCGGACCCAACCGGAGCCGGCAGAATCTCGGCATCTATCGCCAGCAGGTGATCGCGCACAACAAGGTGATCATGCGCTGGTTGAGCACCCGGGGCGGCGCGCTCGACTACCGCGACCATTGCCTCGCGCACCCGCGCGAGCCGTTTCCGGTGGCAGTGGCACTGGGCGCGGATCCCGCCACCATGCTGGGGGCGGTGACCCCGGTGCCGGACGCGCTCTCCGAGTACCAGTTCGCGGGCCTGCTGCGGGGATCGAAGACGGAGCTGGTGAGGTGCCTGGGCCACGACCTGCAGGTCCCGGCCGCCGCGGAAATCGTGCTCGAAGGCTGGATCCACCCCGGCGAGACCGCGCTGGAGGGCCCGCACGGCGATCACACCGGTTATTACAATGAACAGCAGCGCTTTCCAGTCTTTACGATTGAGCGGATTACGTCACGGCGTAATCCGCTCTACCACTCGACCTATACCGGCAAACCGCCGGACGAGCCGGCGGTGCTGGGGATGGCGTTAAACGAGGTGTTCGTGCCGCTGTTAAAGCGCCAGTTCCCCGAGATCGTGGACTTCTACCTGCCGCCGGAGGGCTGCTCCTACCGCATCGCCTGCGTCAGCATGAAGAAGCAGTACCCGGGTCACGCCAAGCGCGTGATGTTCGGCATCTGGTCATTTCTGCGCCAGTTCCTCTACACCAAGTTCATCATCGTCACCGACGACGACATCAACGTCCGCGACTGGAAGGAAGTGGTCTGGGCGCTGGCGACACGGGTGGACCCGCGCCGCGACACGCTCATCACCGAGCACACGCCGATCGACTACCTCGATTTCGCGAGCCCGGCGCCGGGGCTCGGGTCCAAGATGGGCATGGACGCCACCAACAAGTGGCCGGGAGAGACCGACCGCCGCTGGGGCGAGACCATCGCGATGAGTGAGGACGTGAAGCGCCGCGTGGACGCGCTGTGGCGCGAGCTGGGCCTCTAGCAGCCTGGATTCGATAGCAGGCGGTCTTGCTCAAGGAGTTTGTCGGATCAGGGTCCGACAAACTCCTCGCTATTCGAAGTTGTAATGGACGCCGACGTTGAAGAGACCCAGGCCGGGCATCCGCGGCTGGCCTTGCACCCGGCCGCCAAAGCGCATCCGGGTTTCCCCTTCTCCGTCGAGCGGGCTCAACCAGCGCAGCGGCCCGACTCGCCCTGACATCGCCCAACCCGATTTCGTCGCGGTTGCCGGCGGGGGCAGCTTGAGCTTCGAGGCGCCGGCGCCCTGGCCGCCGTAGCCTGTCCACAGGTTCGTAGGAAGGGAGGCAGAAGCAGCAGCACTGTTGGCCGTCTCGTGACGGGCGTCGTTCGTGCTCGGCGATGGGATGGGCGTATACACGGAGTAGTCGTAGCGCGCCTCGTCGAGGCGGGTTGGAGGTAGCGCGGCTTCCACATCGAGCCTCAATCCGGCGGCGCGGCCCTCGGGCCGTAATCCGGAAGCGGAGCGAGACAGGTTGAGCGTGGGTTGAGCCGGTTGCGGCTGGCTGTCCAGGACATTGGGCAGAAGGCGGGGAGCGAAGTCGGTGGCGTACGCTGCGAAAGCCGGCCAAACAATGGCCGCAATCGCCGACACCAGCACTGCACAACGAGACGGCATGTGCATCCCCCCGGATCGATTCATTCTACGCCCGCTGAAAGAGAATTCAACGCAACCTCGCCAGGATAAGACACGGGATTCGTGACATAGTTTTCATCTGATTGAGGGAAAATGGCGTGGGATCTTGCGCAGAAGGTTGAAAACCGGATGAGACCGGCGCCAAGAGCGTGCCGCAGCGTATCTACATCAATCCAGGATTTTGTCGGACCCGCAGCCCGGCAAAATCCTAGCGGTTGTAAGCCCATCGCAGCAGCGCGTCCTGCACCCCCTGGGTGTTGCCTGCGTTGGCGTGGTTGACGAAGAGGACCACCACCACGCGCCGCCCCGCGCCGTCCAGCACGTAGCCCGCGATCGCGCGCACGCCGGAGAGCGATCCGGTCTTGAGGTGCGCCTGGCCCGCGATGTCCGCTCCCGACAGCCGTTTTTTCATCGTGCCGTCCACCGCGGCGACCGGCAGCGAGGCCATCAGCTCCGGCATCACCGGGCTCCTGAAGGCGGCGAGCAGCAGCTGGCCCAGGCTGTGCGCGCTGATGCGCTCGGCGCGCGAGAGCCCGGAACCGTTCTCCAGCACCAGTTCCGGGAATGCGAGCCCCTTGCCCGCCAGCCACTGGCGGATGACGCGGCCCGATTTCTCGGCGGTCGCCGGGGCGCCCGCCCCCGCCGCGCCCAGCGTGAGGAACAACTGGCGCGCCATGACGTTGTTGGAATACTTGTTGATGTCGCGCACGACCTCGGAGAGCGCGGGCGATTGCACGGAAGCGATCAGGCGCGCATCGGCTCCCGCGGCGCCTTCGCGGACCGTGCCGGTGAGCGTGCCGCCCAGCTCGCGCCACAGCTCGCGGAACAAGGCGAGGGTGTACTGGGCATGGCCGAGCACGCTGAAATGGCGCGCGCGCTCGCCGCAGCTCGCCGCAAAGGCGCCGCTGAAGGTGAGGCGGGCGGCCGTCGCGTCGCCTTGCGTATCGAGCTTCAGCCTGGCCACCCAGTCGCCGCAGGGACCGCTCGCATCGAGCGCGAGCTTGTTGTCGATTCTCACCTGCGGCAGCGCCGGTTCGGCAATGATGCGCACCGCGCGCGCTTCCGGGTCGGGGATGAACTGCAGGCGCACCGCCTTGAAATTGACGAGGAGCGCATCGGGCCCCGTGTTGTAAGGCCGTGTCGGCTGGTCATCGAAACGCGAGGCGTCGAATTCCTCCGCGGTGAAGTAGCTGCGGTCGAGCACGAGATCACCGCGGATCTCGCGCACGCCGCGGCCGCGCAGGCCCCGCAACAGCAGCCAGAAATTCTCCAGCGTGAGCTTCGGGTCGCCCTGGCCCTTGATCACGAGGTCGCCCGCGAGCACGCCGTCCTTGAGCGGCCCCGCGGCATAGGCCTCGGTGGTCCAGGAAAAGGCCGGGCCGAGAGTATCGAGCGCGGCGTAGGTCGTGAGCAGCTTGATGGTGGAGGCGGGGTTCATCGCGCGCTCGGCCCCCGCTGTGAGCAGCGGGCGCTGGGCGCCGACCTCGTGCACGTAGAGCGAAGCCGAGGCTTCGGGTATGCCGGCTTTCACCAGCGCGCGGGCCACCGGTTCCGGCAGTTGGGCGGGTGCGCCGAGCGGGAGCCCCGCGGCGAGCAGCGCCAGCGCCGCCGCCAGCCAGTTTCCCAGGCGCCCTGCCCTTCCCGCAACCAAATTAGATTCGATCCGTCTCGCCATTCTCGATGACAGCATTATGCCGCAGCCCGCGCTCAGGCCGAAGGCAGCGCATCGAGGATGGCGGCTGTTCGATCGGCCAGCAACTCGATCTCGTCCGCGCTGATCACGTAAGGCGGCATGAAGTAGACGGTATTGCCGAGGGGCCGCAGCAGGAGCTCGCGCTCGAGCGCGGCGGCAAAAAAACGGCTGGCGAAGCCGGGATCGGACGTTTTTACGTCAAAGGCGAGGATCATGCCGGTGGAACGGAAATGCCGGACCCGGGGATGCTGCTCGATCGCGCTTGCCGCCGCCCGGATTTGCGCGCTCTTCGCCCGGTTCGTCTCGATGACCCGGTCCTCATCGAAGATGTCGAGCGTGGCGAGCGCCGCGCGGCAGGCGAGCGCGTTGCCGGTGTAGGAGTGCGAGTGCAGAAAACCGCGCGCCACGTCATCGTCGTAGAACGCGCGGTAGATGGCATCGCGCGTCATCACGACGGAGAGCGGCAGGTAGCCGCCGGTAATGCCCTTGGACAGCAGCAGGAAATCCGGCGTGATGCCGGCCTGATCGATCGCCAAAAAACTGCCGGTGCGCCCGAAGCCGGTCATGATCTCGTCGGCGATGAGATGCACCTCGTAGCGGTCGCACAGCGCGCGCGCGAGGCGCAGATACTCGGCGTCGTGCATCGCCATGCCGGTAGCGCCCTGCACCAGCGGCTCGACGATCAGCGCCGCGGTTTCGGCATGGTGGCGTTCCAAGTGCTGTTCCAGCGCCGCGGCGCTGCGCACCGCGTAATCGCGCGGCGACTCCCCCTTTTCCGCCAGCCGCCAGTCGGGACTCATCACCTGGTGGCTCTTCATGACCAGCGGCGCGTAGGTGTGCTTGAAGAGGGCGACGTCGGTCACCGCCAACGCGCCGAGGGTTTCTCCGTGATAGCTCCCGGCGAGGCTGACGAAGCCGGTTTTCCCCGGCCGGCCGGTATTGCGCCAGTAGTGAAAGCTCATCTTGAGCGCGATCTCGACCGCGGAGGCGCCGTCGCTGGCGTAGAAGCAATGGCCGAGCGCGCCGCCGCTCGCGAGCGCGAGCCGCTCGGACAGCGCCACCGCCGGCTCGTGGCTGAATCCGGCCAGCAGCACGTGCTCGAGCCGGCCCAGTTGATCGGCGATCGCGGCGTTGATGCGCGGGTTGCAATGGCCGAACAGGTTGACCCACCACGAGCTGATGGCGTCGAGATAGCGCCGGCCGTCGAAATCGTAAAGCCAGCAACCTTCACCCCGCGCCACCGGAACGAGCGGCAGCTTCTCGTGCTGCTTCATCTGGGTGCACGGGTGCCAGACCGCGGCCAGGCTGCGTTCTAGCAGCAGACCGTTGCGAGTGCTAGTTTGCATTTTAGCGGCGAAGGCATTAGAAATCGGAAGAGTGAATGGAAACCAGGAGTCGGCTTTCTACATTCGCACATCGCGCAGCACCAGTAAGTCACATCGGCCGCCGGCAGCCGCCGGCGCCAGGCATCGACTCCCTCCAAGTCAACCGCAGCCTGACCCGCAGCGTTCGAAGCAACGAGTGGCATCTTTCTTGCTCGTGACTGCAGTGGCTCGCGCAGCAGTGTAGCACTCACTCAAAAGGAGCTAATCCGCCATGCAATTGCTCGACCGCATCGAGGACCAGATCTCCGCAACCGGCCTGCCGCTGGTGGGCATCACGCTCGCGGCGATACCCTGCCCCGACACGCCGGTGATACTGACGCTGCACTGGCATGGCTTCATCAAGGAGCGGCTCGCCGAAGTGGATGAGGCCGAGCCGGTGTCGTTCACGCCGGTGCCGAGTTCCGCGCTGCAGTTGAACGACCGCTGGCGCAATCTGGTCGCGGTGGACCAGGCCGCGATGGAAGCGGCGTGGGAGCTGGGCGCGTGGGATGTCGCGCGCGCCGAGAGAAAAGGCTGCCTGCGGCCCGGCGCGCCTTCCACCGAGGCGCTCGAATGCCTGCAGGCGTTCGGCGCGTTCCCCTACGGCATCAACGGCAACCAGATCGTGGTAGCCGACGCGCCGGACGCCGATGAGTTGGTGCAGCTGGCAGCCACCCGCGGCTATCTCATGTGGTTGTTCCGGCCCGTCAGCGGCGGCATCTGGGCCGAGGTTGCCGACGACGCCACTCTGACTTCCGGGGGACGGCGGCCTCCTCCCTGCCCGCACCGCCCGATCCCGCCCCGCTGTGACGCCAACCGCAAGACGGTATACCGGTTCGGGGTCGCTGCCAGCGCCCCGATCGATCTGGAGTAACGCTTTACTTTCAATAAGTTGGCCACTAACCACCCTCGGGTTAGTGAGCGCTAACACCGGTGCATTGCCGGTGGGGTTATCCTGCTAACCTCTTGTCTTAGTACGATCTTATAGGTATTATTAGCACTCGCTGGAGATGAGTGCTAATCAAGCCATTCTCCGTCGTAGTCAGTTTTCAGTACCCCAGTTAATTCATAGGAGGCTTTGCAATGAAAATTCGTCCTCTACACGACCGCGTGATCGTCAAGCGGTTGGAAGAAGAGCGCAAGACCGCATCCGGGATCGTCATTCCCGATACTGCTGCCGAGAAGCCCGACCAGGGCGAAGTCATCGCGGTGGGCAAGGGCAAGATCCTCGAAGACGGCAAGGTGCGCCCCCTCGACATCAAGGTGGGCGACAAGATCCTGTTCGGCAAGTACTCCGGGCAGACCGTGAAGGTCAAAGGCGATGAACTGCTCGTGATGCGCGAAGAAGACATCATGGGCGTGATCGAAGGCAAGTAATTTCCCCGAAACAGGAGAATTCAAAATGTCAGCAAAAGATGTCAAATTTCACGACTCCGCCCGCGCTAAGATCGTGGCCGGTGTCAACATTCTGGCCGACGCGGTGAAAGTGACCCTCGGCCCGAAAGGCAGGAACGTAGTGCTCGAGCGCTCCTTCGGCGCCCCCACCGTCACCAAGGACGGCGTGTCGGTTGCGAAGGAAATCGAGCTGAAGGACAGGTTCGAGAACATGGGCGCGCAGATGCTGAAGGAAGTCGCCTCCAAGACTTCCGACGTGGCGGGTGACGGCACCACCACCGCCACCGTGCTGGCCCAGGCGATCGTGCAGGAAGTCATGAAGTTCGGGGCCGCCGGCATGAACCCGATGGATCTGAAGCGCGGCATCGACAAGGCGGTGGACGCCATCGTCGCCGAGCTGAAGAAGATCTCCAAGCCGTGCACGACCAGCAAGGAAATCGCCCAGGTCGGCGCCATCTCCGCCAACGCCGACAGCGAAATCGGCAAGATCATCTCCAACGCGATGGAGAAGGTCGGCAAGGAAGGCGTGATCACGGTCGAGGACGGCAAGAGTCTCAACAACGAGCTGGAAGTGGTCGAAGGCATGCAATTCGACCGCGGCTATCTGTCGCCCTACTTCATCAACAACGCCGAGAAGCAGATGTCGCTCCTCGAGAACCCCTACGTTCTCCTCTACGACAAGAAGGTTTCCGGCATCCGCGAACTGCTGCCGTTGCTCGAGCAGGTCGCGAAGGCCGGCCGGCCGCTGCTTATCATCGCCGAGGAAGTCGAAGGCGAGGCGCTCGCCACGCTGGTGGTGAACAACCTCCGTGGCATCCTGAAGACCTGCGCGGTGAAAGCGCCGGGCTTCGGCGATCGCCGCAAGGCCATGCTGGAAGACATCGCCATCCTGACCGGCGGCATCGTGGTCTCGGAAGAGACCGGCATGCAGCTGGAGAAGATCACGCTGAAGGAACTCGGCCAGGCGAAGCGCATCGAGATCGGCAAGGAAAATACCACGATCATCGACGGCAACGGCGAGACCAAGACGATCGAAGGCCGGGTCAAGAGCATCCGCGCCCAGATCGAGGAAGCGACTTCCGACTACGACAAGGAAAAGCTGCAGGAGCGGGTGGCGAAGCTCGCCGGCGGCGTGGCGCTGATCAAGGTCGGGGCCGCAACCGAAGTCGAGATGAAGGAAAAGAAGGCGCGCGTGGAAGATGCATTGCACGCGACTCGCGCCGCGGTGGAAGAGGGCGTCGTCCCGGGCGGTGGCGTGGCGTATCTGCGCGCCCGCGTCAATGCCAAGCCGAAGACCGACAACCACGACCAGGAAGCGGGCGTCAAGATCGTGATGCGCGCGCTGGAAGAACCGCTGCGCTGGATCGTCGCCAATGCCGGTGACGAGCCGTCGGTGGTCCTCAACAAGGTGGTCGAAGGCAAGGGCAATTTCGGCTACAACGCGCAGAGCGGCCAGTACGGCGACATGATCGAAATGGGCGTGCTCGACCCCACCAAGGTCACGCGCTACGCGCTGCAAAACGCGGCTTCGGTCGCGTCCCTGATCCTCACCACCGATGCCATGGTGGCGGAACTGCCGAAGGAAGAATCCCACGGCGGCCACGGTCATGGTGGCGGCATGGGCGGCATGGGCGGGATGGATATGTAACGCGTTTTCACGCGTCACATATCCCCTGGACAGGAAAGGAACAGGGGAAACCCAGGTTTCCCCCGTAGCCCCCTTCCTTCTAGTCAGAAGCAGAAGAAGCCCCGCGCAAGCGGGGCTTTTTTTGTCCGGCTTCTCGCGGACAGGGGGTACGCCGGACGCGGTTTGATAAAGAATGTCGCCGCGGGGTGTCGGATACAATAGCGAACGAACTATCGCCGGTCTGTTTGATGCCACTCGACATTCTTTTGATCTCGATCGCCCGCGCGCTGGTGGAAGTCGCCGGGATGTTCCTGCTGGGGCAGGGCGTGCTGTGGATCTTCGGCCCGAAGGCGCGCGACGGCAACTTCATCTACGATCTTTTCAAGAAGGGCACAGCGCCGATCACCAAGGCGACGCGCTTCATCATGCCGCGCTTCATCCACGACGC
>CAZFRR010000199.1:0-43010 GCA_964521405.1 uncultured Streptomycetaceae bacterium | reverse complement strand
TGCCGCAGGCGAAGGCGGGCAGGATCAGGCTGATCGCGGTGACGTCCAAAGCACGGGCCAAGGCGCTTCCCGACGTGCCAACGCTTGCCGAATTGGGATTTCCCGACATGGATATGTCACAGTGGTTCGGCGCGGTGATGCCCAAGGGCGTTCCGGACGAGGCAGTGGCCCGGCTCTCCGCCGCCTTCAACAAGGCGCTCTCGGATCCGAAGATCGCGCAGCGATTGTTTGATGCCGGACTGGATGTGGTAGGCGGATCGCCTGGGGAGATGGCGCAGCGCATGAGCGTTGAAACGCGCATCTGGGCGAAAGCTGCCAAGGAAGCCGGGCTTGCTGAAAAGTAATCCGTGCCTATACGCGCGGCCCTTCAGGAAGTTTGGCTGATGGGCGGCGCCAGCGACTTTGCCAGATCGAGGGAGATCGTATGAGTTCGAAGCATCCCAATATCATCCTCATTACGTCCGACCAGCAGCGCGCGGACTGCAACGGCTTCGAGAACCCGCACATCCGCACGCCGCATCTCGATATGCTCGCGCGCCGGGGGACAAGATTCTCGGCTTGTATTACGCCGAACCTTGTGTGCCAGCCCTCGCGCGCGTCGATACTGACCGGGTTGCTGCCGCTCACGCACGGCGTGTGGGACAACGGCGTGGATCTCGATGCGCGAATCGGCGGGGATGGCTTTGCCGGCACGCTCGCCCGCGCCGGCTATCAAACCGCGTTCCTGGGCAAGGCGCACTTCGCGACCAAGGCGACGTTCCAGGCGACGGGCTCGCCGGAGTGCCGCTTCAGCCAGGCGCAGTACGGTACCTGCTGGACCGGGCCGTACATGGGTTTCCAGCACGTCGAGCTATCGGTGCTGGGCCACATGCACCGCACGCGCCCGCTCGACCGGCCGCCGATGGGTCACTACGAACGCTGGCTCCTCTCGCGCGGCGAGAACGAGGAGGGTTTGAAGCTCTGGGCGGCGGAAACGCGCCCAGGTGCCAGCGCGGCGCAGACCTGGTATTCGGGGCTTCCCGCCGCCTGGCATCTGAGCAACTGGGTGGGCGACCGCGCGATCAACTGGCTTTCCAGCCAGGTGAAGTCGGACCAGCCGTTCTGCGCGTGGGTGTCGTTTGCCGATCCGCACCATCCGTTCGACTGTCCCGAGCCGTGGAGCCTGATGTACGACCCGAAGGACGTGCCGTTGCCGAAGCACCGCGTGCGTGACCTGGAGCGCCGGCCGTGGTGGCACAAGGCGGTGCTGGAGGGCCGGCCGCAACTCGCCGATCCGGACCTGCTCAAGTTCCGCGCCGAGGGCTCGCGCGTGCCCGACCAGAGCGACCGCCAGTTGGCCGAGATGACCGCCAACTACTACGGCATGATTTCGTTGATCGACCATAACGTCGGTCGCATCCTGACTGCCTTGAGCGATCTCGGGCTCGCCGAGGACACGCTGGTTGTCTACACCACCGACCACGGCGAGCTGCTCGGCAATCACGGTCTTTATCTCAAGCATCCCATTCCGTACGAGGATCTGCTGCGCGTGACAATGGTGGCGCAGGGCCCGGGCGTGGCGGCGGGCAGGATCGTCGGCGAGCCGGTATCAACGCTCGATCTGGCTTCGACGTTCTACGAGTACGCCGGCATCGCCCAGCCCGTGGCGCTGCAGAGCCGCAGCCTCAGGCGCCTGCTGGGAGGCGGCGCCGAAACCCGCGATGTCGCCTACAGCGAATGGCACGTGCACGCTTCGCGCTGCGGCGTCGGCCTCAAGCTGCGCACGGTGCGCACGAAGACCCACAAATGCACCTTCGAGCTCGAGTCCGGCGCGGGCGAACTCTACGATCTCGCCAACGACCCGGCGGAGATGGACAATCGCTTCAACGATCCCGGTTGCGCCACGGTGCAAAAAGAGCTGCACGACATGATGCGCGCCCGTCCCGGCGTAGTGCGCTCCGATCTCGCCGAGCCGGTCGGCATGGCGTGAACGGGTGCCGGGCGGTCCGATGCGCGTGATCGACCCGGATGCCTGATGATATGGCGGTTCGGAGCGGGCGTTTCACTGTTTGCCGCCCGCGCCCGCGGTGCGATATGATCGAATCCATGAACAACAGACCCGATCTTGATGATTTCCGGCGGCAATGCGTGCGCCAGCTCGCGCGTCCTGTCGCGGCCAGAATCCGCTACGGCTTTTTTCGCAACCCCAACCCGGTGCGCGATTCGAACAAGAACCTTGCGTTCAGCTCGATGAGTGAGTATCGGCGCTTTTGCGAAGAAAACTACCCCGAGTATTTCGGCTATGCCCGGCCAGGACGGGCAATGTCCGGGGCGTGACGGAAAAGATCTTCAGGCCGGAACAGGCCCGGGTCATCGCCGACGCATTCGAGAAGTATGGCGTCGAGTACCTGTTCATCGGGAAAGGCGGCGCGATTCTTCTCGGCTACCCGGGTGCGACCCAGGACGTGGATCTGTTCCCGAGGAAAACGCGGGACAACGGGCGCCGCATCGTCGCCGCATTGACTGACATCGGATTTGCGCTGAGCGATGCGGACCAGGCGGAGATCGTGGACGGCAAGGATTTCGTGCAGATATCCTCCGGGCCTTTCGATGTTGATCTTGTGTTCGCTCCGGATGGAATCGAGAGCTACGACGCCGCGGCAAGAAACGCGGTGCGCGTCGAAAAGTTTCCGGTGATGTCCATCGCGGACATCATTGCGAGCAAACGCGCGGCCGGAAGGAAAAGGGATCTTGCGGAACTCGATCTGCTGGAGGCGTTCCGGCAGGCGTATGAGGCCTCCAAGCCCGGAAATGCCGGATAGACGGCATTTTCCATAGAGCGATGCGCGTCGCATTGTTCGTCACCTGCCTCGTGGACCTGATGCGGCCGCGCATCGGGTTCGCTGCCGTCAAGCTGCTCGAGTCCGCGGGCTGCGATGTCGTCGTGCCGGGCACGCAGACCTGCTGCGGGCAGCCGGGGTATAACTCGGGCGACCGCGCAACCGCCAGGGCACTTGCGCGCAAGGTGCTGGACGAGTTCGAAGGTTGCGATTACGTCGTGGCGCCGTCCGGCTCATGCGCCGGCATGATCCGCACTCACTATCCGGAGCTGTTTCACGACGCTCCGGATGAACTGGAACGGGTACATAACCTGTGCGAGCGTACGTACGAGCTGACCGATTTCCTGGTGAACGTAATGAAGCTCGATCGCGTGCCGGGATCATTCAATGGTAGCGTCACCTATCACGACTCCTGCTCCGGCCTGCGCGAGCTGGGCGTGAAAGCACAGCCGCGTGCCTTGCTCGCCAAAGTCCCGGGATTGAAGCTGATCGAGATGGAAGAAGCGGAAACCTGTTGCGGCTTCGGTGGCGCCTTCGCGGTGAAATTCGGCGAGATCTCCACGCATATCGCCGAGCGCAAGTGTGCCAACATCGCGGCGTGCGGCGCGGACGCCGTGGTGCTGGGCGATCTCGGCTGCATGTTGAACATAGAAGGGCGGCTCAGGCGGCGGGGTGACATGAAGACCAAGGTGCTACACATTGCCGAAGTGCTGGTGGGAAGTGAAGATTAGCCGCAGATACACACAGCTAAACACAGATTTTCCATCACTTCGTCACCGCGTCACTGCATGGCGGGCCTCGGGGTCAGACTCGAATTTCCTGTGCCCCCTGTTCGCCGCCGAGCCGTCGCAAGGAAATGGACCTGTAAGAAGTGGACTTGTGGCAGGTCCGGGTTTCATCTAATGTGTCCTTGACAGAAGGACACCTTTACCCCATCCTTTCCCCATGGCCCTGCACCCGGTGCTCACCGAAAAGCTCAACGCCGCCCTGGCGCCGGCGCCGCCGCCAGGGTTGACGCGGCGCGACGCCCGGTTGCCCGCGGTGCCCGGTAAGGTGCATGCGGTGGTCGGCATGCGCCGCGCGGGCAAGACCACCTTTCTGCGCCAGTTGCTGGACGAGCGCCGACGGGACCTGCCACCCGAGCGCGCGCTCTATTTGAGTTTTGACGACGACCGCCTGGCCGGCATCGAGGCGGATCAATTGGCCCTCCTGCTGGAGGAACACTACCGCCGCCACCCCGAACTGCGCGGGCGGAAGACAGTGCACTGGCTGCTCGACGAAATCCAGCTCGTCCCCGGGTGGGAGCGTTTCGTGCGCCGGGTGCTCGACTCCGAGCAGGTCGAGATCGCGGTGTCCGGATCGTCGGCCCGGATGCTGTCCCGCGAGGTGCACACCTCGCTTCGCGGTCGCGGGATGGAGACCGTCATCCGTCCCTTCAGCTTTCGCGAGTTCCTGCGCCATCGCGGCGAGGAACCGGCGAAGGACGCGCGGCGCTGGATCCCGGCCGAGCGCTCCCTGGTGGAGAAGCGGTTCCTGGAATTCCTGGTCGAGGGCGGATTCCCCGAGAGTCAGGGCCTCCCGGCGCCGCTGCGGATCGAACTGCTCCAGGGATACGTGGATACCGTGCTCTTCCGCGACGTGGTGGAGCGCTACCGGGTTTCGCAGGTGGCCGCGCTGCGCTGGCTCGTGCGCCAGTGCCTGCGCAATCCGGCCGGCAGCTTCAGCGCCCACCGGCTGCACCAGGATCTGAAGGCGCAGGGGCACGGCGTGGCGAAGGACGCGGTGCATGCGATGCTCGGCTATTTGCTGGACGCGTTCCTGCTCGGGGCAGTGGCGCTTGCCACGGAATCGGAGCGCCAGCGCAATTCGAACCCGCGCAAGCTCTATCCCGTGGACCCGGGACTGATAAAGGCCTTCGATGCGAGCGGCCGCTCGAACCTGGGACACGCGCTGGAGACGGCGGTGCAGAACGAACTCGGGCGGCGGAAGGTCGAGACCGGCTACGTGAAGACCGGCGACGGGCTGGAAGTGGACTTTCTCGCCCGCGGACTCGCCGGAGGCGAAGAACTGCTGCAGGTCTGCACGGATCCGTCCGCACCGAAAACGCTGGATCGCGAGCTGCGGGCCCTGACGGCGGCTGGGAAGGAGCACCCGCGCGCGCTGCGACGGCTGCTCGTGCTCGACCGCGGCCAGGCACTGCGCGTGAAGACGCCGGGTGTGGAGGTGCAACCGGCGTACGAATGGCTGCTCGCGGAGCCCGCCGCGGCCTAAGAGCGCCTAACATAATGAAACACACGCTGCGCTGTCACGGTTTTGGCGACGCGCGACCAGCGGCATGGTCAGGCCCCGCGACGGGTATGCACCGGGCAGGTAGCCGCGGGCCAAAACCGTGCCAGCCCGGAGCGGGTTGCGGCCAGAATCGCCGCTAGCTTTGTCGCGAGGCTTGCCAATACAGCGAGTATTGGCTGCGCCTCGCTTCGCGCTATCGACGATTCTGACTCGCAACGCACGCGCGTTTCATTATGTTAGGCACTCTAAGCACGAATCGGAGAGGAAGAACATGAAAATCGCATTCATGGGTTCGGGCGGCGTGGGTGGGTTGATCGGCGCCCGCCTCGCGCAGGCGGGCTGCGACGTGGCGTTCATCGCCCGCGGCGCGCATCTCGCCGCCATGCGCGAGCACGGGCTGAAACTGGAAAGCCCGGTCGGGAACGTGCATCTGCCCAAGGTGCAGGTAACGGATGATCCGGGTTCCATTGGAGGACCCGTCGATCTCGTCGTCATTGCCGTCAAGCTTTGGGATACCGAGGCCGCGGTGCGCGCGATCCTGCCGCTGGTGGGCCCGGAAACTGGCGTGCTGTCACTCCAGAACGGCGTGCGCAAGGACGAAATCCTGCGTCCCATCGTCGGCGCGAAGGCATTGATGGGGGGTGTGGCGTACATGGGTACAGCGATCTCCCGTCCCGGCGTGATTCTGCACACCGGCACGATGCAGAGGTTGGTGTTCGGGGAGTACGACGGTCGACGCTCGAAACGCGCCGAAGCGCTGCTCGAATTCGCGCTGAAAGCCGGCCTCGATGCCAGGCTCTCCGACGACATCCGCCGCTCGATCTGGGAGAAGTTCGTTTTCCTCGTGGGCATGGCCGCGGTGACGGCCACCATTAGACTGCCGCTCGGGCCGATCCTCGGGCATCCGCTCACCCGCCAGTTCTATCTGGACGCGATGCGGGAGGCGGCCGCAGTGGGAAGGGCCCACGGGGTCCGGCTGCCGGAAGATATCGCCGAAGAGCGTCTCGCGTTCAGCGACACGCTGCCGGGCACGATGACCGCTTCGCTGCAGCTCGATCTCGAGCGCGGCAATCCGCTGGAAGTGGAGTGGCTGTCGGGCTCCGTGGTCGAGCTCGGCGCGGCCGTCGGCGTGCCGACGCCGATCCACCGCGCGGCGCGGGACATACTGATCCTGCATGCGCAAGGAAAGAAGTGACTCGTTTCTCGTTATTCGTTACTCGTGTCAGATTCATGTACTGGCAGCCTGGCCGCGAGTGACGAAAAACGAGAAACGAGAAACGAGAAACGAATCACGCATTTCTATCCCATGAACGCCCCCGTTCTGACGATCCGCTCGCTGCGCGCTACCGCGGTCAAGGTGCCGATGACGTACGTGCTCGGCACCAGCCAGCAGGCGCTGCGCGAGGCGCCGTTGTTGCTGGTGGATCTCGAAACCGAAGAGGGCGTGACCGGGCGCGCTTACCAGTTCTGCTATCTCCCGGCCGCGGCTGCCGCCATCGTCGTGCTGCTGGAGGAGGTGCTGCGCACCGTGAAGGGCGAGCGTGCGGAGCCGATTGCCCTGTGGGAGAAGCTCGCGCAGCGCTTCAAGCTGATGGGAGTACAGGGTGTTGCGCGCATGGCGCTGGCGACGTTCGACGTCGCCTGCTGGGATGCGGTGGCGCAGGCGGCGGCGATGCCGCTGGCAACTTTCCTCGGCGGGACTCTGCGGCCCCTGCCCGCCTACAACAGTTGCGGCCTGGGCCTGATGGCGCCCGCGGCCGTGGCGGACGAAGCGGAGAAGCTCCTCGCCGGTGGATTCCGCGCCATGAAGCTGCGCCTGGGTTACCCGACGCTGGAAGCCGATCTTGCCGCAGTGCGGGCAGTGCGTTCACGCCTTCCCGGGGACATCCAGGTGATGGTGGACTACAACCAGGCGCTGACCGTGGAGGAGGCGATCCGGCGCGGGCGCGCGCTGGACGGCGAGGGCGTCTACTGGATCGAGGAGCCGATCCGCCATGACGACTTCACCGGCTGCGCCGAGGTTGCGCGCGCGCTCGCGACACCGGTGCAGATCGGAGAAAACTTTTCGCTGGTGCACGACATGGAGCGGGCGCTGGCCGCGCAATCCTGCGATTTCATGATGCCCGACCTCGAGCGCATCGGGGGCGTCACCGGCTGGCGGCGCGCCGCCGAGCTGGCCGCGTCGAAAGGGATTCGGATGTCCTCGCATCTCTATCCGGAAGTGAGCGCGAGCCTCCTCGCGGTGACGCCGACCGCGCACTGGCTGGAATACGTGGATTGGGCGGACGCGATCGTGGAGGAGCCGTTGCGGATCGTTGACGGGAAAGCCGTCGTGCCCGACCGCCCCGGCAACGGGCTCGCGTGGGACGAGGACGCTGTCCGGAAGTACCGGATGGAGTGATCGGACTTGGTTTCCATATTTGTCGTCTTGTTGGATTTTCCTGGCGGCCTTGGCGTCTTGGCGGTCAGATCGGATTTATGCAAGTAACGTCCATGCACTTCAAGGCGACCGCCGGCGTGAAGCTGCGGAACGCCAACCTGCAGGCGGCGTTGAAGCGGCTGCAGGGCAACTTCGTGCGCGGGCGGGCGGAGCGCGTCGCGGAGCTCGGCAATTACGAGGAGATCCGCACCGCCGCCGCGGCGATACGCGACCGCGCGCTGGCCCATCTGGATTTGTACCTGGATGAATTCGAGCGCAATGCCGTGGCGCGCGGCGCCGTGGTGCACTGGGCCGAGACCCGGGAGGACGTGAACCGCATCGTGAACGAGATCGCGCGCCAGCATGGCGTGAAGAAGGCGGTGAAGTCGAAGTCGATGGTGACGGAGGAATGCGAGTTGAACGATGCCCTGGAGGCTGCGGGCATCGAAGTGGTCGAGACCGATCTCGGCGAGTACATCCTGCAGCTCGCGAAGGAGCCGCCTTCGCACATCGTCGCGCCGGTCGTGCACAAGACCCGCGACGAAGTGTCCGACCTGTTCGAGTTGAAGCACGGCACGCCGCGCAAGACCGACATCGCGGCGCTGACGCGGGAGGCGCGCGAGCGCCTGCGCGGCCACTTCCTCACCGCCGACATGGGCATCTCGGGCGCCAATTTCATCGTCGCCGAGACCGGTTCCACGCTGATCGTGACCAACGAAGGCAACGGCCGCATGGTAACGACGCTGCCGCGCGTTCACGTGGCGATCACGGGGATCGAAAAGGTGGTACCGACGCTGGAGGACGTGGCGACGCTGATGCGGCTGTTGCCGCCCCACGGCACCGGCCAGACGATTTCCAATTACATCTCGGTCACCACCGGCGTGAAGGGCGAGGGCGATCGCGACGGCCCCGCGCATTTTCACGTGATACTGCTCGATGGCGGGAGAAGCGGCCTCCTCGGCGGCGACCTGCAGGAAATGCTGCGCTGCATACGCTGCGGCGCATGCATGAATCACTGCCCGGTGTACCAGAGCGTGGGCGGACATGCCTACGGCTGGGTCTATCCGGGGCCGATGGGGTCGGTGCTGACTCCGAGCTACGTGGGGCTGGAGAACGCGTACGATCTGCCCAATGCCGCCACGTTCTGCAACCAGTGCGGCGTGGTATGTCCGGTGAAGATTCCGCTGCCGGACCTGATGCGAAAACTGCGCGAGCGGCAGTTCGAGCGGGGATTGAAGCCGTGGCCGGAGCGGCTGGGACTCGCGCTGTGGGGCTGGGCAGCGAAGCGGCCAGCGATCTATGCGATGATGACCGCCCTCGGCGCGCGCCTGCTGGCATTGATCGGCGGGCACCAGCGGCTGATTCACCACCTGCCGCTCGGCGACGGCTGGACCGGCGGACGTGACCTGCCGGCGCCACCGGGCCGAACTTTCCGCGAGCTGTATGCCATTCGCTCGCGTAGCGGCCCGAATGATGAATGATGAATGATGAATGATGAATGATGAATGCGGAATGGAGTCAGCATGAACACACCAGTTGACGCGAAAACAGTCGCGGTCGTGGATCTCTGGATCGCGGGCAAGCGCCAGCGGGCAAGCGCGACGCGCTACGGCAACGTGACCAATCCCGCAACGGGAGCGGTGACCCGGCGCGTGCCGTTCTGCAACGCGGCCGACGTGGATACTGCGGTGAAGGCCGCGGCGGCGGCATTTCCCGAGTGGCGCGATACCCCGCCGCTGCGGCGCGCGCGCGTGATGCAGAAATTCCTGCAGTTGCTGCAGGCGAACCAGAAAGAACTGGCGCGGCTCGTCACCGGGGAGCACGGCAAGACGCTGCCCGACGCGATGGGCTCGGTGCAGCGCGGCATCGAGGTGGTCGAATTCGCCTGCGGCATCCCGCACCTCCTCAAGGGTGAGCACTCCGAGAACGTCGGCTCCGGCGTGGATTGCCACACGGTGCGTCAGCCGGTCGGCGTGTGCGCCGGCATCACGCCGTTCAATTTCCCGGTGATGGTGCCGCTGTGGATGTTCCCGGTGGCGATCGCCTGCGGCAACACCTTCATCCTGAAGCCTTCCGAGAAGGTGCCCTCGGCCTCGATGCGCATGGCGGAGCTCTTCAAGGAGGCGGGATTGCCCGACGGCGTGTTCAACGTCGTGCATGGCGACAAGGAAACGGTGGACGCAATTCTCAACCACCCCGGCATTCATGCGGTGTCCTTCGTCGGTTCCACCCCGATCGCCAAATACATTTACGAAACCTGCGCCAGGAACGGCAAACGGGTGCAGGCCCTGGGCGGCGCGAAGAACCACGCCGTGGTGCTGCCCGACGCCGACCTCGAGTTCGCCGCCGACGCCCTGATCGGCGCGGCCTACGGCTCGGCGGGCGAGCGCTGCATGGCGATCTCAGCGGTGGTCGCGGTTGGCTCAGCGGCCGACCCGCTGGTGAAGCTGCTGAAGAAGAAGGCGGAAGCGATCGTCATCGGGCCGGGCGACAAGGAGGGCGTGGACATGGGGCCGCTCGTAACCGCCCAGCACCGCGACAAGGTCAGGGGATACGTGGACCAGGGTGTGAAGGAGGGCGCGAAGGTCATCCTGGACGGCCGTGCCCACAAGGTTCCCGGTTACGAGAACGGTTACTACCTCGGCACCACGCTCTTCGACAACGTGAAACCCGACATGAAAATCTACCAGGACGAGATCTTCGGGCCAGTGCTGGTCGTGCTGCGGGAGAAAACGCTCGAAGACGCGATCGCGCTCGTCAACCGCAACCCCTACGCCAACGGCACGGCGATCTTCACTGAGTCCGGCGGCGCGGCGCGGCGCTTCGAGAACGAGATCCAGGTCGGCATGGTCGGCGTCAACGTGCCGATCCCGGTGCCGGTGGCGTTCTACTCCTTCGGCGGGTGGAAGGGCTCGCTCTTCGGCGACCTCCACGTCCACGGCATGGAGGGCGTCAAGTTCTACACCCGCACCAAGGTCATCACCAGCCGCTGGCCGCACCAAGACACGCCGGCGCCTGGGCTCAACATGCCGACGCTCGGCTGAACCTCCAACCGCGGAGGACGCAGAGGACGCAGAGGAAAGCAGGAACAGACAGGAAAATCAAGTTAAATCCCCGTCTTGTTTTCGGACCGAAACTCATGATCGAGCACCTTACTCCTTACCTTGAAGCTTGATTGCATGCTCGGTATTGGCGTATTCAATGGCATTCAATTCATTATTGTTCTTCCTCCGCGTCCTCTGCGTCCTCTGCGGTGAGAGGTAAATGAGCGCACGCGAAAACATACTTGCGCGCATCCGCGCGCGGCAGGGCAAGCCTGCAGCGCCTGCGGAGGCGGAGCGTGAAACGGTGCGTTCGGAGATCGCCGCGCACGCCCTGAGCCCGCGCCCGCGCATGGATTGGGAGCCGGTCGCGCGTTTTCACGAGCGCGCGCTCGGGCTCGCGAGCACGGTGGAGGAAGTTGACGTGCCCGCTGCCATCCCCGCCGCCGTTGCCCGCTACCTCAAAGCCAATTCTTTGCCGCTTGCCGCAGTGTGCTGGCCGGAGCTCAGGGCACTGGATTGGCGGAGTGCTGGAATCGAGATGGCGGTGCGAGCGGCGCGCGATTCAGACCTGGTCGGCATTACCGGCGCGTTCTGCGCCATCGCTGAGACTGGTACGCTGATGACGCTATCCGGAATCGACACGCCGGCGACAGCCAGCCTGCTGCCCGAGACTCACATCGCGGTGGTTTCAGCCTCGCGCATCGTGCGCGGCATGGAGGAGGCGTGGCAGCTCTTGCGCATTGAATTGAAGCAGCCGCCGCGCGCCGTCAGTTTCATTTCGGGCCCGTCGCGCACCGCCGACATCGAGCAGACCGTCACGCTCGGCGCGCACGGGCCCTATCGCGTGCACATCATCCTCACGCGCTGATATTTCAAGGCTTTGGGCCGGCGCGGAACTTCCGGCGCCTCGCGGCGACTAAATACCGCGGGCACAAAAATAATCCGCCTTTCGTGAGTCAAGTGGAGGACTGGAGAAAGCGCGCCGACGGAGAAACATGCCGAGCTTTCTTCCGCAATATCCTTTCGTCACCAGCCCGCTGCTCCTGTTCGGGCTGTTGCTGCTGGCCGGGCTGATTGGCGGCGAGGTGGTGCGGCGCGTGCTGCGCCTGCCGCGCATCGTGGGCTACGTGTTGACCGGGCTCGCGCTCGGGGCGAGCGGCCTCAACCTGCTCGATGCCGGGCTCGTGAAGGAGGCCTGGATCTTCGTGGACATCGCGCTCGGGCTGATCCTGTTCGAGCTCGGGCGCAGGATCGACTTGACCTGGTTCAGGCGCGATCCCTGGCTCGCCGCCACCGGTCTCCTCGAAAGCGCGCTGTCCTTCGCGCTGGTGCTGGGGGCCCTGGTTTATTTCGACGTGCGGCCGATTTATGCCGCGGTTGCCGCCTCGATCGCCATCGCCACCTCGCCCGCAGTGGTGATGGTCGTGGCGCAGGAGTTGAAAGCCGAAGGCCAGGTCACGGAGCGCGCGTTCAACCTGGTGGCCATCAACAACGTGATCGCGTTCGTGACCGCGACCATGCTGCTGGCCTGGGTCCACCACGAGTACCAGGCCGGCTGGCAGACGGCCGTGCTGCACCCGGTTTACCTGCTGGCGGGCTCGCTGCTGCTCGGCTACGCCGCCAGCGTGATCGCGGTCGCGCTGGGGCGCTGGCTCGGCAAGTCCGAGCGCGGGCATTTTGTGGTGGCGCTGGCGCTGATCGTCGCGACGGTGGGGCTTGCGAACATGCTGGAGCTCTCAGTGGTGCTCGCGCTGCTCGTGTTCGGCGTGCTGTCGAGGCTCCTCGACCCGCGGCACGACCTGATGCCGTTCGAGATGGGGCGTGTCGGGGGGATGTTCGTGGTGGTGCTGTTCGTGGTGAGCGGCGCGACGCTGAGACTGGATGAACTGGTAACCGGGGGCGCGCTGGCGCTCGTTTTCATCCTGGCGCGGTTCGCCGGCAAGTCGGTGGGGGTGCTCTCGCTCACTTACTTCAGCGGCGTGCGCAGCGGGACGGCCGGACTGCTGTGCCTGGCGCTGACCCCGATGTCGGGGCTCGCGATTTCGATGGTGCAGGGCACGGCCAGCCTTTACCCGGAATTCGGCGCCAGGCTCGCGGCCATCGTCCTCTCGGCGGTGTTGATTCTGGAGCTGATCGGCCCGGTCGCGGT
Source organism: uncultured Streptomycetaceae bacterium (assembly GCA_964521405.1). Lineage (GTDB taxonomy): Bacteria > Pseudomonadota > Gammaproteobacteria > Burkholderiales > SG8-41 > SG8-41. The sequence goes on along the minus strand of CAZFRR010000199.1, from coordinate 30,290 downwards.
GCAGTTCGCCCTGAAGCGCGCGGGGGAGGCGGCGTCATGAGCGCGCCGGACATGGAGTTCAAGCCGTCTGCCGGCGTCTCGATCGGGGTGGAACTCGAGCTGCAAATCCTCAACTCGCGCGACTACAACCTCGCGCGCGACGCCGCGGACCTGATCGGCCTGCTCGAGAAGACCGCGCACCCGGGCGCGGTAAAACCCGAGATCACCGAGAGCATGGTGGAACTCAACACTTCGATCCACTTGAACCACGAGACGCTGGTGAGGGAACTGCGGCAGCTGCGCGATGCCGTCGCTCACGCGGCGGAACGGCTGAATCTGTGCATCGCGGGGGGCGGATCCCATCCGTTTCACCAGTGGAGCGAGCGGCGCATCTATCCCACCGAGCGCTTCCAGCGCCTGCTCGAGCTCTACGGCTATCTCGCCAAGCAGTTCACGATCTTCGGCCAGCACGTGCACGTCGGCTGCCCGCACGGCGACGCGGCGGTGCGTCTGACCCACATCCTGTCCCGCTACGTGCCGCATTTCATCGCGCTGTCCGCTTCCTCGCCATTCCAGCAGGGCGAGGACACTTCCTACCAGTCATCGCGCCTCAATACCGTGAGCGCGTTCCCGCTTTCCGGCCAGATCCCGTTCGTGCAATCGTGGAGCGAGTTTCTCGAGTACTTCAACAAGATGCGCGGCTACGGCATCATCGAGAGCATGAAGGATTTTTACTGGGATATCCGGCCCAAGCCCGAGTACGGAACCGTCGAGGTCCGGGTATTCGACACTCCGCTCACGGTCGAGCGAGCGGCGGCCCTCGCCGCGTACGTGCAGGCGCTGGCGCGCCACGCTCAGAATAACGGCCTGCTGGCCCCGGAACGCGACGTCTACACGCTCTACAACTACAACCGCTTCCAGGCCTGCCGCTACGGGCTGGCCGGCACGCTGATCGACCCCTGCAACGGCGAGAAGCGCAGGCTGGCCGATGACGTGCTATTGACGTTGTCCCGGATCGCGCCGGAGGCGCGCGAGCTGGGCAGTTCAGCCGTGCTGGAGGCGCTCGGGGCGTCAGTCATATCCGGCGCGAGCGACGCCGGGTGGCTGCGGGTCGCTTACCAGGAACGCGGCTCGCTCAACGACGTTGCGCGCATGCAGAGCGAACTCTGGATGGGGCGCGCCAGGGTCCCGGTGTGACCGGGATGGCCGGCGCGCGATGCTAGAATCGCGCATCGTTGCTGGGGAGGGTGAAGTGCAGAAGAAAATCGCTGCGGGCCATCTTGCGTGCGCAAGATGGATCGCCGCTACCACGGGGCTGTGCGCTGCGGGGCCGGCAGTGGCGGCCGGCACGGCGGGGGACGGACCGGTGGTATTCGGCATTCCCGTGGACTTCATACTGTTCGCGTTCACGCTGCTTGGTGTCGCGGTGTTTCACCGCCATACCCTGCGTGTGGCGCTCGCCGGGCTGGCGGTCATCGCTCTCTACAAGATTGTCTTCACCGGCTTCAAGACCGGGGCCGGATTTTCCGGGTTCCTGTGGCACATGCACCATGAGTGGGTGATCCTGACCAACCTGCTCGGGCTGCTGCTGGGGTTTGCCCTGCTGTCCAATCATTTCGAAAAGAGTCATGTGCCGGCGGTGCTGCCGCGTTTTCTGCCGGATGACTGGAAGGGCGCCTTCATGCTGCTCGTCATGATCTTCGTGCTGTCGAGTTTTCTCGACAACATCGCCGCCGCGCTGATCGGCGGCACCATCGCCGCGACGGTTTTCCGCCGCAAGGTGCATATCGGCTACCTGGCCGCCATCGTCGCGGCTTCCAACGCGGGCGGCTCCGGCAGCGTGGTGGGAGACACCACCACCACCATGATGTGGATAGATGGAGTGAGCCCGGTGGACGTTTTTCACGCCTATGCAGCGGCCGGCGTGGCGCTCGTCATCTTCGGCATTCCGGCGGCGTTCCAGCAACAGAAGTACTCACCGATCGTCAAGGATGCCTCCAGCAGGATTCACGTGGACTGGAACCGGCTCGCGATCGTGGCCGTCATCCTGGCCGCGGCGATTGCGGCCAACGTCACCGTCAATCTGTGGTTCACTCAATTCTCCGACCGCTTCCCCTTCATCGGTGCCGCGGTGTGGGTGGCGATTCTTGCTTGCGCGCCGTGGCGCAAGCCTGATTGGGGCCTGCTGCCTGAAGCACTGAAGGGCAGCGTGTTCCTGCTTTCGCTGATCCTGTGCGCTTCGATGATGCCGGTGGAGAAGCTGCCGGTGGCTTCGTGGCAGACCGCGCTGGGCATGGGCTTCGTCTCTGCCGTCTTCGACAATATCCCGCTGACCGCGCTCGCGCTGAAGCAGGGCGGCTACGACTGGGGTTTCCTCGCTTACGCGGTGGGGTTCGGCGGCTCGATGATCTGGTTTGGCTCCAGCGCCGGCGTGGCGCTGTCGAACCAGTACCCGGAAGCGAAGTCAGTGGGCTTGTGGCTGCGGCATGGCTGGCACGTGGCGCTGGCCTATGTCATCGGCTTTTTCGTCCTGCTGTGGACGCTGGGTTGGGACCCTCAAGAACCGCACAAGCGCAGCGCCCCGGCAGTTCCAGAATCGGCACACGCCCTGGCCCCGGTTACCGCCATGTGAGAGCTTGAAAGGTATCCGGATTACCGGGAATAAACGGCGTCAGCCTCGTGTAAGAGACGAGTGCTGACGGCCCCCTTTTCCGGCCCTGTTATCGGCTTGCTTTTGCAGGTGTCGAAGTATAGGATTGCCGCGGAGTAGTAAAGCTTCCCACCTACTAAAAATTCGTTTCTCCACCGATCCTCTGGGTGCTTTGCTGCCGTATCTTGGTTGCTGTCAATTCACAATTTCGATGGAGGATAAAATGCTCAAGAATTTATTGAAGAAAAAAGCCCAGTCGCCGGAACAACCGGGTGCATCCAGGCGCAAATTCCTGACCGGCGCAGCGGTGGCGGCGACGGGCGCGGCAATCGCCGGCTTCCCGATGATCGCCAAGTCGCAGGGGGTAATCAGCATGCGCTGGCAGAGCACCTGGCCGTCGAAGGACATCTTCCACGAGTACGCGCTCGACTTCGCCAAGAAGGTGAACGACATGACCGCCGGTGAGCTGCGGATCGAAGTGCTGCCGGCCGGCGCTGTCGTTCCGGCTTTCGGCCTGCTCGACGCGGTGTCGAAGGGCACGCTCGACGGCGGCCACGGCGTGCTGGTCTATCACTACGGCAAGCAGAACGCGCTCGCGCTATGGGGCTCGGGTCCGGCCTACGGCATGGACGCGAACACGCTGCTCTCCTGGCACAAGTACGGCGGCGGCAGGGAGCTGCTCGACAAGCTCTACAAGTCGATCGGCGCCAACGTGGTCTCGTTCCCCTACGGCCCGATGCCGACGCAGCCGCTCGGCTGGTTCAAGAAGCCGATCACCAAGGTGGAAGACTTCAAGGGCCTCAAGTTCCGCACGGTGGGCATCTCGATTGACGTGTTCACCGGACTCGGCGCGGCGGTCAACGCGCTGCCCGGCGGCGAGATCGTGCCGGCCATGGACCGCGGCCTGCTGGATGCCGCGGAGTTCAACAACGCGTCATCCGACCGCCTCCTCGGCTTCCCGGACGTCTCCAAGGTGTGCATGCTGCAGAGCTACCACCAGAACGCCGAGCAGTTCGAGATCACGTTCAACAAGACCAAGTATGACGCCCTGCCGGAGAAAATCAGGGCGGTCATTGCCAATGCTGTCGAGGCTGCTTCACAGGACATGTCCTGGAAGGCGATCCACCGCTACTCGCAGGACTACATCGAGATGCAGCAGAAGCAGAACGTCAAGTTCTACAAGACGCCGGACTCGGTGCTGGCCCGCCAGCTCGTCGTCTACGACCAGGCTGCCGACAAGCGGAAGGACAACCCGATCTTCCGCGAGGTCGAGGAGTCGCAGCGCGCTTTTGCGCAGCGCGCGGTGCGCTGGTACCTCGACACGCAGGTCTCCTCCCGCATGGCCTACAATCATTACTTCGGCAAGCCCGCGGCCAAGCCGGAAGCGAAGAAGAAGGCCTGACCCGGCCCTTTGCTGGACGAAACACCATCCGGCAGCCCGGGTGGTGTTTTTTTTATCGCACTCGAAAGCTGGCAGTGCATCAAGATCTGATGTGAGGGAGTAGGACATGCAGAATATCCTGCTTTTCATTGACCGGTTGAGCACCTGGGTCGGCCAGGCGTTTTCCGTCTGCATCGTTCTGCTCACGCTGCAAGTCTCGTGGGAGGTGTTCTCCCGCTACGCGCTCGGTACGCCGCACGCGTGGGCATTCGACGTCATGATCATGTTCTACGGCACGCTCTTCATGATGGCCGGCGCCTACACGCTGTCGAAGAACGGCCACGTGCGCGGGGACGTGCTCTACGGCTTCTTCCGGCCGCGCACCCAGGCGACGATCGACCTCACGCTCTATATCGTGGCTTTCATTCCGGGCGTGATCGCCTTGACCTACGCTGGCTACTTCTACGCCGTGGATTCCTGGCGGATCAACGAGCACTCGACCATCACTTACGAGGGCCCGCCGGTCTATCCTTTCAAGACCGTCATCCCGCTGGCCGGGGCGTTCCTCCTGGCCCAGGGCATCGTGGAGATCATCCGCTGCGTGATCTGCCTGAAGCAGGGTGAGTGGCCTTCGCGCATCCAGGACGTCGAGGAAGTGGACGTGGAAAAACTGAAGCAGGAGCTCAACGTCAAGGACGAGGACATCCAGAAGCTGGATCAGTACGTCGTGCGACAGGAAGCGCATAAGTAATGGATTGAACAAGGGGGCATGGCCCCCTTGTCTATCCCCCACCTCGGTAATCAACAAATGAAATTGCGCAAGGAACTGTGGTTCGGCTTCTCGCTGATGGCGATGATTCTGGTCACCATCCTGGTGTTCATGCCCTGGACCAGCCTGACCAACGGCCACATCGGGCTGCTGATGCTCGCGCTGATCGTGGTGGCGATCATGCTCGGCTTCCCGACGGCCTTCACGCTGATGGGAATGGGCGTGTTCTTCTCCTGGTACTTCTACAACAGCGTCAATCCGAAACTCGCCGTCCCGCAAACGCTCGATCTCTTCGTGCAGCGCACCTACGGGGTGATGTCGAACGACGTGCTGATCGCGATCCCGCTGTTCCTGTTCATGGGCTACCTCGTCGAGCGCGCACAGTTGATCGACAAGCTGTTCCACAGCCTGCACCTCGCGACTACGCGCGTGCCGGGGTCGCTCGCGGTGGCGACCATCGTCACCTGCGCGATCTTTGCCACCGCCACCGGCATCGTCGGCGCCTGCGTGACGCTGATGGGGCTGCTCGCGTTCCCCGCGATGCTGAAGGCCGGCTACAACGTCAAGGTGGCAGCGGGGGCGGTCACCGCCGGCGGTTGCCTCGGTATCCTGATCCCGCCCTCGGTGCTGCTGATCGTCTACGGCGCGACCGCCGGCGTGTCGGTGGTGCAGCTCTACGCCGGTGCTTTTATACCCGGTTTCATGCTGGCGGCGCTCTACATCGGTTACATCGTCGTGCTCGCAAAGTTGAAACCCGCGCTCATGCCACCGCTGACGGCGAGCGAGCAGCGAGTTCCGCTACCGCCCCACGCCCAAGTGCTGGCGCAGCAGAAAATCCACGTACTGGCGGCGTTGTGGCATGCCCTGACGGGGCGTGGCAGCGCCGGCGTTGCGAAGCGCACCGTGCTTGGGCAACTCGTCGTATCGCTGTTACCGGCGCTGGTTATCGTTTTCCTGCTGGGCATCACCTTTCGCTCGGCGACCGATCCGGTGCTCGAGGCCAGCACGGCGGGCTTGATCCAGGCGGGAGGGGAAACGGCCGCGGCGGAAACCTCGCAGGAGAAGGACACCGGCCTTATCGGCGCGCAGGAGCCCGAGCCGGAGGAATCAGGAACTGGCCTCCAGGAACCTCCGGTCAAAGGGGCGAAAGAGACTGCATCGGCCGCAGCTAAAACCTCAGGGGAGGCGAAGGCGCCGCCTGCCGAGGTGACGGTGGCCACTGAAAAACCGGCGGCAGGCGCGCCGGCCAGTCAGGAACGCCTGCCGGTGCCCACTTGGTACTGGATCGTGCTCGTCATCGGCATCGCCGCCATTGGGTTGATCTACTGGCTCTGGAACTGGGAGCGGCTCGAAGTATTCAAGATGTTGCTGACTTCCTTCTTCCCGCTGGCGTTGTTGATCCTCATGGTGCTGGGCTCGATCGTGTTCGGGCTGGCGACCCCCGCCGAGGCGGCGGCGGTCGGCGCGTTCGGCGGATTCTTCCTGGCGGCGGTGTACCGCTATATCGGCCATTATCAGCGAGGCGCTGGTGGCGCGTTTTCCAGCGCCGTCATCGGCGGCACGCTGAGGGATTTCGGGACGATCATCAAGGAGTCGTCGTTTCTCACCGCCAAGACCAGCGCGATGGTGTGCTGGCTGTTCGTCGGCTCCGGGATCTTCGCGGCGGCGTTCGCGTTGCTCGGCGGTCAGGAGGTCATCGAGAAGTGGGTGCTGAGCATGAACCTGACGCCACTCCAGTTCATGATGCTGGCTCAGTTCATCATCTTCATCCTCGGCTGGCCGCTGGAGTGGACCGAGATCATCATCATCTTCATGCCGATCTTCATACCGCTCTTGCCCCACTTCGGCATCGATCCGCTGTTCTTCGGGCTGCTGGTCGCGCTCAACCTGCAGACCGCGTTCCTGTCGCCGCCGGTGGCGATGGCGGCGTTCTACCTGAAGGGAGTCTCGCCGCCGCACGTGATGTTGAACCAGATCTTCGCCGGCATGATGCCGTTCATGGGGATCCAGGTGGTGGCGCTGATCCTGCTCTATACCTTCCCGCAAATCGGGCTCTGGCTGCCGCATACCCTGTACAAGTGAGCGGTGTGCAGTAAGCGGTGAACGGAAGGGCGACGGACCGGGTTACCGTTGCCGTTCGACCCCCGCGTTGCATTCAGCCGGCGAGCCTTCGCCTTCACTAATTCTGCGTCTTTCCTTCACGGGGACCCCCTTGAGTACGCGATCGGAAACGCAAACGGCGCGCTTGCGTTGGGCGGTTTTCGGGCTCGCCGCCGCCGCATTCTGGTTTTCCTTCTTCCATCGCGTCGCGCCCGCGGCAATCGCGGTCGAGCTTCAGGACGCGTTCGGCATCGGCGGCGCGATGCTCGGTGCGCTCGCCGCGAGCTACTTCGTAATCTACACAGTGATGCAGGTGCCCACCGGCGTGCTGAACGACACGGTGGGCCCGCGCCGCGTGCTGGCCGCGGGTTGCCTGGTTGCGGGGGTAGGCTCGCTTCTGTTCGGCGCGGCCGAGACAGTGGCGGCGGCCGTGGTCGGACGGACGCTGGCCGGCCTGGGGGTGTCGGTTGCCTTCGTGTCCATGCTGAAGTTGAACGCCAACTGGTTCCACGAGCGCCGCTTCGCCACCATGACGGGCATTGGCTCCATGATCGGCATGACCGGCGCGCTTGCCGCTGCCACACCGCTCGCATGGATCTCGACGTTCGTCTCCTGGCGCAGCGTGTTCATTACGGTGGGTGTCGCATCGCTGCTGCTGGCGGTCGCGATCTGGCTGGTCGTCAGGGACCGTCCGGCTGACGAGGTGGCTGTTGCACCGCGCCCGCCCGCTGCGCATGACGGCCCGCGCTGGCGTAATGGCTTGATGCTGGTCGCGCGCAATCGGGCGACCTGGCCGTGTTTCTGGTTCGGCTTCGGCATGTCCGGCAGCTACATGACCTTCGTCGGCCTGTGGGGAGTGCCTTATCTCGTGCACGGTTACGGGCTGTCGGCGGTGGAGGCCACGCAGCACACGAGCCTGATGCTGGTCTGCCTCGCGGTCTCCCAGGGCGCCATCGGCGCGCTGTCCGACCACATCGGGCGCCGCCGCCCCCTGATCCTGGCTTCCGCCCTGGCGTACTTCGCCTGCTGGATCGCGTGGTTGAGCGGCGCCGCGGCGATACCCGGCTTTAGCTACGCGATTAGCATCATGATGGGGCTGAGCGTCTGCGGCATGACACTGTCGTGGGCGTGCGCCAAGGAGTTGAACTCCCCCCATTACTCGGGGATAGCGATCAGCGTGGTCAACACCAGCGGCTTTCTCGCGGTCGGGCTGCTGCAGCCGCTGGTGGGCTGGCTCCTCGACCGTGCCGCCGCCGGCGCTGCCTATACCGGCGCCCACTACATTCCCGGTATCGTGCTGCTGACGGCCTTTGCGGGCATTGCGCTGGCGGGTGCTCTGTTTATCCGGGAGACGCACTGCCGTAATATCTGGCATGAACTCGAACCCAAGAGAAGGGCTGCATGAAACCGAAAATCCTTGTTACCCGAGAAGTGTTCGATGAAACCCTGGCTTACCTCGCAACGCACTGCGAGGTCGAATCCAACCAGCAGGACGTCGCGCTGACACCCGAGGCGCTGGCGCAGAAGCTCGCCGACCGGGAAGGCGTGATGTGCGCGCTGACCGACCGCATCGATGCGCGGCTGATCGGGCGCTGCCCCCGGCTGAAGGCGGTGGCGAACATCGCGGTCGGCTACAACAACATCGATCTCGCTGCCTGCACCGCGCGCGGCGTGATGGCGACGAACACGCCGGGCGTGCTGGACAACTCCACGGCGGACCTCGCCTGGGCGTTGATGCTCGGAGCGGCGCGGCGCGTGACCGAACTCGAGCGCCGCGTGCGCGCCGGCGAGTGGAAGGGCTGGCGGTTGAAGCAGTGGCTGGGCGTTGACGTGCACCACGCCACGCTCGGCATTTTCGGCATGGGCCGCATCGGGCAGGCGATTGCGCGCCGCGCCGCCGGTTTCGAGATGAAAGTGCTGTACCACAATCGGAGCCGAGTCGGCTCCGATATCGAAAAACGACTGAATGCCACCCGCGTTTCGAAGGAAGAATTGCTGAAGCAGTCCGATTTCGTGGTGCTGCAGGTTCCCTATTCCCCCGAGACGCATCACCTGATCGGCGCGGCCGAGTTGAAGCTGATGAAGCCGACGGCAATCCTTGTCAATTCCACGCGCGGGGGGGTGGTGGACGATGCGGCGCTCGTCGCAGCGCTGAAAAGCGGCGTCATCCGCGCCGCCGGTCTCGACGTCTTCGAGAACGAGCCCAGCTTGAACCCGGGATTCCTCGGGCTCGACAACGTGGTATTGATGCCCCACATCGGCAGCTCCACCGAAGCGACCCGCCGGGCGATGGCAATGACGGCGGCAAAAAACCTGGTGGCGGCGCTTACCGGCGGAATACCGCCCAATTGGCTCAACCCGGATGCCGGAAAGCGTGACTGATTCACTGTTTCCCGACGCTTGCCTGGTGCAGAATCTCTCAGAATCTCCATAGTCTAAGAACTGCAATTCAGCCACAGAGGTCACTGAGAACACAGAGAGATTCAAGGGGTTGAGTCAACACGCCACACGCAGCAGATGGGTTAGGATTGAAAATGACGTGCGTTCTTGTTCTTCCTCTGTGAACTCTGTGTTCTCTGTGGCAAATAGCTTGTTCTAGGTTTAGAGGTTTTAGCACGCAGGGGTGCCATGGCCGAACTCACTACCGATGTGCGGGTGTATGCCGAGCAGGTGCGCCAGCTCTATCGCCTGTCGCGGCCCGCTTATATCGGCACCCTGGTCAATTCCACCATCCTCGCTTTTGCCCTGTGGGGCCTGGTATCGACCGCCTATCTGGGGGGATGGCTGTGCGCCGTCTACTTCGTGACGGCAGGGCGGTTCCTGCTGTATCGCGCCTATCAAGGCATCAATCCGCCGGATGAGGTGGCGCCTTTGTGGGGCCGGCGCTTCATCATGGGCGCCGGTGCGGCAGGCCTGCTATGGGGCATCGCCGGATCCATGCTCTATCCGGCCTCTTCGCTCCTGCATCAGTTCCTGGTCATTTTCCTGATCGGCGGCATGGTGGTGGCGGCAATGGTGGTGCTCGCACCGGTGCCGCAGGCCGCCCTTGCATTCATGCTGCCCGCGATCGCGCTGACCGCGGCAACGGTGTTCGCGCAGGGAACGGTACAGCATTTTTACATGGGCTTGCTGATGGTCGTATTGCTGGCGGTGCTGCTGGGCACCATGCCGGTCCTGTCCGGAATGATGAAGGGCGCGATGCGCGTGAGATTCGAAAACGCCACGCTGGTGGAGATGCTGTCCCGCGCCAACCGCGAGCTCTCCGAGCGCGTCACCACGCAGCAGCACGCAGAGGAAGTGCTGCGGCAGACGTCGCAGAAATTCGAGGCGCTGATCAAAGCCTCCCCGGTCGCGATCATGGCGCGCGACACCGATTTGCGCATCGTCGCGTGGAACGCGACCGCGGAGCGCATGTATGGGTGGACCGAGCAGGAGGTACTGGGGAAGCCTGTGCCCAGCGTGCCGCCCGAACTCGAGGACGAAGCCAGGGAATGGCGCGAGCGGCTGCTGCGGGGCGAATCATTCACCGATCTGGAAACGGTGCGCATGCGCAAGGACGGCACGCGCATTCATGTCAGCATCTCCACGACGATCGTGCGGGACACCGCCGGACAGCCCTCCGGTTACATCAGCCTGGCCGCCGACATCACCGAGCGAAAGCGTGCCGAACGGCGGGCGCAGTTGGAGCACGGCGTGACGCGGATACTGGCGGAGGCGCGCTCGGTGGACGAGGCTTTGCCGCAGGTGATGCGCGCCATTGCTGAGGCGAGCGGCTGGGTTTACGGAGCTCGCTGGGAAATCGATAAGGAAACCAACCTGCTGCATTGCGCCGAAGTCTGGCACGCCGCCGAGAGCAGCCTGGACGCTTTCGAGGCCTACAACCGGGGGCGCACGCAATCGGCTGGTGCGAGCAAAGGCCCGATTCACCAGGTGTGGGCCAACAACGCGCCGGTCTGGATCTCGGACATAGGGCGGGATGGCGGGACGCGGCGGGCGGCGGAAGCGCTCAGGGCCAGCTTGCGGTCGGTCTTCGCATTTCCCATCCTGATCGGCGAGGAATTCTACGGCGTCATCGAGTTTTTTGCGCGCGAGCCGCGGCAGGCGGACCCGGAGCTGATGCAAATCGCCCGCATCACGGGCAGCCAGATCGGCCAGTTCATGGCGCGCAAGGCCGCCGAGCAGGACCTGCGCTTCGTCGCGAGCCACGATCCCCTCACCGGGCTATTCAATCGCAGCATATTCAACGAGCGCCTGCAGCAGGCGCTGGCGCAGGCCGCACGCTTCGAGCGCAGCCTGGCGTTGCTGTTCATAGACCTGGACGGATTCAAGCGCGTCAACGACACCCTGGGGCATTTCGCCGGTGATGCGCTGCTCGCCGAACTGGCGATCCGCCTGCGCGCCACCCTGCGCGAAGGCGACGTCATCGGGCGCATGGGCGGCGATGAGTTCGTGGTGCTGATCGAGGAGTTCTCGGAGGCGAACCAGGTGGCCGAGGTTGCCAAGAAGATGCTGGAGCAGGCGACGCGCCCCTTCACGCTGCTGGGGCGGGAGTGCCAGGTAACGGCCAGCCTGGGCATCAGCATCTACCCCGATGACGGCAAGGATGCCGAAGCGCTGCTGAAGAACGCCGATACCGCGATGTACTTGGTGAAGCAGCAGGGCAAGAACAGCTTCCGTTTCTATTCCCCGCAGATGAACCTGCACCTGGTCGAACGGCTCTCCCTGGAATCAAACCTGAGACGGGCCATCGAGCGTGGCGAGTTGCTGCTGCTGTACCAGCCAAGGTCCGGAGTCCGCGACGGGCAGGTGACCGGAGTGGAAGCATTGATGCGCTGGCAGCATCCGACGCAGGGCATGATAGGTCCCGCCGAATTCGTGCCGCTGGCGGAGGAAGTGGGGCTCTCCGCGACGATCGGGGAGTGGGCGCTGCACGCGGCGTGCCGCCAGGCGCGCGCCTGGCGCGATCAGGGCCTGCCATTGCGGGTCTCGGTCAACGTGTCGCAAAAACAGTTTCTGCAGGACAGCCTGATCCAGGTGATACGAGAGGCGTTGCACAACACCCAGCTGGAACCGGCGCGGCTCGAGCTCGAGATCACCGAGGAGATGGCGCTCCATAATCCGGAGCGCGCGGCGCGGTTGCTGGGCCAGTTGAGGGAACTCGGGGTGCGCGTGATGATCGATGATTTCGGGACCGGCTATTCCTCCCTGAGTTTCCTCAGGCGGTTGCCGATCGACGGGGTCAAGATCGACCGCTCGCTGGTGCGCGACCTGCCGCGCGGCGAGGACGCCGGGGCGTTGGCGCGCGGCATTGTGGCGATGGCGCACAGCCTGGGCATTGCGGTCACCGCCGAGGGCGTGGAAACGCGCGAGCAATGGGAGTTTCTGCTCGACCTGGGGTGCGAGGAGATGCAGGGAAACTACTTCAGTGCTCCGGTCGCGGCCGATCTCGTGGCAGGCATCGTGCGACAGCCCGTGGCGGTGGGGCGGCGCCCCAACGTGCAGTCATTGCGCCCGCGGCGCGGTGATGGCGCCGACTCACAGTAAGTAGCGACCGCAGGCGGTAGAGTCCGTTCAAGATCCGGGCCTCTCCTGGGGCGGTCCATACCTTTCACGCGCCGAATTCCGCCGCTCCTGGCTGATTTCCGATCCGGCTTTATCACGGTTGCGAATATGGCTACACTGGTCCGGCAATCAAGGGACGCGGGGAACGCAGCGCAAGCCGGAGGAGGTGGCCATGAAGACCGTGACGCAGCTGTTGCAGGCGAAGGGCCGGGAAATTCATTCAATCGCGCCGGAGGCGCGGGTTTTCGACGCGCTCAAACTGATGGCCGAAAAGAACGTCGGGGCGCTGGTCGTGCTCGATAACAACAAGCTGGCCGGCATCTTTTCCGAGCGTGATTACGCGCGCAAGGTGATCCTGCACGGCAAGTCTTCGCACGACATCCTGGTGCGCGAGATCATGACCGGGAATGTGGTCACCGTACATCCCGGCCAGACGGTCGAGGAATGCATGGCGCTGATGACCTCAAAGCGCATCCGGCACCTGCCGGTCACCGACGGCGAGCGGCTGATCGGCGTGCTCTCGATCGGCGACCTGGTGAAGGAAGTCATCGCCGAGCAGGAACAGACCATCAAGCAACTCGAGTCCTACATCCACCGCTGATCCGCGCGGCAATTGTCGCGCTAGAATGATGAATGCGGAATGATGAATGCGGAATCGCGTTCATCGTGTTGAGGCGGGGCCTTAGAATTCATCATTCATCATTCATCATTCATCATTCATCATTCATCATTGAAATGAACTTCGGGGCCATCATCATCGGCGACGAGATCCTCTCCGGCAAGCGCAAGGACGGGCATCTCGCCAAGACTATCGAGACCCTGGGGACGCGCGGGCTCGAGCTCGCCTGGGCCCAGTACCTGGGGGACGACCCCGATCTCATCACCGCCACCCTGCAGCGCACCTTCGCAGGAGAGGATACGGTGGTTTTCAGTTTCGGCGGCATCGGCGCGACGCCGGACGATCACACCCGCCTGTGCGCGGCGCGGGCGGCGGGGGTATCCCTGAAGCTGCATCCCGAGGCGGAAGCCGAAATCCGGTCGCGTTTCGTGGCCGACCCCAAGGGCGTCACGCCCCAACGGCTCGCGATGGGCGAATTCCCGGAGGGCGCCGGGATCATCCCCAATCCCTACAACCGCATTCCGGGTTTCAGTTACCGGCGCCACTATTTCCTGCCGGGATTTCCCGAAATGGCCTGGCCGATGATGGCCTGGGTGCTGGACACGCATTACGCGCACCTGTTCGCGCCCGGGAGCATCGCCGAATCCTCGATCATCGTGCGCGAGGCGGGCGAGAGCCAGTTGATCGATCTGATGAAGGACTGCCAGGCGCGTTACCAGCGCATCAAGGTTTTCAGCCTGCCGAAAGTGCAGCCCGAGCGCTACATCGAGCTCGGCGTGCGCGGGGACCCCGGGGAAGTCACACCCGCCATCGCGACTCTCAAACAGGGCGTAAGCGATCTCGGCTTCCCCTGGAGCGACGCGCTGCGTTAGCCGGGCCATGGAACCAATAAAAAAGCCCCGGGAATCCCGGGGCTCTTTTTGTCGCAGTGTTTCCGCGCGTTGAGCGGCAACCGATCCTGTCCGTTCAAACGCGCGGAGTTAATCCGGCGTTTCAGGTCTCGGGAGCCGTGGCTCCCGTACCTGAGCGTCCGGTATTAACCTTTCTTTGCCTTCTTCGCGCCGTTCACCGCTTGCTTGGCAACTGCCTCGATGTTCGACTGGGTCGCTTCGGCAAACTGCTTGGCAACCTTCGAGATGTTGTCGTATCCGGAGTTCGCCGCGGCGATGGCCTGCTTGAACGCCGCGATGCCGACTTCGGAGCCCGCGGGGGCGGTCTTCACCATCTTGTCGAGCGTCGTCACGACCTGCTTGTTGAACTCGGCGAATTGCTCTTCCACCAGCTTGCCGAATTCGGCCTGGGTGGCCGTGGTCACGTCATAAACGCTCTTCGCGTAGGCGGTCGCCTTCTCGATGGAGGGCTGCGCCAGGCTGTCCTTCAGTGATGCCAGCTGTTGCAGGTCCTTGACCGACGCGATCGTCTTCGCGCTTTCGACGGAATCGGCGAAAACGGTCTTGGCAGCCTTCAGCTGCAGGTCCAGAATGCGCTCGGCGCCTTGGAGTGCTACGCCGGCGAACTTCATTGCGACTTCCAGATTGGCCTTGTTGAGGGCCGTAAATTGCTCAGGGGTCTGATACATTTGAATCTCCTTTTAAGACAGCATGTTAATTTAAGGACCAGCTATTAATGTTGCACTGCACAATTCACATTATATGTCTGAAAACCTGGGTGTCAAGAGGTCTGGTAGATTATTTTATTGCAGCGCAGTATACGAGTGGGCGCTCACCTAGGACAATAACGGAGTTTCAATAAGAAACCCATTATTAATCATAGTCATATTAACTAAGTTCTGACCTGAGGTGAGCGTTGAGCTGGGACGAATTCATAGGGGAGTCCAATACCACGCCCAGGCTGGAACCCCGACTGAGGCGGTATGCCAGGCCGGAGGGCGGGGAGCGAGTGGAATTGTCCGGCCCGTGGATCCTGCGGGCTTTCGAGACGCAATTTGCCGAGTTGTCCGGCCAGCTGGCAGAACATGCGCGCGACACCAACCACCACTGGGACCTCTCCGGCGTGACCCGCCTCGATCATGCGGGCGCGTTGCTGCTGTGGCGCGCCTGGGGCGGGCGGCGCGCGCCGCTCCTGACACTGCGCCCGGAGCACGAGGCCATGTTCTCGGGACTGGGCGCGCTGCATCCCGGGGAGCCACGTCCCGGGCGTAATTGGCGCGACCCGCTGGTCGGGCTGGGCTCCCGCTCGCTGGCTTTGCGTGACCATCTGCTGGATTTCACCCATCTGGTTGGACGCCTCGTAATCGACACCGCGTCATTGCTGCGCAGGCCGCGGGAAATACCCTGGCTCGAAATCTCGGCCAGCATTTACCGCACCGGCGCGCAGGCGCTCTTCATCACCGCGCTGGTAGGATTCCTGATTGGAGTGGTGCTGTCCTACCTCTCCTCCCAGCAGTTGAAATCCTTCGGCGCCGATATCTTCATCATCAATCTGCTGGGCGTGTCCGTGATCCGCGAGCTGGGCCCGGTGCTGGCCGCGGTGCTGGTGGCGGGCCGCTCGGGCTCGTCCATAACGGCGCAGCTCGGCGTCATGCGCGTCACCGAGGAGCTCGACGCCATGACGGTCATGGGCATCCCGCATACCGTGCGGCTGATACTGCCCAAGGTGCTGGGGCTGGCGGTCACGATGCCGCTGCTCGTCGCGTGGACCGACGCGATCGCCCTGATCGGCGGCATGATGGCTGCCAACTGGGAGCTGGGCCTGTCCTACAGCCTGTTCCTCACGCGGCTTCCCGATGCGGTGCCGATCGCCAATCTCTGGCTCGGGCTCGGGAAAAGCGTGGTGTTCGGCATCCTCATCGCGCTCATCGCCTGCCATTTCGGATTGCGCATCGAGCCCAATACCGAGAGCCTTGGCGCCGGCACCACGGATTCCGTGGTGACGGCGATCACGATGGTGATCGTGGTCGACGCGGCCTTCGCGGTGATGTTCTCCGACATCGGGAGCTTCGGATGAAGCGCTGCCTGATCGAGGTCGATGACCTGTGGACCCAATTCGGCGACCACGTCGTCCACCGCGACATCAGCCTTACGGTCGACCGCGGCGAGGTGCTGTCGCTGGTGGGGGGCTCAGGCAGCGGCAAGACCACGCTGCTGCGGCAGATGATGGGGCTGGAGACCCCGTTCGCGGGCGAGGTGAAGGTATTCGGCGTGTCGCTGCAGCACAGCGACGCGGACGAGATCCAACGGATCCGCAACCGCTGGGGCGTGCTGTTCCAGCAGGGCGCGCTGTTCTCGGCGCTGAACGTCTACGACAATGTTGCGCTGCCATTGCGCGAGCTGGGCGCCGTGGACGAGGACCTGATCCGCGAGCTGGTGCTGCTCAAGCTCGGGATGGTCGGCATCGAGCGGGATCATCTGACCAAGATGCCCGCCGATCTGTCGGGCGGGATGGTGAAACGCGTCGCGCTCGCCCGCGCGCTCGCGCTCGAGCCCGAGCTCTTGTTTCTCGACGAGCCCACCGCGGGGCTCGATCCCGACCGCAGCGAGAGCTTCGTCCACCTGATCGAGGAACTGCGGCGGGACCTGGAGCTGACGGTCGTGATGGTGACGCATGACCTCGATACCCTCATCGCGCTCTCCAACCGGGTGGCCGTGCTCTGCGACCAGCGCATCGTCGCCATCGGGACGATTGCCGAGGTGGTGGTGAGCTCGCATCGCTTCATCAGCAATTTTTTCCAGGGGGAGCGGGGCAAGCGCGCGCTGCAGGCGGTGGCCGCCGCGCTGGTAAGATAGTCAGGAGTCAGGGGAGAATCGAATGGAAAATCGAGCCTACGCGCTGGCAGTAGGCCTGTTCACGCTGCTGCTGGGGGCCGGGGTCGTGGTTGCCGCCATGTGGCTCTCCGGCGATACCGAACGGCGCGAGATCTACCAGCTGGAGTCGCGCTATCCCGTGACCGGCTTGAACTCGCAGGCGCCGGTGCGGTTTCGCGGCGTCGAGGTGGGCCGCGTCGAATCCATCTCCTTCAGCCGCGATGAGGCGCGCACCATTGTGCTTGCCGTATCGGTGAAGCGGGGCACGCCGATCACCCGCGGCACCTACGCGCAGCTCGGCTCTCAGGGCGTCACCGGCCTTGCCTACGTGATCCTCGACGACGACGGCGACAAGCCCGAGCCGCTGACTGCCGCGGCCTCGGTCGAGGCGCGCATTCCGGTGCGGCAATCGTACTTCGATGAGATCGCCGGCTCGGGCAAGCACCTGGTCGCGGATGCCAACAATGTGGCGAAGCGGTTGAACGCCCTCCTGTCCGAGGGCAACCAGGCCCAGCTCATGAAGACGCTGAAGAGCCTTGAAGATGCGACCCGCGGCATCGCCGAGCTCGCGCGCAAGCTGGATCCGGCGATACGCAATGTCCCTGCCATGACCGATGACGCCCGCAAGGCGCTCGCCAGCGCCGACACGCTGCTCGCCAACATGAACAAGCTGACCCTCGAGCTCATGCAACGCGCGGACACGCTGGAGCGAGTATCGAAGAGCGCCGAGCAGGTGGGGGGTGCCGCGCAGTCTTTCTCCGGGGCGGCGGTCACCGATACCCTGCCGCGCATCAATGCATTGCTCGAGGAGCTCGCGCGCAATTCGCGCAATCTCGACCGCCTGCTGACCGAGCTGAACGAGCAGCCGGGCAGCCTGGTGTTCGGCCGTCCCGTCGTGGCGCCCGGCCCGGGCGAGCCCGGCTTCAACCCACGCCGTGGAGGCGCCCAATGAAAACCCGATGGATACGTGAGTGCGGCACCGCAACCCTGCTGGCTGTTGCCGTGCTGGCAGGATGTTCGCTGGCGCCGCAGCGGGAGCTGGCGGAGAGCTACGATCTCGGACCACCACGTGCCCTGGCCCCTGCTAATCCCGGGGTGCCGGCTATCCTGCTCCTGCCCGAGGTGAGTGCGCCGGCCTGGCTCGATGGTCACGGCATCATCTATCGTTTGAGCTTCGAGAACAGCGCGCGCCCGCAGGCCTATGCCGGCAGCCGCTGGGTGGCGCCGCCGCCGGCGATGCTGACGCAGCGGCTGCGCGGGCGTTTCGCGGGCGCCGCGAATGGCGTGCTGACCCTCTCCGACGGCGCGCGCGCGGACTATGCCTTGCGCATCGAGCTGGAGGATTTCAGCCAGTCGTTCACCGCTTCAAATTCGAGCCGGGTGGGATTGCGGGCACGGACGAGCCTCGTCAGGCTTGCCGATCGCACGCTGGTCGCCCAGCGCGTGTTCTCGGTGGAGCGGGCGGCGCCCACGCCGGATGCGCGCGGCGCGGTGGCGGCCCTGGGCGAAGCCAGCGACGAGTTCGTCGAGCAGCTGCTGGCCTGGACCGGCGAGCAGACCCGGAAGAAGTAAACCTAAAAACTGCAATTCAGCCACAGCGGTCACAAAGAACACAGAGAGATTCAAGGGGTTGACTCAGCACGCCACACCCACCGGATGGGTGATGCTTGAAAACAACTACGTTCTTGACTTCCCTCTGTGAACTCTGTGTTCTCTGTGGCGAATCGCTTTTTCTGGATTGAAACGGCCGTCGAGGAGAACAGCATGACCACGATATTCGGCAAGATCGCCCGGCGCGAGATCCCGGCCGATATCCTCTACGAGGACGAGCACTGCCTCGCGTTCCCGGATATCAACCCACAGGCGCCGACGCACGTGCTGGTCATCCCGAAGAAGGAGATCGCGAAGCTCTCCGATGCGGGCGTAGAGGACCAGGCTCTCCTCGGGCACCTCATGCTGGCCGCGTGCAAGATCGCGCGCCAGCTCGGCGTAGGCGATGCCTTCCGCCTCATCGTCAACAATGGTGCGGAAGCCGGGCAGAGCGTGTTCCACCTGCACCTGCACATCCTCGCCGGGCGCAAGCTGCGCTGGCCGCCGGGATGAAGGGCAATGATGAATGCGGAATGATGAATGATGAATAAGATAGGTTTCGCGGCAGGCTGGATTGTGGCGCCCGGCTTTGCGCTGATGATCGGCGGCGCAGTTGCTCAGGGCTATCCCGTGAAACCGGTGCGGATCATTGTGTCGACCTCGCCGGGAGGCGGCAACGATTTTGTGGCCCGGCTCGCGGGGCAGAAGCTCGGCGACCGGCTCGGCCAGCAGTTCATCATCGAGAACCGGCCCGGCGCCGGCGGCATCATCGGCACCGCCCTGGCGGCGAAAGCGCCGCCGGACGGTTATACGCTGCACCTGGGTTTCGTGGGACAGCTGGCGATGAGCCCTCACGTGGAAAAGGTCGGCTACGACCCGCTCAGGGATTTCACCGGCGTCTCCCTGCTCGCTTCTTCGTACCATGTGCTCGCGGTGCATCCCTCGCTGCCGGTGCGCTCGGTGAAGCAGTTGATCGCACTCGCCAAGGCGCGTCCGGGCGAGTTGAATTACGCCTCCGGCAATATCTGGACGCCCACGCACCTCGTGCCCGAGCTGTTCAAGTCAGTGACGGGAACCAACATCGCAGCGATCCAGTACAAGGGGTCCGCGCCGGCGGCTATCGGCGTGCTCTCAGGGGAGGCCCAGGTCATATTCGGCAGCATCACGGCGCTCCTGCCGCACCTGCGCTCGCAGCGGCTGGCGGCGCTCGCCGTCACCAGCCCCGCGCGCTCGCCGCTTGCCCCGGAAGTGCCGACGCTGGTGGAGCTGGGCGTGCGCGGCGTCGAGGCTCCCTCGTGGTATGCGATCGTGGCGCCGGCCGCGGTTCCGGGCGAGGTAACCGGCAGGCTTTACGCCGAGATCCTCAAGGTGAACGAGCTCCCCGACTATCGCACGCAGCTGGAGAAGCAGGGGATCGACCCGGTCACGACCACGCCCGCCGAGTTTTCGAAGTTCCTGCAGGCCGAGTACGACAAGTGGGGCAGGGTGATCAAGGCCCTCAAACTACAATGATGAATGCGGAATGATGAATGCGGAATGAAAACCGTTGACGGCCCAGTTCATCATTCATCATTAGGTCTCCAACGGCAGCGGCACCGGCTTGCCGGTCGCCACGGCGCGCCCGCGAATAAAACGGCCCGGCGAAACCGCCGGGCCTTTGTCCTTGTAACTTAAGTCGTCCGGCTACTGCGCCGCGACGCGCCGCTGCGGCGTCACCTCGATGATGCGGTTGGTGGCGGTCTGGTGGATCAGCAGGGTGCCTTGCTTCGTCGGTCGCGCGTTGCGCAGGATGCCGGAGTAGATGTTGCCGGACTTGATCGCCCAGCTCTGGAACGTTTCGGTCGCGATGTCGAAGCGGACCAGCGGATCGGGCCGCATGCCCGACTCGTTGTACCAGACGCCGCCGTCGAGCACCACGATGCCGTAGGGGTGCGAGCGCGGACCGGAGGGCGAATCCCACTCCGTGATCTCGCCCGACTTCGGATTGAGCTTGCCGATCCGGCCGCTGCCCGAATTTACGTACCAGATGATGCCGTCGGGCGCGATGTCGAAGCGGCGGACGGTCGTGGTCGCCAGCGGGAGCTTGATCTCGGTGATGGCGAGGGTGTCCGGGTGGACCTTCAGCAGGCAGGGGCGTGCATTGCAGGAGACCCACAGCGTGCCTTCGGCGTCGAACTTGATGTCGTACGGTTGCGAGCGCTGTGCGGCGACCTTGACGAGCTTGATGTCGCCGGTGTCCGGATTGAGCCGCCCGATCATATTGGCGTGCTGGAAGGTGAAATACGCGATTCCCTTCTTGTCGAAAGTGATCGTATGCACATCCGTCGCTTCCGGATCGGGCATCTTGTAGACGGTCGTTTTGCCGGTCGCGGGATCGAGCCAGCCGATCGAGCCGTTCTTGTTGCCCGAGTACCAGGGCCGGCCCTTGGGATCGAGCTCCACGGTGTGCGGCATCGCGTTGGCCGGCAACTGATATTCCTTCGTCTGGCCGGTGCGAGGATCGAGCCTTCCGATCAGGTTGCCGAATTGACCGGCGTACCAGATCGAGCCGTCGGCAGCCTGAATCGGATCGCGGGTGCGCTGCCCGAGCTGGGGCATCACCCACTCCTTGAACGTAACCTGAAACGCACCCGGCACGAGTTTCGGCGTGCGCCGGTTGTTGGGCGGGAAATTCGTCGCAAGATATTCGATGATCTCGGTCTCCTGCGCCGCGCTGCCGGAGAGGTCCATCATATAGCCGACCAGCTCTTTCCAGTGCTCGCGCGTATAGCCGGAGCTGGTTTGAATCAGCTGGAGCGCGTGGCATGTCGCGCAGAGGCCCTCGACGAGCTGCTTGCCTTTTCCGTCAGGCAGCGGCGGCGCCTTGGCCTGGACCTGGGCTTCGGCGGCAAGCGGAAAGAGCACGAAAGCGGCGGCGATCAAAGTGGCGCTGAAGGTTCTGGACATGGTTCCACCCTCGAACAGGTTGGTTGCAGGCTTGGACTTTATCAGATGATTGCTCCCGCCGGTATGGGGATCAGGTTTCCAGGGGCAGCCTGACCGATTTCCCCGTCGCAACCGCGCGCTCGATGGCGATGGTGGTCTCGAGGTTGATGCGCGCCTGTTCCGGCGTCGTATGCGCGGTGGGCGCGCCGGTGACCAGGTGGTCGAGCCAGGCGCGGGTTTCGTTGCCAAGCGAGCCCCAGAAATCCCCCAGCGCCCAGTCGCCGGCGGAGTTGCTGCCGAGAAAAGCCAATTGCATGCTGTGCCCCGGCACGTAGGGGTGCGGGATGCCCTTTTCGCTGAAGAGCAGGTGGTCCTTGTGGTCGTCGTCGATCAACATGGTGCCCTCCGTGCCGAGCAGTTCGACGCGATCGGACTGTCCCTGGGTCGGAAACTGCGCCGGCAGGGCATAGCTGATGCCGAAATTGACCACCGCACCGTCGGCGAACGTGACGATCGCCCAGGTGGCGTCGTGCGCGCTGTAGCCGGCTTCCTTGAAGATGCCGTGCTGGCCGCGCGCGACCACTTCCACCGGCCGGTTGCCCTCCAGGAACCAGCACATCAGGTCCACGTAATAGGTGAGGACATCCAGCACCGGCGTCGCGTGCGGGTCGCGTTTCAGAATGGCGAAAGTCTGCGCGCGCGAGTTGTAGACGCGGGCGAGCCCCCCGACCACTCTCCCGAGGCGGCCGTGGATCATTTGCTCCTTGGCGCGGAGAAAGCACTCCTTGTAACGGCGGCTGTAGCCGAAGCGCAGCTTCCCGCCGGTCGTCCTGAGCGTTTCGAGGATGTCGTCAGCGTCCTTCAGGGTGAGCGCAATCGGCTTCTCGCACAGCACCGGCTTGCCGAGTTCGAGCGCCCGGCGCACCGGCGCGGAGTGCAGGCTCTCCGGCGTGGACACGAATACGGCGGTCACCTCCGGCCGCTCGATCGCTTCAAAGTTGTTGCCGGTGTGGAAGTCAGCCCCCGTCACCTCGGCGAGCGCTCTTGCGCGCTGCGGGTCGAGGTCGGCAATCGCCATGAAGCCGACGGCGGGGTGCTTGGCCGCGAGCCGAGCCCGCAGCGTGCCGATGCGCCCCGCGCCGATGACGGCGATGCCCAGTTCTTGTTGCGGCTTGTTTCGTTTCATTCAATCCTTCCTTGAGATGGCATCAGGGTTAGCAGCGTGCACGCCGGGTGTCCAGCCCGAGGGCGCGAGGTGTTTCCGCGCGAACGCAGCCGCGCCGTCTTCGAGCTGCGTCGCGAGCGTGATGTTCCAGCGGTTGAGCCAACCCAGCAGCGCGATCACCGAGACGATCTCGACGATGGCGTCATCGCTGAAGTGCCGCCGCAGCTCCGTGAAATGCCCGTCGGTGACGCTGGAGCCGCCCGCCGCGTGCGCCAGGTCCAGCGCCGCGCGCTCGGCCGGGGTGAAGAGGGGGCTCGTGCGATAGTGCGCCAGCGCTTCCACTTTCTCGACCGGCGCGGCGGCGATGTGAGTGGCGTTCTCGGCGTTGTGCGCCGCGCAGTAAGGATCCCCGCAGGCCTGGCTCACGGCGTGAGCGATCATGAATTTCAGCGCCTTCGGTATCTCGCCCTCGTCCATCATCACGGCCGTATGGAGGTCGCGGTAGGCGCGAAAGACCGCGGGCTTGCGCACCATGGTGAGCCAGCTGTTGGGCGGGTAGCCCTTGGTAAGCTGCCAGCGCTCCATGATGTCGGCGACCCGGGCGAACTGTTCCGGTGCCGCGGGAGGGACGCGCGCCATATCCCTAGAAAACGCGGTTGAGCGGCGCCTCGCCCTTGACCAGCACGCGCTCGACGTTGGCCCAGGCTTCGCGGAAGAGCGTGGCGGATGCCTGGCGCGTCACGCCCGCGACGTGGGGCGTGAACAGCACGCGCCGCGCGGCCTCGCCTTCGAGCGCGAACAGCGGGTTGTCCGTGTCGGGCGGCTCGACCGAGTAGACGTCCACCGCCGCGCCGCCCAGGTGCCCGGAATTGAGGTGGGCGGCGAGAGCGGTCTCGTTGACGATGCCCCCGCGCGAGGCCTGGATCAGCACCGCGCCCGGCTTCATCGCGGCAAGCTGTCTCGCGCCGATCATGCTGCGCGTCTGCGGCAGCAGCGGCACGTGCAGCGTGACGATATCCGAGGTCTTGAGCAGGTCCTCGAGGGAGAGCGCCCTGGCTCCGATCCTGGCGGCAGCCGCATCGCGCGGAGTGGGGTCGGTGTAGACGATCTGGCAACCAAAGCGGTGGAACGCCTCGGCCACCGCAAAGCCGACGGTTCCGAGTCCCACGACACCCACCGTAAGCCCTTCGAGACCGGGCAGGTTGTCGGCCATCATGCGGCCGCGGAAAGAGACGTAATTGGCGTCGCGAATCTCGGCGTCCGACCACGGCAGGCGCCGCGCGAGCAGGATCGCGCACGCGACCGCGTACTCGGCCACCGCGCTGTTGCTGCCGCCGGGAACGTTGGCGACCGCAATGCCGAGCTTCTTCATTGCCGCCTCGTCGAGCCGGTCCACGCCGGCGCCGGTCACCTGCACCAGCTTGACCGGGCTCATCTCGAAGAGGGAGCCGGACAGCTTGCCGCCCACGGCTGGTATCACCAGCGCGCGGCATTCCCGGAGGAGGGCCGCGAGCTGCGGGTCGTCGGGCTTGCGATAGGCGATCGCCAGCTGCGCGGGCGGTGCTACGCCGACGCGGGTGAAATCAATTTCGGGACGCAGGCACAGGACGTCGTTTGCCATAAATGCGTGATTCGTGAATCGTGATTCGGGGATTGTAAAAACCAGGTCAGTTAGCGGTTGTTCGACTTTTCGATTCACGACTTCATCAGCTGGCCTTCTTGAGTTGCTTGATCTCGGCGATGCCGCCCTGCGCTTCATCCAGCAGGCGGAAGATGTCGCCGGCTTCCTTCGCGATCGCATCGGCGATGTCGTTCAGCATCTTCAACCCCTTGTCCACCGTGGCGTGCTCGGGGCTGCCGTACCAGCCGGTCGGGGCGATGGTCCTGATGTCGCGCAGCACAGGCTGGTAGCTGCGGGTGCGGCGCAGCTTGTCCCACTGGCGGCCGTGCGAGGGGTCGGACGAATAGTCGATGCGGTCGAGATGCACCAGGCCCGGGCGGTAGGCCAGCACCGCCAGCGCCTCGATCTCGCCGCCGTGCGTGAGGCCGCCGCAATCGTGCCCGTAGAGTTCGGCGGCGACGTAGCACGCCTGCACGACGATGACACTCATGCCGACGTCGCGGTGCAGCTTCTCGGAGGCGATAGCGAGAGAAGGGATGTTGCCCTCGTGCCAGTTGAGGATCAGCAGGCGCTTCGCGCCGTGCTTCGCGGTCGATTCGCAGGTTTCCACCACCACGCGCTGGTAGGTCTCGGGCGTCAACGTGATGGTGCCTTCGAACGGCATGTGCATGGGTGTCACCCCGAGCGGGCCTCCCGGCAGCACCAGCCCGTCCATGCGCTCGGCCACGGCGTGCCCGATCACGTTGGCGGCGTAGATATCGGTGCCGGCGGGCAGGTGCGGCCCGTGCTGCTCGACGCTGCCCGCCGGCAGGATCACCAGCGGGTTTTTCCTCAACTGGGCGGCGATTTCCGGCTGGGTGAGATCGATGAAGTAGCGGCTCATAAGTTCAGTGACTCGTTGCTCGTTTCTCGTTTCTGGTATGAATCAAGATCACGGAAGTTTGTGGGGACGAATAACGAGTCACGAGTAACGGGTGTCAGGCGGCGCGCGCCTGGCCGCCGATTTTCGCGCGGGTTTCTTCCATGACCTCGGCGATGCGCACGCACTGGCCCTTGCGCTCGATCGACCGCAGTGCCGCGTAGACCACCGCGACCGCGACGTTGCCGTTGTGAGCGTTGAGCTCGTTCGATTTTCCGCTCGCGCAGCTGCCCGCGAACAGCTCGAGCTCGGCGCGGAACATGTCGCTTGCGGGGAGCCGGATGTCCTCGCGCTTCGCCCAGCCGTCCTTGCCGCGCTGAATGTAGAGCACGGAATTCTCGTGCAAGCGGTGCGGGGTGTCCCAGGTGCCGAAATCGATCTCGTAGTGCATCAGCCCCTTCGAGCCGAACGCGCGCACCGAGAAAATGCCGGGCGAGGTCCAGCAGGAGCCGACGTAGCCCAGCTTGCCGTCGGCGAACTTCAAAGTCGTCATCGACTGGTCGTCCACTTCCGCGCCGACCGGCGAGAGCTTGGACGCCATCGAGGACACTTCGGCGATCTCGCCGCCGAGGAGATGCAGCACGTCGAACTGGTGGATCGCGAGCTGGGAGAGCGGGCCGCCGGGGGCGCGGTCCTTGTACCAGCGCCAGGTCTGGGGCGTCAGTTCCAGCGCGCGCTCGTTGGAGAAGTTGGCTTCGAGGAAGGCGACGCGACCGAGCTCGCCGGCATCGATTCTTTCCTTGATGATGCGGATGCCCGCCATCAGCCGCGCGCTGTGCCCGACGGTCACGGTCACGCCGTGCTGCTTCTCGAGGGCGGCGATTTTCAGCCCGTCTTCCAGGGTCTGGGCGATCGGCTTCTCGGTATAGACGTGCTTGCCGGCCCTCGCGACCTGCTCCGCCAGCGGCAGGTGCTGCTCATTCGGCACGGTCAGGATCACGCCCTTGATCTCCGGGTTGGAGAGCATGGTTTTCAGGTCCGGTGCCGCCGGCACGCCCGTTTCCTTCTCGAACGCGGCGCGTTTTTCCCCGGTGCGACTGTAGCCGGAGATGATTTTCAGCTGGTCGGACTGTTTCGCGGCGCGGGTCAGCACCTTGGCCCAGCGGCCGAGGCCGACGATGCCGACTTTGACGGGAGTGTTGCTCAAGGGGTTCTCGGCTGATCTGACAAGGGCGTCATTCTACAACGTGCGGGTGCAGTGCGGACCCAGCGTATCCCGGTGACGAAGTGAGGCAGTGACTCAGTGACGGGTTTGATCCAGGATCCGGCGCAAACGCCTGTAACCTCCTTGTTTCCTCGTCACTTCATCACCTCGTCACTTCATCACTCAACTTTGAGATTGGCGAGCTTGATCTCCTGGCCGAAACGCTGGTACTCCTCGTTGACCAGGGAATGGAACTTATCGAGCGTCCTGAAAATGCTTGACGTCGCTCGGCCCCTCACCCCTTCCCCCTCTCCCGAGCGGAGAGGGGAAACGGACGGCGGTAAATGGGTTGTCAACCATTTACCGAAGGCTCAATAAACGAGTCGGCGCGTGATCCAGGGCATCAGCACCTTCTCGGCGATCGCCGGGCTGGGCCATTCCCGCGAGCGGCCCATGTGGCCGCCCTGCGGGTTGACCCAGGCTTCCTTGGCGTCGCCATGCTCGAGCAGCAGGTAGAGGTCGGCGATGGGGATCTGCGAATCGCGGGCGCCATTCACGAGCAGCATGGGCGCGGAGGGCCGGTCGAGCAGGCCAAGTTCCAGCAGCGAGAACGCCCGCGCCTTTGCCAGCAGGTCGTCGAGTCCGGCCGCGCCGTGCATCGCGCACTTGGCTTCCAGGTAATCGTAGAGATACTCGCCGGTCGCGAGCGAGGTCTTCAGCCACTGCGGCTGGAAGTAATGGTGAATCGGGCCGCCGTGCATGACCGATCCCCGCAGCCGGCTGCGCTCGGTGACCGCGAGCTTGGCGGCCCAGTAGCCGCTCCAGCTGCGGCCCTGCACGACGATGCGGCCCGCGTCCACTTCCGGCCGCTTGCCGAGATAATCGAGCGCCGCCGAAAAGATGCGGTCGCTATGGATCTCCGCGGCGGCATGAGGCGACTCTCCCGTTCCCGGCAGGTCGATCGCGAACAGGCCGAGCCCGTGCTTCAGGTAGCCATCGGAGTGCGCGGCAACGTCTTCTTTGCGCGAATCCAGGCCGGCGATGCCAAAGACGAGGGGGGCGGGACGCGTGTTCGCCGGCAGCCGCAGGTAAGCGACGATTTCCGCGCCCTCGAACGGGATGCGGACGGTCTCGATGGGCGGATCGAGGAGTCGCGCGTAGGAACGGAACGCATCCAGCGCGCGCTGCCGGGCGAGCTGTTTTACGGGCGTGTTCTCGGTGGGCCAGCGCGCGAAGTGATGCAGGCGCCACGCCAGCCAGTACTCCCTGGCGGCTGCGGCACGGTCATTCGCTGCCAGCGACTGCGCCCGCTCCCGGTGAGGCTCGGCGACACGGCTGAACGCCAGCGCCCATTCATCCCGCTCGAGGCTGGAAATTCCCGAGAGCGCGGTGCGGGCATCCTCGGACGTGATCCCGCCCAGCGGCGGCATATTGCGGTCCGCGCGCAACTGCACTTCCTGCTTGAGTTGCGCGAGGTCGCGCCCGCCACCCGGGACGAGCATCCCGCGGGGTGCAGCCTTCGTCATCTATTCCACTTTCAGCTTGGCGGCCTTGATCGCCTGCCCGAACCGGTCCCACTCCTCGCGGATGAATTTCGCAAATTCCTCGGGTGTGGACACAACCGGATCGCCGCCCTGGCGCTCGATCTGCTCGCGCGTGTCCGGTTGCTTCATCGCCTGGACCAGTGCGGCGCGCACCTTGCCGAAGACCGGCGGGGGCAATCCTCTCGGCGCCATGAGTCCGATCCAGCCGGTCGACTGGAACTTCGGCAATCCGGCTTCGGCAATCGTCGGCACATCGGGAAGCTGCGTCGAACGGCGCTCGCCGCCGGTGCCGAGCGCGCGCAGGCGTCCCGACTTGACGTGCGTCAGCGCCGCGGGCAGCGGAGTGATGGTGAACTGGGATTCGTTGGCGATGACGGCGGCCACCGACGCGCCGCCGCCCTTGTACGGCACGTGCGTGGCCTCGGTGCCGATCGCCAGCATCAATTGCACGCCGGCGAGATGGCTCTGGGAACCCGCTCCAGCGGACGCCATATTGAGCTTGCCGGGCGCCGACCGGGTGAGCGCGATGAAGTCCTTGACGCTCTTCGCGGGCACCGACGGGTGAACCACGAGGGCGTTGTGGGTGATGCCGAACAACGATATCGGCAGCAGGTCCTTGAACGGGTCGAACGCGAGCTTGCGATGCAACTGGGGCGCGATGACCTGGGTTGCGGTGGCGCTGGCAAGCAGGGTGTAGCCGTCGGGCGCAGAGTGCGCGGCGATTTCCATCCCGATCAGGCCCCCGGCGCCCGGACGGTTGTCGACCACGATCTGCTGGCCAAGGCTCTCGCCCAGTTTGCCGGCGAGCGCGCGACTCAGGGTGTCGTTGGATGCGCCGACCCCTTGGGGAACCAGCAACCGTACCGGGCGGGACGGATACCCGGCAGCGCTTTCAGCCGCGGAACAGGGTGCGGGTACAGCAATCAGCGCCAGGAAAGCAATTGCAGATGAGCGAAAAAGTTTACGAAGCAAGAAGCACCTCACTTGATCGATACTGTTAAGATTCAAAAACAGCCTGGCCTATATTAAACCAGGGCAGCTACCCCACCAAGCAGGAGTATCGAGATGGCACGTATCAGTTACGTGGACCCCGCAACCCTCGCCGAACCGCAGCTACGCCGCTGGATGGAGGACGCGATCAAGGCGGGTCGTCCGGGGCCAGAGAACCAGGCGATCCGCGCGCACCAGCCCGACGTCATGCGCTCGTTCACGTTGACGCGGGAAATGTTGTTCGATAACGGGGCGGGCGTTGTCGAGCATGACCTGAAGGAGCTTGCGCGCGCCTACGTCGCGTACACCGTCGAATGCGGCTACTGAAGCAACCAGGGAACCGCGCGGTCCGCGCGGGATGCCGACAGCCGCATGTCCGAGCTGATGCGCTACGAGAAATCCGACAAGTTCACGCCGCGCGAGAAGCTGGCGCTGCGCTACGCGGATGCGATCATGTACGACCCGGCGCAGGCGGATGATGCGATGTGGGCCGCCCTGCGCGCCGAGTTCAGCGAGCCGCAGCTGGTCGAGCTTGGCTACTGGATCGGTTTTACCTTTGGCGGGCAGCGCTGGCTGAAGACGCTTTCCACCCGGCAGGGCGAGCTGGAGGCGTTCCTGAAAGAGAGGCGGGCGAGCGGCAAGTAAGCGGGCGGGTATTCCGGACGCCCCTGGTGGTGTCGCGGAAGAAAGCATGAAAACAAGAAGGGCGGCCGCAGCCGCCTCTGGCAGTCAGTGTTCAGTCGAATCACGACATCCCCTCCTGCCGGAGGGTGAGCCGGGGTTTCGAGGAGCATGCCTCCGAGCCGGCGAACGCCAGGCGCGATGCAACGCGACTGGCCGGGCGGGGTGGTCCATATGAGGTTTTTCGGGGTGGTGGGAGACGATTCACGCTCCCGGCGGGATCAGTTGGCCGTCAGGCCGACCGCCTTCACCAACTTGGTGTTGCTTACCATCGAGTCCTGCACCACCTTGCGGAATTCCACCGGCCCTCTGATGACGATTTCCGTGGCCTGGAAGCCGAACTGCTTTCTTACGTCGGGTTGCTCCATGGTCTTCATCACTGCCACCCGCAGCTTTTCATTGATCGCCTTAGGCGTGCCCTTCGGCACGTAGAAGCCCTGCCACCCGCTGTAATCGAAGCCGGGTAAGGTGTCGGCGATCGGAGGAATGTTGGGGAGTAACGGCGTCGGCTTGGGCAGGCTGTGGCCGATTGCGCGCATCCTCCCGGCGCTGACGTGCGACATCGCCGCCGGAGCGGGAATCAGCGTCCACTGTGATTCACCCCCCACCACCGCAGCGGCCGACGGGCCGCCGCCCTTGTACGGCACGTGTAAAGATTCGAAGCCGGCTGCCTGCTGGAAATAAGCGCCGGAGAGATGGCTTTGCGAGCCGGCGCCCGCGGAGGCCATGTTGAAGCGGCCCTTGTTGTTTTTGGCGTAGTCGATCAGTTCCCTGGTCGACTTGATCGGTAGCGAGGGGTTGACCACCAGCACGTTCGGCGTTTCCGCGTATTGAATGACGTAGTCGTAGTCCGTCGCCGGATTGAAGGTCGGGACCTTCTGCAGGAG
>CAZFRR010000198.1:0-4442 GCA_964521405.1 uncultured Streptomycetaceae bacterium | reverse complement strand
CCCGCCCGGCTCAGCGCCGCGTACCTGTCCTGAACGTCGAAAAATCCTGGCTGGTTCGCCATCGGCGACTCCTTTGCTGCTGGAATCACTGAATCAGAAATCTATCCCGCGGAACAGGGGGTTTTTAGAGGTGGCCTTAACGTGACAATGCCCTCTTAACGGCTACTTCGCTGGCTTGTCCGTGTTGTACATGGTAGCGATTATCTTCCAGCTTCCGTCCCTTTGGCGCTGATAGACGTCCAGATACTTTCCCTTTACCTTGGCCGTGCCGCCGCCCGACGGCTGATCCATCGAGACGCTACCGATGTTAAAGGCGAGGTCGCCGTCCGAGCCGCTCTTTATCGTCTTGAGCTTGATGTTGCGCCAGCCGGCATCGATCATGGCCTGGTTCAGGGCCCGCACCCCCTTCGTGCCTTTGTATGCCGGCGTCTCCGGCATCATGAATATGGCGTCCTTGTTATAGATCGCCGCGACCTGCGCCGCGTTGCCCGCATTGAATGCCTTGGCATACGCCGCGTCCGAATTCTTGAACGCCTGTTTTTTCGCCATCGATGGCCTCCCATGGTTCTTGGCTGCGCCGGGGTTGACGGCGACATCCGCCCCGGTCCGGCGCGACCGGCCAGGTGCTGTTGTTCGCGTCACGGACTCATGACCATTCGGCGATCTGCAATGGCTAGGTAAGGAAGCAGGGCGCAAAGCAGGACAGAAAAGCGATTGTGCATATCCAGGGCCTCGCGTACCAGCAAGAGAATTATGGTAATCTGCGGCATTATCACGTTAATAGGCCGCTTCAATTTTGTCCACTCCATGTAGTGGCAGGAAGCCCACGTCGCCGACCATATCTTGTGCCAATTTTTGCCGAGCAAAGTTAACGTGACAATGCCCTGCTGTCTCAAAAACTCTGACGACGGACAGCGTTTGCCTGACAGCACCGACGGCGCCGAGGTCCGCCGAACTGCCCGTGCGTTCCGTGATGGACGTAAGCCTCTCCAGCAGCACGCTCATCATCGGCCTGCCGCGCCTGAAGGGCGGCTTGGGCCCGCGGGCGTCGGCGATGGCGCTTGTGCCGTGAGGCCGGCGCGCGCCACCGCTCTACTCGGAGAACCGCCGCAGCGCGCGCTTGATGGAATCCAGCAGCACGGCGACAAGCATGAGGCCGCCGCGGATGACCTGCATGTATTGCGGCTCGAGGCCGATGATGTTGATGGCGGTGCTGATGGAGCTCAGCAGCAGGGCGCCGGCGAAGACGCCGGATAACCAGCCGACGCCGCCGGCTAGGCTGACACCGCCGATGACGACGGCGGCGAACACCTCGAACAGCATGCCCTGGCCGAGGTTGGGCGTGGCGCCATTGGTGCGGGCCGCCAGTAGCCATCCGGCGAAGGCCGCGAGCACGCCTGACAGCATCAATACCTGATAGTAGAGGCGGTTCACCTTGATGCCCGCGCGGAAGGGCGCGGTCGGGTTGCCACCGACGAGATAGACGTGGCGCCCGAAGCGCGTGCGCGTCAGAACGAAATGGAAGAAGACGTAAACGACGATCAGGATCATCACGAGTACGGGGACGCCCAGCAGATTCGTGTTGGCCACGGCCCGCATGTCCGGCGGCAGATCGAAGATCGAACGCGCCTTGGTCAGGATGAGCGCCAGGCCGCGGACCACGATGTACATGGCAAGCGTGACGATGAAGGCGTTGATCCGCAGCTGCACCACGAAGAAGCCGTTGACGAGCCCAACCAACGCGCCGAAGGCGAGCACGAAGGCGAGCGAGACCACGCCCGGCAGGCCGATGCCGGCGGACGCCGTCGACAGCCCCGAGAGAAAGGCGGCGAGCATGGCCGAGAAGGCCAGCACCGATTCGATTGAAAGGTCTATCTGACCGGCGATGATGCAGAACGATAGGCCGACGGCGAGGATGCCGACGAAGGTCGCCTGGTAGGCGATGTTGAGGAAGATACCGATCTGGAAGAATCCCGGGATCGCCAGCGAGCAGAGCGCGAGGATGACGACCAGGATGAACCAGACGAGGTTGTCGAGCGCCCACTTCACCGCCGGAGCGAATGCGGGCGCCCGTTTGGGAGGCTGCGCCGTCGTCGGGCCGTTCACCATGATTGCGATACCCATGCCCGTTTCGTTGTGACGGGATTATCGAGTCCGCCCCGGCTGTCATTCCGGCTTTCGCCGGTATGACAACGAGGGTGGGGTTATTCCAGCGATCATGAATGACGCTTAGGACGCACCGAGGCGTCGGTGTCGACGACAAAAGACCGACGCCACCAAGCGATTATTCCGACGATGGCGCGCGGACCGGCTACTCGACGGTCGGCACCGGCACGCCTGGGGGCTTCAGGTTGCCCCAGAACTTGTTGTCGTCGACATTGTCCTTGGTGATCACGCCGCCGGGCACTCGTAGGTTCGGGCCCCATGACTCAATGGTGATCTCCGAGGGCAGTCCCACGACGTCATAGATGCCGGCCTTGATCGGCTTCTTGTTGATGATGTGGTCGAGGAACATCGCCATGCCGTAGATTTGGCCGTAGAGCGGCTGCTCGACGATAGCCTGCACCCAGCCCTCGCGCAGCAGCTTTAGGCCGACGGGCATGCCGGTGGCGTCGACGATCAGGATGTCGCCCTTCTTCTTGCCCGCGTTCTCGAGCACCGAAACGATGGGCGGCGTCAGATGGTCGGCGTGGATGAAGATCAGGTCGATGTCGGGGTTGACGAGGATCTGGTCCTGCACCGTGTTGGCGGCGTTGGTCGGCTCCCAGTCCTTTGAGGGCTTGGCGATGACCTGGATGTTCGGCGTCTTGGCCATGACCTCCTCGAAGCCCTGCTCGATGTCGAGGGTATAGGTGTCGGCCGCGTCGCCCATGATCGACAGCACCTTTCCCTTGGGCTCGCCATATTTGGCGGTCAAGAGCTTCACCGCCTCGGCGGCCGAGAGCCGGCCGATCTCGACCGTTCCGGCGACCGAGGTGAACTCGACCGGGGTGTTCCTGATCTGCCGGTCATAGACCAGGATCGGGATGCCCGCCGCGTGGGCCTTCTCAATGCCCGGCGAGATCGCCTCGTAGTCGACCGCGGCCAGAATGATGGCCTTGGGCTTCTGCAGGACGGTGTCATCCATCTGGCTGTTCTGTAGGTCGGCGCGCTGCTGGGCGTCGAGTGTCACGACCTTGTAGCCGAGCTGGCCGAACAGCAGCTCGACCATGTCCTTGCTCTCGACCTGGAATTCGTCGAACAGCGTGGGCGCCAGGTAGTAGATGGTGCCTTTGTCCTGTGCCATCGCGGCGGTGCCGGAGATGGTGGTTATGACGAGGGCGCTGAACAACCCTGCCAGACGCTTCAAAAGTGATTGCATTTGTCTCCTCCCTTCAGTTGTTTTCTTTCTCGATCGACAATGAGCGCGGCCGACGCCCGATGTCAATGCGCTCGCCGGTGATGAGCGTGACGACTTCGTCGATGCTGGTCTCGCCGACGGCGCGGACGCCAGCGACCCGGCCCTGGCGTAGCACGACGATTCGGTCGGCGATTTGGAACGCGTGCAGCATGTTGTGGGTGATGACGATGACGGCGACGCCGCGCGACCTCACCTGCTCGATCAGCTCGAGGCCACGGTGGGTCTGGCGCACGCCGAGCGCCGCGAACGGCTCGTCCAGCAGCACCAGCTTGCCGCCCCAATGGACGAAGCGGCAGAGCTCGACAGCCTGGCGCTGGCCGCCGCTCAGATGCTCCATGTTGGTGAGGACCGAGGGGATCCGCGTGCCGATGTCGGCGAGCGTGCGCTCGGTCTCCTCCCGCATCGCGCGGTTGCGCAGCACCTTGAGGCCGAGCAGATTGCGGGTGAGCTCGCGGCCCATGAAGAAGTTGGCGACCACGTCCATGTTCGGGCAGATCGACAGATCCTGATAGACGGTCTCGATGCCCAGGTGCTTGGCGGTGGTCGGGCTGTCGATGACAACCGGCTGGCCCCCGAACAGCAGGCGGCCGGAATCGGGCTGGACGACGCCGGCGATGATCTTCACCAGCGTCGACTTGCCGGCGCCGTTGTCGCCCAATAGCGCCACGACCTCACCGGAGTGCACTTCGAACTCGACGTCGCGCACGGCCTCGACCGGACCAAAGCTCTTGGACAGGCGCTCGACCGCGAGAATCGGCGGCGCGCCGGGATGGCGCGGGACCACTTGCGTGTCGGGCCGCTGGCTCATCGCGCCACTCTATCGGCGCGACCGGCCCGCATCAAGTCACGGCTGTCCCTACCGAAAATCCCATCCAATGACAGAATGGCAGTCGGATGCCGATGAGCTATGCGCGGAAGTTGGTGACGGCGTGAGAGGGTAAGGCGGCGTATCGTGGGGGTGTTCGACGCCTCCACTTCTCCAGCAAAGGAGTGATACGCCGTGACCGACAATAGCATTCTCGAGTTCGCCGAGCCAGGAGCC
>CAZFRR010000197.1:0-27668 GCA_964521405.1 uncultured Streptomycetaceae bacterium | reverse complement strand
CCGCCAGGAGGGAAGGAACTGTCTTTCCCTCCCCCTTGATGGGGGAGGGTTAGGGTGGGGGTGGAAAGTCGCGCGGACACACCGAAGTTCTCGGGTATACCGCCGATGAGAAATCCCGGCTCGAGACCGGCGTGCTCCAGTATCCAGGCGACCATGGCGGCGACCGTGGTTTTACCATGGGTCCCGGCCACTGCAACCACCCATTTCCCGGCCAGAACGTTTTCCCTCAGCCATTGCGGACCTGAAATGTAAGGCAATCCTCGATCAAGGATCGCCTCCATCAGTGGATTGCCTCTTGTCACCACATTGCCGATGACGAAAACGTCAGGCTGGAGGTTGGCCTGCTTCGCCTCCCAGCCATTAATCAACTCGATGCCCTGCGCAGCGAGTTGATTGCTCATCGGCGGATAGACGTTGGCGTCGCAGCCGGTGACGCGGTGCCCCGCCGCGCGCGCAAGGAGCGCGAGCCCGCCCATGAAGGTGCCGCAGATGCCGAGGATGTGGATGTGCATGACTACAACGGGAAATCAGCCACAGAGAGCACAGAGGTCACAGAGAAAAAACGGGAAACCCGGCTTTGGCATAAGAGCGCGCATTTTACCCCGGCACCGGGGCTGGCACTTACGTTTGTAATAATGGAGAATCACAATGACTGCATGAGCCGCATCCACGAGTCATCCTGCATCGGAGGAAGCCATGAGCCACGATACTTTCGATGACGCTGTTGTCAATCCGTCACGCGAGCCCGGAATCGCTGAAATCATCGAAGCGCGCATGAGCCGCCGAACCGCGCTGAAGGGCCTCGCTGCAGCGGGCGCGATCGGCCTTTTCGGCTGCGCGACGCCCGCCTCACGCGGTGCAGCCGGCGATGCGCCGCTCACCTTCACGGAAATCGGCCGTTTCCTGGACGAAACACACCATGCCGCACCGGGCCATGACGTCGAGGTACTAATCCGTTGGGGGGACCCCATTTATCGGGCCGGGCCGCAGTTCAAGCCAGGCGCCCAGACCGCCGCCGAGCAGGAGGTTCAGTTCGGCATGGACAACGACTTCATCGCGTTCATGCCGCTGCCGCGCGGCTCGAAAAACTCGAGCCGCGGCCTGCTATGCGTGAACCACGAGCGGAACACACCGCACCTGTCGTGGCCGGGCATGACCGCGTCCGACTATGTGAAGAAGATGACCCGCGAGCAATGCGAGGTGGAAATGGCCTCGCAAGGCCACACCATCATCGAGATCGCGCGCGCCGGTGGCGCATGGCGGCTGGTGGATGACAGCCGCTACAATCGCCGCATTACCGCGCGCAGCACCGCTCACCGCGTGGCAGGCCCCGCTGCCGGCCACCTGCGCATGCGCACGAAGAGCGATCCGGCGGGGACAACCATTATCGGCACGCTCAACAACTGCGCGGGGGGCGTGACGCCGTGGGGCACGGTGTTGACCGGCGAGGAAAATCTCCAGAACTATTTCACCGGCGACCCCGCAAAAGGCCCGGAGGCTGCCGCCTGGAAGCGTTACGGCGTCAACGGGCGCGGCCGCTATATCTGGGGCCGTTACTTTGACCGCTTCAATCTTGACCGCGAGCCCAACGAGCCCAACCGCTTTGGCTGGGTCGTGGAGATCGATCCCTACGACCCCAGGTCCACTCCGGTGAAACGCACCGCGCTCGGCCGCTGCCGGCATGAAGGCGCAACCACCGCGGTGAGCCACGACGGCCGCGTCGCCGTCTACACCGGCGACGACGAGCGCATGGAGTACATCTACAAGTTCGTGACGCACGGACGCTACGATCCGGAGAGGCCAGCGGCGAACCGGGACCTGCTCGACGAAGGCACGCTCTACGCCGCCCGGTTTGAGGCCAATGGGAAAATGCGCTGGCTGCCCCTGGTTTTCGGGCAGGGGCCGCTCACACCGGCCAACGGGTTTTCGAATCAGGGCGACGTCGTGATCGAGGTGCGCCGCGCGGCCGACCTCGTCGGCGCAACGCCCATGGACCGCCCCGAGGATGTCGAGGCCAATCCGCTCACGGGCCGCGTCTACGCGCTCATGACCTTCAACGAGCGGCGCACGCCCAAACAAATCGATGCCGCCAATCCGCGCGGCCCCAATAACTTCGGGCACATCATCGAGATCGTGCCACCGGACGTGAATGGCAAACCGGATCACGCGGCCGTCGAATGCACGTGGGATTTTTTCCTGCTGGGTGGCGACCCGGCAAATCCGGCGCACGGCGCGCGCTACCATGGCCCGGTAACGGCGAACGGGTGGCTGGCCGCGCCCGATAACGTGGCATTCGATCCGCACGGCCGGATGTGGATCGTGACCGACGGGCAGGACGACTGGGCGGGATTCGCCGACAGCGTTTACGCCGCCGAAACTTCGGGCCCGCGGCGCGGCATTACGCGCAACTTCTTCAGTGCGCCGCGCGGCGCGGAGGTTTGCGGCCCCGAATTCACGCCCGACGGAAAAACGCTGTTCCTCGCGATCCAGCATCCTGCCGAAGAGAAGGGGTCGACTTACGACAAGCCGTCAACACGCTGGCCGGACTTCAAGGACGGCGTGCCGCCGCGACCTGCCGTGATCGCGGTCACCAAAACCGACGGCGGGGAAATCGGCAGCTAGAAAATGAAACGCGGGCTTAGGGCCCGCGTTTCATGACTGCATCACTCGTCACCCCGGCGTAAGCTGGGGGCCAGACAACGAATCTATCGGGCGCCCTGGATCCCGGTTTTCACCGGGATGACATGAGCCGAGCTCTTGCTCGGCTCGTTCACTTGGTAACTTCGATCTGCCCCTTCATCGCCGGGTGCAGGCCGCAGATGTAGCCGTAGGTGCCCGGGTAATCGAACTTGAGCTCCGTGCTCTGGCCTTTCAGCACCACCGGCGTGCGCAGCGTCGTCTCGCCCTGCACGGTGACCTGGTGCGGCGAATCGTCCACGTTGGTCCAGCTGATGGTCTGGCCGGCCTTCACCACGATTTTCTCCGGCCCGAAAAGGAATTCCGCGATGGCGACGGTGCCAGGGCCTGACGGCTTCTTCGCCGCGCCGGGCGCCGTGCCCGAGAGGCTCGCGAGCGACATGACGAAGTCCTGGCCCTCGTGCGGCTTGTGGCAATCGAAGCAGGCCTTGGTGTTGGCATTGGCTTTCGCGTTCGGTTTGCGGTCCTTGGTGAACGCCGCGTATTCCCACTCGCCGTTGCGCCATTCGGCGGGATATTCCGTGCCCCAGCCCTTGCGCTTCTCCATCACCGTGTAGCCGATCAGGTCGCCCTTCTCGAAACGGCCCTTGGCGTTCTTGACCGGGTTGCCCTTCGCATCCAGCTTCGCGCTGTACTGCACCAGCGTCAGCACGGTGCCGTGCGGGATCGGCCTGCCTTCGCGCACCGCCTTCACCGCTTCCGGGGTCGAGTAAAGCTCGCGATACTGCTTGGCGTCGTAGCGGTCCACCACCGCGTAGAGCACGCCTTTCTCGAAACCTTCCGGGAATCCAATCTTGTCCGGCCCGGCCATACCGGTCGCCGCGATCAATGCGCCTCCTGCAACACAAACCGCTGATACTGCAATATTCATTATTCGCTTTCCCGTCATAAATCCTCCGCTGATAAGGATGTCCATTGGACGAAGACACAAAGATTATACGAGGCATCCCGGCCCTCCGGATACAAAGTTATCACCGCCCCGTGCCGCCTATTTCCCTGGCTCGTAACCGAGATTCGGCGCGAGCCAGCGCTCCGCCTCCCCTACCGTGATGCCCTTCCTCCGGGCGTAATCGGCGACCTGGTCGCGCCCGATCCTGCCCACCGCGAAGTACTGCGAGCGCGGATGCGAAAAATAAAACCCGCTGACCGACGAAGCCGGGTGCATGGCGTAGCTTTCGGTCAACTCGATGCCCGCGCGCCTGGCGTTCAGCAAATCGAACAGCGGGCCTTTCTCGGTGTGCTCGGGGCACGCCGGATAGCCGGGCGCTGGCCGGATGCCGCGGTATTGCTCCGCGATCAGCGCGGCGTTGTCGAGGCCCTCGTCCCGCCCGTAGCCCCAGAATTCCCTGCGCACGCGCTTGTGCAGGAGTTCCGTGAACGCTTCGGCCAGCCGGTCGGCCAGCGCCTTCAGCATGATCGCGCTGTAGTCATCGTGCTTCTTCTCGAACTCGGCAAGCTTCTTCTCGATGCCAATGCCGGCGGTCACGGCAAACGCTCCAATATAATCGTGCGCCCCCGAGGCCTTCGGCGCGATGAAGTCGGCGAGGCCCAGGTTGGGGTTGCCGGTGGGCTTCACGTTTTGCTGGCGCAGGTTGTGCCAGGTCATGAGTGGGTGCACTCGCGATTCGTCGCCGTAGATTTCGATGTCATCATGGTTGACGCTCGCCGCCGGGAACAACCCGAATACCGCGTTCGCCGTGAGCCAGCGGCCCTCGATGATTTTCTTCAGCATCGCCCGGCCTTCGGCGTGGACGTTGCGCGCCGCCTCCCCCACCACCGGGTCCTGCAGGATGGCGGGGAACGGACCGGACAACTCCCAGGTCTGGAAGAACGGGCCCCAGTCGATGTACTCCGCGATCTCGGCGAGATCGTAGTTCTTGAGGAGCCTCACGCCGCGCATCTCGGGCCGGGGCGGCACGTACCCGGACCAGTCGGTCTTCAAAGCGTTGGCGCGCGCCGCCTCCAGCGTGATGAGTTCCGGCCCCTTCTTGCCCGCGTGCTGCTCGCGGACGCGCTCGTATTCGGCCAGGACGTCCTTGAGATAGCCCGCGCGCAAATCGTCGGACAGCAGGTTGCTGCACACGCTCACGCACCTCGAGGCATCCGGCACCCAGATCACCGGACCCGAGTAATGGGGCGCGATCTTGACCGCGGTGTGGGTGCGCGAGGTGGTGGCGCCGCCGATCAGCAGCGGGATCGTGAGGCCTTCGCGTTCCATCTCGCGCGCGTTGTGCGCCATCTCCTCGAGCGAGGGCGTGATGAGGCCCGACAACCCGATGATGTCGCAGCGCTCGTCGCGCGCGACCTCGAGTATTTTCTTCCACGGCACCATCACGCCGAGGTTGATCACCTCGTAGTTGTTGCACTGGAGTACGACCGCGACGATGTTCTTGCCGATGTCGTGCACGTCGCCCTTGACGGTGGCGATTACGACCTTGCCCTTCGCCCGCACGTCGCCGACGCGGGCCTTCTCGGCCTCGATGTAGGGCACGAGGTGCGCGACCGCCTGCTTCATCACGCGAGCGCTCTTCACCACCTGCGGCAGGAACATCTTGCCCGAGCCGAAGAGATCGCCGACCACGTTCATGCCGTCCATCAGCGGGCCTTCGATCACCTGGATCGGCCGCCCGCCCGCCTGTTCCACTTTTTGCCGCGCCGCCTCGGTATCCTCGACGATGTAGTCCGTGATGCCCCGCACCAGCGCGTGCGTGAGCCGCTCCCCGACCGGGCCCTTGCGCCACTCGAGGTCCTCGACCTGCTCCCGGCCCTTGCCCTTTACCGTCTCGGCGAACAACACCATGCGCTCCGCGGCATCGTGCCGGCGGTTGAAGATAATGTCCTCGGCGCGCTCCAGCAGGTCTTTCGGAATCTCGTCGTAGACGCCGATCTGGCCGGCGTTGACGATCGCCATGGTCAGCCCCGCCCTGATGGCGTGATAGAGAAACGCGGTGTGGATCGCCTCGCGCACCAGGTCGTTGCCGCGGAACGAGAACGAGATGTTGGACAGCCCGCCGCTCACCTTGGCGTAGGGCAGGTTCTGCCGGATCCAGCCCGTCGCCTCGATGAAATCCTTCCCGTAGTTCGCGTGCTCCTCGATCCCCGTCGCGATGGCGAAGATGTTGGGATCGATGATCACGTCTTCCGGCGGGAAACCGACTTCGTTTACCAGGATGTCGTAGGCGGCCCTGGAAATCCCGGTGCGGCGCTCGAGCGTATCGGCCTGGCCCTGCTCGTCGAACGCCATCACCACCACCGCGGCGCCGTAACGGCGCGCGAGCCTGGCATGCTTGACGAACTCCTCCCGGCCTTCCTTCATGCTGATGGAGTTCACCACGCACTTCCCCTGCACGCACTTCAGCCCCGCCTCGATCACCTCCCATTTCGAGGAATCGATCATGACCGGCACGCGCGAGATGTCGGGCTCGGAGGCGATGAGCTTCAGGAAGGTGGCCATCGCCAGCTTCGAATCCAGCATCGCCTCGTCCATGTTGATGTCGATCATCTGCGCGCCGCTTTCCACCTGTTGGCGCGCAACCGACAGCGCGGCCGGGTAGTCGCCGGCGAGGACGAGCCGCGCGAAGGCGCGCGAGCCGGTGACGTTGGCGCGCTCGCCGATGTTGACGAACAGGGAGTCGTCTCCGATGTTGAGCGGCTCGAGGCCGGCGAGGCGCGTCTTCCTCTCGATCACCGGCACCGCCCGCGGCGGCAGACCCTGCAACGCCCCGGCGATCGCCCGGATGTGCGCGGGCGTGGTGCCGCAGCACCCGCCCGCGATGTTGATGAAGCCGCTCTTTGCGAAATCGAGCAGGAAGGCGGCGGTCTCGTCCGGCGACTCATCGTAACCGGTCGGCGCGAGCGGATTGGGCAGCCCGGCGTTGGGATAGGCGAAAACGGGGATGTCGGCGACGCCGGACAGTTCCTCGATATAGGGGCGCATCAGCTTCGCGCCGAGCGCGCAGTTCAACCCCACCGCCAGCGGGCGCGCATGGCGCACCGAGTTCCAGAACGCTTCCGGCGTCTGCCCCGAGAGCGTGCGCCCGGAAGCGTCCGTGATGGTGCCAGAAAGCATCACCGGCAGGCGTGATGCTTGCTCATCGAAAACCGCCTCGATGGCAAAAATCAGGGCCTTGGCGTTCAGCGTGTCAAAAATCGTTTCAGCAAGAAGAATATCCACCCCGCCTTCCATCAGGCCGCGCACCGCCTCGCTGTAGGTAGCCACGAGCTCGTCGAAGGTGACGTTGCGAAAGCCCGGATCGTTGACGTCGGGCGAGATCGAGGCGGTGCGATTGGTGGGCCCGAGCGCGCCCGCGACGAATCGCGGCCGCTCCGGATCCTTCGCGGTATAGGCATCGGCCGCGGCGCGCGCGAGTTTCCCCGCATCGACATTCAACTCGCGGACCAGGTGCTGCAGGTGGTAGTCGGCCTGCGCGATCGAGGTCGAGTTGAAGGTATTGGTCTCGATGATGTCGGCGCCCGCGGCGAGATACTGATCGTGGATCTCGCGGATCACCTGCGGCCGGGTAAGCGTGAGGAGGTCGTTGTTGCCCTTCAGGTCGTGCGGATGGTCCCGCAACCGGCTGCCGCGGTAATCCGCCTCCGAGAGCTGATAGCCCTGGATCATGGTGCCCATGGCGCCATCGAGGATCAGGATGCGGCGCCG
Organism: uncultured Streptomycetaceae bacterium; assembly: GCA_964521405.1. Lineage (GTDB taxonomy): Bacteria > Pseudomonadota > Gammaproteobacteria > Burkholderiales > SG8-41 > SG8-41. The sequence continues at coordinate 20,311 of CAZFRR010000197.1, read as the reverse complement.
GAGCAGGTCTTCGAGTTGTGCGCTGCGATCGGGCATGGGCGAGGCGGGACGCGCAAAAGTCCCTGATGCAAAAGGCGGAATTCTACAGCCAAACTGGCGGTTCGCGCGGGGTTGCGACTATAATTCCGCTCCCGTTACCGCGAGCGGAATTTCGCAATGAAACACTTCGAGCCCAAACAGGCCCACGAGTTCCTGAAGAAAAACCCGAACGCCATCTTCATCGATTGCCGCAGCGAGATGGAATACCTGTTCGTCGGCCACCCGCAGGGCGCGATCCTCGTGCCGTGGAACGACGGACCGAACTGGGAGGTCAACCCCGACTTCGTGGCGCACGTGAAGAAGGCCGCGAGCGTGGACCGCCCCATCGTCCTCATCTGCCGCAGCGGCAACCGCTCGCTCGATGCCGGCCGCGCGCTCGAGGAAACGGGATTTACCCAGGTGTGGAACGTGCTGCACGGTTTCGAGGGCGAGCTCGACGACAACCACCACCGCAACGCCAAGACCGGATGGCGTCACGAGGGTCTGCCGTGGGAGCAATGCTGATCGCGGCGCGATCATCATTGCTCAGTTCCGGGTTCGGGTTCCGGGTTCCGGGTTCCGGGTTCCGAGTTCCGGGTTCCGGGTTCCGAGTTTCGAGTTCCGGGTTCCGAGTTTCGAGTTTGAACCTTGAACGCAGCGCTACTTCCGCTCCCGCAGTAGTTTGATCGCGCGCTCGATCGCCTCGGCATCCGCCTGGTCCTTGGGGCGCGCGATCTGTTTGGTCTTGAGCAGGCCTTCGAGCGTCAGGACCTTGATCCGCACGCCGTCTATCTCCACCTGAGTAATGTGCTGCCTGAGGTCTTCCCAGGCGTGCCCGGCCGCTGCGGGGAGCACATCGACCGTGATTTCATCGTTGATGCGAATCGCGTAGCGCTGCTGCGCCGAGAACACGTCCGGCTCTTTCGCCAATTCACGCGCCGCGCCGTCCGGCAGCCGCGACAGCGCAATGATCCAGCGCCGGCTGTTGTCCGAAACCGGGTTCACCAACACGTCAATGTCCTCGGTGAATCGCGCCAACCCGTGCGCGGCCAGCGCGTAGCCGCCGATCAGCGCGTATTCGACGCCTTCCTGCTCGAAGTATTGCGCGAGACGCTTGACGTCTTCCCAGGTGGCGGGTCGCGTGTACTCGGCCACGCTATCGGGCCTTGACGGCCATCGCCTCCGCCAGCCAGCGCTCGCGGTCGCGAACCATCTCGTCGTGGCGACGGTAAACAAACACGCCCTTGGGCGCGCGCGTGCGATATTCCGCCATCGCGTTCCAGGCAGAACGCGCCTCCGGCGAAGGCGGACAGCCCACCGGCTGCGGCTCGCGCCGGCCGACCGTCCTGGCGATGGGCTGTTGATCGAAAATGGGCTTCGTCATGAGGAACATTCTAGCAGGCCGCGCGCTCCGGGTTCCGGGTTCCGGGTTCCGGGTTCCGGGTTCCGAGTTCAAAGTTCCGGGTTCCGGGTTTCAGGTTAAGACTTGAAGGTTGAACTTCGGCGCAGGTAGAAAACCCAGCAAAGACTTCCCATCGCCAGCAGCGCAAGTTGGCCAAGCGCGAGCGCGAGCGCGCTGCCCGACAGGAAGGGCGCGATCAGCCCCGCGGTGAGCGCCGTGAAGAAGCTGTGCGTGAAGCCCTGCAACGAGGACGCGAGACCGCGGTTTGCCGGGAACATGTCGAGCACCAGCAGCTGGATGCTCGGCGCCGTGAGCGCTGTCCCCACCGCGTAGCACACCACCGGCAGCACCGACCACGGCAGCGCCGGCGGCAGCAGCGCGTGGTAGCCGATGTTAAGGAGCGACGCTCCGTACAACAGCCAGAGGCCGGCTTTCACCGTCCGCCGCGGTGACAACCGGCCCGCCAGCCGGCCCGACAGGAAGGCGCCTATCATGATGCCGGCGACCATCGGCGCGAACAGCACCGGGAAATCCTTCTCTCCCAGGCCGAGCAGGTCGTAGATGAAGGCCGGGGCCGCGGCGACGTAAAGAAAGAATCCGGCGAAATTGAACGCCGCGGCCAGGCACAACAGTACCATCAGGGGATTGCCGGCGAGCTTCAGGTAGTTCGCCGTGAGCGGTTTCAACTCGAACGGCTGGCGCGCCGACGGGGGATGCGTCTCGGGGAGCTTCCGCCAGCACACCGCGAGCATCAATCCTCCGTAAAAAATGAGGAACACGAACACCGAGCGCCAGCCGAACGCGCCCTGCAGCCAGCCGCCGATCACCGGCGCCACCGCGGGCGCGATCCCGAAAATCATGGTGACCAGCGACAGCACCCGCTGCGCATGATGGCCCTCGTAGCTGTCGCGCACGATGGCGCGGCCGACTGTCCATCCCGCGCCTCCCGCCAGACCTTGCATGCCCCGGAACAGCAGCAACTCGCCAAAGCTCTGGGCGAACGCACAGCCGATGGAGCCCAGCGTGTAGGTAATGAGGCAGCCCAGGATCACGGGGCGCCGCCCGAACGAGTCCGACAGCGTGCCGTGGAACAGCGTCATCACGGCAAATGCAATCAGGTAGACCGACAGCGTCTGCTGCAGCTGGACGGGAACCGCCGCGAATTCCTGGCCGATCGCCGGAAACGACGGCAGGTAGGTATCGACCGAGAACGGGCCGATCATCGCCAGCCCGGCGAGAATAGTGGCGAGCAATGGAGCGGAGACGCGGGTCTGCTGCAAGACGGTGCGCCGGGCCTGCTATCTATGACCGATGCGGCCGGCCATTCACGCCGCGCGCCGCGCCCGTTCGTAGTCGAAGCGGACCGGTTGGCACCGGCCCGCCAGCGCGTCATCGAGCCGCGCGCCCTCGAGCGGGCGCCCGAACTGCGCGTTTCGCATCAGGATGCGATAGTGGAGCTGCTCGACGGAAATGTCCGCGAGCGTTTTCCACTCGGCTTCCGTCAATCCTTCGGCATCCAGCCCGGCGATGCCTTTCAGCATGTGGCCGAACTCGTCGTCGTAAACCTTGCCGCACGCCTGGGCGATGAGACCGTCGGCGCGCTCGTGCCCCGGCGTCGGGTGATCCTTCAACCGCATGCCCGCGGAAAACAACGTGCAATAGCCCCCCTCGGTGAAGCGCGCCGCGCGCCGGCCGAGACTGCCGTGGCGATCGATGTGGCCGTAGCGCACGTTGGCGAGCGCCTCGTCTTCCTTCCACCACTTGAGCTGCCCGGGATTGATCCTGGGCTCGCCCGGAAGCAGCAGGCCGTCGTGAGCGTCCGCAAACGCGCAGTAGTGGGCAAACTCGGCCCACAGCGCCTCGGCGAGCCCCAGCACTTCGTGGCGGTCGACTTCGACGTCGATCTTCGGAAACGCCGCCTTCAACTCCTCCAGCGGACCCAGGAAGAGGCCCAGCTTCTTGTCGGCGACGCCGGAGCCCCAGATTTCCTTGAAGCACTGGTGATTGAGCCAGGCGAGGTCGGACTCGCGCGTGCGCCGCTCCCAGGTCCAGTAGGCCTCGAACACCGCGGCCTCGCCCGCCCAGTAGGGAGCAGCGGCGTCGATCAATTGCTGCAGCCTGGCGCTGAAAGGCATTGCCTCACTCCACTTTGGCGCCGATGTCCTTCACCAGCTTGCCGTACTTCTTGTAGTCGTTGCGGATCAGGGCGGCGTATTGCTCGGGCGTCGAGGCAAACGGGTCGAGCCCCCCGGAAGCGTTGAGTCTTTCCTTCACCTCGGCGGTCGCGAGCGCTCTTCCGATCTCCGCGCGCAACCGGGACACCACGGCTGCGGGCGTGCCAACCGGCAGAAACAGGCCCAGCCAGATCGTCACTTCGTAGCCGGGATAGAACTCGCCGATGGTCGGCAGCTCGGGAAGCACCGCCGCGCGCTGCCTGCCGGTCACCGCCAGCGCGCGCAGCTTGCCCGCCCTGATCTGCGGTGCGCTGGAAGTGCCCGAGAACATCGCCATGGTTTCGCCGCTGACGGTGGCGAGGGTGGCCGGCGCGCCGCCCTTGAAGGGGACGTGGATGAGATTGATGCCGGCGCGCTGCTTCAGCATCTCCATGCACATCTGGTGCTGGCTGCCGTTGCCGCCCGAGGCGTAGGCGAGCGGCGGGTTTGCCTTGCGCGCGTACTCGACGAACTCCTTGAACGATTTCACCGGCAGCGATGGATTGACCGATAGCACGAACTGGTTGGACGCGACGCTCGCCAGCGGCGCCAGGTCCTTCAGCGTGTCCACCGGCATCTTCGCGTAGATGTGCGGGTTGATCGCGATCAGGCTGTCCGCGAACAGCCCCAGGGTGTAGCCGTCCGGCGCGGACTTGGCCACGATATCGGCGGCGATATTGCCGTTGGAGCCGGGACGGTTGTCCACCACGAACTGCTGGCCGAACGATTCGGAAAGTTTCTGGCCGAGCACACGGGCCGCGATGTCGGGCGCGCCGCCGGGCGGAATCGACACGATCAACCGGACCGGCCGCGCGGGATATTGTGCGAAGGCGGTGCAAACGAAGAGCGCGGCCAGCGCCGCAGCAGCAATACGCAGCAGAACTTTCATCACTCCTCCTGGGAGTTTGCCGGGCTCTGGGCCGACAAACTCCCGATGGCGAATGATACACTCGCAATCAAAATTGCGGCCAACACCGCATCGTCCAATGCCCGGAGGACTCTCCATGAACCAGGTCAAAGAACCCGTCACTGCGGGCGACCGCATCGACGCCATCCTGCCCAAACACCGCGATTTGTATTACGACGGCAAGTGGCAGAAACCCAGGGGCGGCTACCAGGACACGCTTAACCCGGCGACCGGCAAAAGCCTCGGACCCTGCGCGGAAGCCAATGCGGAAGACGTCGACGCCGCGGTCCAGGCGGCGCACCGGGCGTTCAAGACCTGGCGCGCGGTAAAGCCGCTTGAGCGCGCCGCGCTGATGAGGCAGGTCGCGGCGAAACTGCGCGCCAACGCCGAAGAGCTGGCGATGCTGGATGCCGCCAACTGCGGCAACCCGGTGCGCGAGATGATGCGGGATGCCGGCACGGCGGCCGCGCAGTGGGATTTTTTCGCCGGGCTCGTCACCGAAATGAAAGGCGAGACCATCCCGATGGGCGACGGCGTGGTGAACCTGTCGGTGCGCGAGCCGTTCGGCGTCTGCGCCCGCATCGTCGCCTACAACCACCCCGTCATGTTCACCGCGGCCAAGGCGGCGCCCGCCGTCGCCGCCGGCAATACCGTCATCATGAAGCCGCCGTACCAGGCGCCGCTTTCCGCCTATCGCTTCATGGAGCTCGTCGACGGCATCCTGCCGCCGGGCGTCCTGAACATCCTCACCTGCGGGCGCGACGGCAGCCAGGCGCTGGTCGCGCACCCGTTGGTGCCGCGGGTATCGCTGATCGGCAGCGTGCCTACCGGCCGCGCGATCGCGCGGGCGGCGGCCGAGCGTTTGAAGCACGTCTCGCTCGAGCTGGGCGGCAAGAACGCCTGCATCATCTACCCGGACGCCGATCTCGAGAAGGCGGCAAAAGGCGCGGTGGGCGGCATGAACTTCAGCTGGTGCGGCCAGTCCTGCGGTTCGACCTCGCGCCTGTTTATTCACGAATCCGTGTACGACCGCGTCCTGGACGGCGTGATGAAGCAGATCAGGAACCACCAGCCCGGCATCCCCACCGAGATGGACACCACCATGGGCGCGATCGTGTCGCGGGCGCAGATGGAGAAAGTCCTCTCCTACATCGAGATCGGCAAGCAGGAAGGGGCGACGCTCGCTTACGGGGGCAAGCGGCCGGACGATCCGAAACTCGCCGGCGGGTTCTTCGTCGAGCCCACCGTGTTCACCAACGTCACCCAGAAGATGCGCATTGCGAACGAGGAGATCTTCGGCCCGGTGCTGTCGGTGCTCAAGTGGCGGGACGAGGAAACCCTGTTCGAGCAGGTCAACGCGGTCGAGTACGGCTTGACGGGTTCGGTGTGGACGACGAGCCTCGCCAACGCGCACCGCGCCGCGGGCCGTATCGAGTCGGGCTTCATCTGGGTGAACGGCGCCGGCCCGCACTACCTCGGCGTTTCCTTCGGCGGCTACAAGCAGTCGGGCATCGGCCGCGAGGAAAGCTACGACGAGCTGATCTCGTTCACGCAGTCGAAGAACATCAACATCACCCTTTAGGATTTTGCCGGGCTTCGCTCCGGCAAAATCCTGAATAAAATACAACTCATTCAAGAACCCGGGAATGTTGAACTAAAAGAGGCGTCCTCACCGATTCGGAATCTCCCCTCCTTATTGAGGAGGGGTGGCGCGAAGCGACGGGGTGGTGGGAGGAGCGATCTGTCTGTCAGGCGAGGAAACTTTCGGAAGGGGAAATCCCATGCGAGTCATTTGCTGTCTTGTCGCGCTGTTGGGCGCGTGCGCTTCGTTCGCGCAAAACTTTCCCACCCGTCCGGTGAGGTTCGTCGTGCCGCTGCCCCCGGGCGGCTCGCCCGACCTCATGGCGCGCACCATCGGCACCGGATTATCGGGCATGTGGTCGCAGCAGATCGTGGTGGACAACCGGCCGGGCGCGCACCACAACCTCGCCGCCGAGATCGTCGCGAAGAGCGCGCCGGACGGGCACACCTGGCTCCTCGCCACCGACAACATCCTGACGGTGAATTCCCATCTCGAGAAAACATCGTTCAATCCGCTCCAGGACTTCACGCCGGTGACGCAGCTTGCGCGGCTCCAGTTCCTGCTCGTGGTCCACCCTTCGGTGCCGGCCAAATCGACGCAGGAGCTGGTGGCGCTCGCCAAGGCGAAACCGGGCGCGTTGAATTACGGGTCATCCGGCAACGGCAGCCCGCAGCACCTCGGCACCGCGATGCTGATGCATTTCGCCGGCATCCAGATGCATCACGTTCCGTACAAGGGCGCGGCGCCGGCAATCAACGATCTGCTGCCCGGGCGCATCCAGGTATGGATCGGCGCGGCGAACTCGCTGGTGCCGCACATCAAGGACGGGAAGCTCCGGCTGCTGGCCTCCGCCGGGTCGCGGCGCTCCCCGCTGGCGCCGGAGGCGCCCACGATTGCCGAAGCGGGATACTCCGGCTACGCGCTGGACGTGTGGATCAGCCTCGCCATGCCCGCGAAAGTTCCGCCCGCCATCGTCAACCAGGTCAGCGCGGACGTCGCCAAAACGCTGGGTTCGCCCGACGTGAGGGCCCGGCTTGCCCCGCTGGGCATCGAGGTGGTGACTGGAACGCCCCAAGCGCTCGCGCAACTGATACGCGAGGATTACGCTCGTTGGGGCAAGGTCATCAAGGCTGCCGGCATCAAGGGCGATTAACCGATCCGCAGGCGCGGGAATCCTATCTGCAGAGGCCCGCCTTGAGGGTGGGCTTGGCATTCACCGCGGTCGTGCTGTCCACGATCTCCCGTTCGCCGGTCTCGGCATTGATGGTGGTTTCCACGTTGAGGGCCCCGGTGCTGTCCGGTGTTGCATTATTCATCTGATTGAACTGCGTGTTCAGTATCGAGTCGGGAATGATCGCGCTGTTGGTCAGGGTAACGCCCGAAGCAAGATAGTTCGTTACCAGAGTCGTCGTGGAGGGCTCGGACGCAAAGGTCCCGCTGATCGCGCCGCTCTGAACGATCGTGAACGCATCATTGGTTGCGGGATTGAAGCCATTGACGAACGCGACATTGAGAGCGCCGCCCAGCGTCACGGTTCCGGTAACGATCAACTGGTCGTACTGGGCGCCGGCCACCGGGCCGCCGATTTCAGCCAGCAGCGTGCCCAAGGGGCCCTGATAGTAATTGCCGTCGATGGTCATGATTCCCGGGGAGGCGCCGGGGCTCACGGTACCTTCGAAATTGTTTACGTTCCCCAGGATCGTTCGCGAGCCGCCTAACAAGCCTCTCGCATTGACATCCAGCGTCGTCCCCGCCAGGCTGATCGTGCCGGTCCCGTTGAGGGTGCCGCCACTCAGCGTTAGCGGCCGTCCGCTGAACGTGGAAACATCCGCGGGCGAATTCCCCAGGGTCAGCGTTCCTCCGGTGATCAAGAATCCCGAAGCGCTGCTCAGGGTTTTCAGGCTGGTTGCACCGCTCACGCTGGAATAAACGACCGGCCCGCTCAATCCCCCCGGGATATTGGCCATTGCGCCATTCAGCGGGATTGCGCCCTGATTCCAGTTCGCAGGGTTTTCCCAGCGCAGGTCCGTTGCCGAGCCGTCCCATGCGAATGGAACCGATGTCGTTGCCGTGATCGTGCCGGTATTGTTGTTCGCGGCGATCCGGTAGTTCGAAGCCAAACCGGTGCCATTGCCCAGCGCTAAGTCGCCCGGCGCAAGGGATTGCGTGCCCGCCAGGACTTTCGGGCTCGCCACCGTGCCGGTGCCGCTGGCGACGGTAAGCGTCTCGCCGTTCACGCCGTTGATCGTGCCAAACGCTCCCGGGCCGAAGCTGGTGCTGCTGTCATAGGCCCGGTTGCCGGCGAGGCTGACCACTGCCGGGTTAATGTCCGCCGCCGTCCCCGCCGTCGCGTTAAACGTGTAATTGCCCGCATCCGTGCCCGTCAGCCCCAGGCCCGTCACGCTCACCGGCTTGCCCGTGCCCACGTTCTTGTCATTGAACGCCGCCCCCGTGTAGCTCGTGGTGAGCACGTCCCCGGCCACGCGGTTGTCCGCCAGCGTCACCGTCCCCGCCGTGCCCCCGTCGTAGACCTTGTTCTGGCCCGTCGCGCCGATCGTCAGCGCGCGCGCCGTGATCGTGCCAACGTTGGCACTCGCGGTCGTCAACAGTTGATACCCGTAGACTGTCGCAGCACCGTCAGTGGCGCTCGCGATCGAAATGCCACTTGCATTGACCTGCTTGCTGCTGCCGACGTTCTTGTCGAGATAGCTAGCCGCACCTGCCGTGAGCGACACCGAATCGCCGTCTATCACTCCCGAGAACGGTGAAGCAGTCAGCGATATTGTCGGTGCGGCCGTGTTGCCGTCGTAAACCTTTGTCGCCGTCCCGCCCAGGCTTGGAGTTATGCTGGGACTTGTCGTGTACAGAAACCCATTGCCGCTCCCCGCTATGGACGTCACACCGTAAGTCGCGTTGTACTGCTTGAAGCCGTAGCCAAGTCCACCTCGATTATCAGAGGCTGGATTTCCGGAATAAACCAGCCAACGGCCCGATCCCGGATTCAGGGCGGAGGAGCCGGCGTTATTGGTAAAACCGGTCCCTGCCAACACAATCTGGTTGCCACTGCCACCGCTCGCGCTAACGGCGCCGTTTAACGTGATCCGGTCAGTGTTGGTGAGCAGGATGGTGCCAGCGCCCGCGTTGCTCATACCGCTGACGGTTAGTGGACCCGTATTACGAATCGCCGTGTTGCCGGTCGCGGTATTACCGGTCGTCAGCGTCGAAACGGAAGTGTCGAGATTAATGCCATTGGCCGCTGTAAGCGTTGTAGTCGGCGCGGTCACATTCACGCTCGTGCCGTTCCCATCGAGAAGCGCGCCGCCCGCCGCCGTGAGCGAAATGGAATTCGACGCCTGGAAGCCCCCAACCGTGAAGTTGCCACTCCTCGTAAGCGCCAGGTTCGAAAAGGTGCTGGCGAGGCTACCGCCCGTCTGGTTGAAGTCGGAGGTGACGGCAAGAATTCCACTGCCATTCACCGTGCCACTCGAGAGCGCAAGCGAGCCCACGCTCGCCCCTCCGTTGAACGTGACACCGCCCCCAGAAATATCTGCGCCGCTGAGGTTCGATGCATTCGTCAGAGTCAGAGATCGGGTAGAGGGAACCTGTACCGCGCTGCCGGCAACCAGGCTCTTCGCCTGACCCAGTCCATTGACTACGATCGTGGCAAACCCGGTGCCTATTGTGACGTCGCTACTATTCCCCGGAACCAAATTCCCGCTCCAGTTGTTCTGGTCGAACCAGTTTGGCGTTCCCGCACCGCCATCCCAGAAAATCGTTACGCACCCGGTTCCATAGCAACTACCGCTGCCAGTGTTGATGAATCCACTGCCTGTCACGCTGGAGGCACTCAGCGTCAGGCTATTGTTCGACGTAATGATCGGATCGGTGATAGTCAGCGGACCGGAGGTGCTGATGGTCGTCGGCTGGTAGGTGGTCAAAGGTCGATCAAGCTGGATTCCGCCGCTGCCCGCTATCATTTGGAAGGAGCTCGCGGGGGGAGTTGCAAGCAGAATGATGTCGGCGTCGGTGTACGTATTGGAGATCCTGTTGACAGTCAGCGTCTGGGCACCGGAGCCCAGACCGTTGGTGCCAGCGCTAGTCGCAGACCCAATCACCAATGCTCCGGTCGTTCTCAGATTGGTGATGCTGCCCAAGCTAGGCGTGGTGATGTGGTTGCCCAGTATCTGCGTGATGGTGCCGGTCACCCCGATTCCCAGTTCATCGGCGCTCCCGCCGGAAAGAGCCAGGTTGATGCCCCCTGCTCCGGCGTCGACGATCCCAACAGGCCTGAAGCCGGAATTATCTGCTACCGCGTCGCTTGTAGCGGTAGATCCCGTAGCATTTCCACCCGCGATCAACGTTATCGAGCCACCGTTGGAAATCACAGAGGCCGCAGCAGCAACAGTGATTTGGCCGATGCGATCGGTGGCCCCGGCATGCGGCGAGTCCGCCTCGAGAATGATGGCCGCCCCATTCGTGGTGAGGGGCGACAGGATGTTTATGTGCCTGCCCGCCTGGACCGCGACGCGCTCGCCGGTTCCCTGGTTGACCAAGTTGAGCCCGCCGCTCAATCCAGCACTGACCGTGATGTCCCGCGTCGCCTGGAGCACGATGTTGCCGGTCTGGGATTCAAGGGCTTCGTCAGTGATTGTGAATGTGACTGCGCCGCCATTGGCAAAGAACACCGAGCCCGCCGGATCGCCGGCGGTCGGAACATCCACGTTAAGCTGGTTGTTGTCGTTCGTCCCTGCGCTGTCAACAATGTTGATGTCTTGTGGATCTAGCAGCAGCGTTCCCGCCTGTCCGTTCGGTGCGCCGGCATCAACCCGGCCGTCAAAGGCAAGGTTGGCCTTGCCCGAGACCTCGACAAACCCGCCATTGCCGGACTGCGAACCACCGCGCGCCGTGATCGTCCCGTAGAACCAGGTAATGTCATCGGCCCAGACGATTACCTTGCCGCCGTCGCCGCTCGTGATCGCGTCCGCCTTGATCACGGCGTCCGGGCCGAAATAGGTCCGGAATGCATTCTGGATGTCCGGATTCTTGCCCTGGAAATCGCCGCCCACCAGCACCGTGCCGCCGCCGGACTGTCCCGAAACGTCAACTTTTGCGTTGCCTGTCAGGCCGACCTGCGTTCCGAGAAGATGGACCGTGCCGCCCTTGCCCACCACCCCGTCCCCGGTCGCGGCCACCCCTCCTTCGAAAGGATCTCCCACCACCCCGGCGCTTTGCGCCACCCCTCCTCCGGCAGGAGGGGAGCCAAGGCCTATCGCTTCGATCGTCCCGGACGCAAGCAACGTTCCGGTCTCGGCTTGCGCCGTGACGCTGCCGCCGCTCGGCCCGCTGGCGGTGGTGAGGCTGCCGGCATCGAGCGTGACGTCCTTCGTGGCCTTGAACACGATCTTGCCGTTCTCGCCGACCACTGCGGTGTTGGCATTCGCGATGCCGCCCTGGCGCACCAGCCCGCCGTACATGCCAATCCGCCCGCCGGATGCAAACAACTGCCCGAGGTTCAACGCCTGGTTGTCCGGCGCGGTGATCTGGACGCGGATCTCGGGGGTGCCCGCGTCAACGAGCTCGACGCTCTTGCCGGCCGCTAGAACGATTTCCCCCTGGGGGCTCTTGATGATGCCGTGGTTCTCGATGTTCTGTCCGACGAGATACACCATGCCGCCGGATGGCGTCTTGATCGTGCCCTGGTTGATGACTGGGCCCGCGCCGGGCGTCTCGGTGAACCGGTGGCGGCCGGCAACGAAATCAGCATCGGAGAGATTGAGGCTCGAGGCAACGAAGCCGGCAACATCGATGACGGCGCCCTTGCCGATGGTGATGCCGTTGGGATTGATCAGGTAGACCCGGCCGTTCGACTGCAACTGCCCGAGTATCGCCGACGGCGTGGCGCCGGTGACGCGGTTCAGGACCGCGCTCGAGGCCGACTGCTGGAGAAAGCGGGTGATGTCCTGGCTTGGGATCGAAAAGCCCTGCCAGTTGATGATCGCGCCGGGGCTATTGGTAACGGTGAGGGTGTTGCCCTGGGTGGCAAAGCTTGCCTGGCCGCGCGCCACCGCGGGACCGGCGGGATTTGCGTAGGCAAGCTCACCCGCAAAGCACGACGCTACTGCCAGCGCCAGCAGCTTTCGCGGATAGATTTTGAGATGCCTGCCCATCATCCGGCCCTGACCACTCAAAACGGCCTTGAATCATACACCTATTAACAAAATCTGAGACTGTGACCGAATTGACTTGCTGCCAACTTGATACGCCAGCATCGGGACTCATTTGGACTGTGCGACGGGTAACACAACCCATTGAATTAAATTAAATAATATTTAAATTCCGTGGTATCGAGCGGCCCCCGCAATCTGCGCTTTACGTACGGTCTATGCCTGATCGCCTTCTCATAAACACCGGCCGGGTCACTGGTCATCATGGGGTTGGGGCGGAGCCCGTCCCCGTTCTCGCCGTCAAGCCCCCTCGCGGCGATGCCCGGCTAGCGCTGGGAAAGCAGGCGGTTGGCTGCGCTCAGGCGCTGGATCAGGAGATGCATGCACGCTTTGCTGAACTGCGCCTGGCAGGCGTCGCTCATGGCGGAAAGCGACGCCGCCTTGATCTCGATCACGTGAACCGGCTTCGTCGAGACGATGGTCGTGCTGCGCACGGCGGCAGTGTTTGAAAAGTAGAGCATCTCGCCGTAGCAGTCACCGGGGCCCAGCATCGCGAGCGGCTTTCCGGCACGCGACACCGAGGCCTCTCCGTCCACAATGATGTACAGGGCATCGCCCTGGTCTCCCTCGCGGATCAGCACGGCGCCCGCCGGCATGTGATGCCAGTGCGCAGCGACGAGCGCTTCCCAGGTTTCGTTCTCCCGGAAATCGCGGAAGAACGAGAGCACCCGCATCGTGTGGAACTTGCGAGTGTCGGAGAATTCCTCGCTCAGCATGCGAAGATCGCGCACCAGTACCGCGAGGTCGGCGCCGAATTCCATCCAGCTCGGGTAACGCTCGCTCGTGTCCTTCCGCAGCGCGCGGCTGACGATCGCCTCGAAGCCCTCCGGAAGATCGGGCCGGAAAGTGCGCAGCGGCGGGGGATCGACGTTGAGGATCTGATGGATCAGGCTCGCGTACGAGGGCCCGGTGAAGGGAAGGCGCCCCGTGAGCAGGTGGTAGAACGCGACCCCCAGCGAGTAGATGTCGGTCTGGTGGGTGAGCGGCTGGTCGAGCAACTGCTCGGGCGACATGTAGCCGGGTGAGCCCACGTTGCAGAGGGTGGTGCGGGTCACGTCGGCAAACATCGCAATCCCGAAATCGGAAATCTTGATGTCGAAAGCATCCGTGATCAGGATGTTGGCCGGCTTGATGTCGCGATGTATGACGCCGTTGCGATGCATATAATCGAGAGCGCGGCTCGCCTTGAACATCACCTCCACCACCTTCTCGAGGGGCAGGAAGTGGTCCGCGCTCGTGTGATGGGCCAGCGTGCGCCCGCGCACGTATTCCATCACGAGGTAGCTGAATGCGTCTTCGACCGCGACATCGTAGAGCTGCACGATATGCGGGTGGGTCAGCTTTCCCACCAGCGCGGCCTCGTTGAGGAACAGCGAGCGCTGCTGCCCCTGCAGCATGCCGGTTTCGCTGTGCTGAAACACCTTGATGGCGACGTCGCGGCCGGCGAAGGCGTCTCGCGCGAGATACACGATGCCCGAGGAGCCGCGGCCCAGCTCTCTCGCCACTTCGTACTTGCCGATGAATTCCGGGAGGCTATCCACCGTGTTTTCCATCACCCAGTGACAATCGAATCTCCGCCTGGCGGTCGGATCCGCTCACAATTCCCTTGCGCCTGCAGCGGCTGGCAACATGGTAGCCCATGCAAGCGCTTTTAGCGCTGCACGGTTTCGAATTTTCGGTACTGAATCGCTTCGGCCACGTGCGCGCTGGCGACGCGCGCGACGCCCGCCAGGTCCGCGATCGTGCGCGCGACCTTGAGCGTGCGATGGTAGCCGCGCGCTGACAGGCCTAACCGGGCGGTTGCCTGTTTCAGCAGGGCTGCACCCTTCTCATCGGGCGCGCAGTGTTGGTCGATTTCAAGCGTGGCAAGCCGGGCGTTTTCCTTTCTCTGGCGCGCGAGCATCCGTCCCCGGGCTTCCCCTACCCGGGCGCGAACCACGCCGGACGCCTCGCCGCCGCCCTTGCGCGTGAGCTCCTCGGACGAAACGTCGGGCACTTCAATCTGAAGGTCGATGCGGTCCAGCAGCGGGCCGGAGATTTTTCGGCGATAGCGAAGAACCTGGTCAGGCGTGCAGCGGCACCGGCCCGAGTAATGGCCCAGGTAGCCGCAAGCGCAGGGGTTCATCGCCGCCACCAGCTGGAATTCGGCGGCAAACTCGGCCTGGCGCGCGGCGCGCGAGACGCTGATGCGCCCCGACTCGAGCGGTTCGCGCAGCACCTCCAGCACCTTGCGGTCGAATTCCGGCAACTCGTCGAGGAACAGCACGCCATGCAGCGCCATCGAGATCTCTCCCGGCCGCGGATGGCTGCCGCCGCCCACCAGCGCCACCGCGGACGCGGTGTGGTGCGGCGCGCGGAAGGGGCGCCTCGCCCAGTTCGCGATATCGAAGCCGCTGCTGCCGAGCGATTGCATTGCCGCCGTGGCAAGCGCTTCGGCTCGCGTCATGGGCGGCAGGATTCCCGGCAGCCGCTCCGCCAGCATGGATTTGCCAGTGCCGGGCGGTCCCACCATGATCAGGCTATGGCCGCCGGCGGCGGCAATCTCGAGCGCGCGCCTGGCATGCAGCTGGCCTTTTACCTCCAGCAGGTCGGGGTGATGGCGTCCGTTCAGTTGCGGACTGGCGCTGCAACGCTCGAGCGGTGTTCGACCCGTGAGATGAGCGCATACATCGAGCAGGGAGCGCGCTGGGTAAACCACTGCCTCCTCGACCAGCGCTGCCTCCCTTGCATTGGACTCGGGCAATATGAACGCGCGCCGCTCACGCGCGGCCGAGAGCGACATCGCCAGCGCGCCGCGGACCGGCCGCAGCTCCCCGGTCAATGCCAACTCGCCTGCGAACTCGCAGGCGGCGAGGCCCCCCGCGGGCAGCTGCTCCGAGGCGGCCAGGATGCCGAGCGCGATCGGCAGATCGAAACGTCCTGATTCCTTGGGCAGGTCGGCGGGCGCGAGGTTGACGGTGATGCGCCGCGCCGGGAATTCGAAACGCGCGTTCTGCAAAGCGGCGCGCACGCGGTCCTTGGCCTCCCTCACTTCGGCCTCGGGCAGCCCGACGATGGTGAAGCTCGGCAGGCCGTTGGCGAGATGCGCCTCCACCGTCACCAGTGGCGCATCCATCCCCGCCAGCGCGCGGCTGTAGACGACAGCGAGCGACATCGAACCCCCTCCAAGCTTCTATGCCGCTACTAACGGATGAAGCGGGCAAATGGACTACGAGGGATGAGGGAAGGGGCTGTTCCAGGTTCAAGGTTCAAGGTTCAAGGTTCAAGGTTCAAGGTTGGAGGGAGTTGCGAATCGAGGGTTTCGGCTTGGAACTTGGAACTTTGAACGGGGCATCACCAATCACCCATCACGCCTTCTACCTTCCGCCTTCTGCCTTGTTCTCCAGCTCCGCCAGCTTTGCCTCCAGCTCCGCAAGCTTCGCGCGGGTGCGCGCGAGCACTTCGCGCTGCACATCGAATTCCTCGCGCGTCACCAGATCGAGGCGGCTGAAAGCGGACTGCAACAGGACGCGAAGATTCTTCTCGATATCCGCCGCCGGGCCGCGGGCGAGGATCTCTTTCATCTTGCGGTCCATCTCATCGAGCAATCGGGTGTCGGCCATGTTCAAGCTGCCTGGAGACGTTATGGGAACAAGTAATGTGAGCACAAAACAGTAATAAAGCG
This sequence comes from uncultured Streptomycetaceae bacterium, assembly GCA_964521405.1. Lineage (GTDB taxonomy): Bacteria > Pseudomonadota > Gammaproteobacteria > Burkholderiales > SG8-41 > SG8-41. The sequence continues at coordinate 4,301 of CAZFRR010000197.1, read as the reverse complement.
TAGCTTAGCTGGCAGGCACGTACTTGGTGCGGCAGCATTTCTTGCCGCACCCTTTTAGTGCTATTCAGAGGATACAGTTTCGATTGTATTATCCATCTATTTGTTTTTAAACAGCTTATTTCCTGGCATGATCTCTGCTCATGTTGCCTGCGCAATATTGCAAACTCGTTAACGTATGAAAGGAACCATCATGATCAAGAAAACAGTTATGGCGGGAATGGTAGCGGCTGCACTTGGGTCAGGCCTGGCCCACGCGCAAGCACCGGCAGCACCTGCTTCTCCACACACGCTTACCGGTAATGTCGGGTTGTACAGCCAGTACATCTTCCGTGGGCTGACGCAAACCAACGGCGATCCTGCGCTGCAGGGCGGCTTCGACTACAGCCATTCGAGCGGCTTTTATGCCGGCGTTTGGGGGTCGAACATCAGCTGGTTGCGCGATGGGATAAACGCTGCCGGAGCGGGCGCGCCCGCCTACAGGTCGGGCGGCAGCGTCGAGTTGGATTTCTACGGCGGCTACAAGTGGTCCCTGCCGAGCGACTTCACGCTTGACCTGGGCACGCTCTATTACTGGTATCCGGGAGACCCCAACACCGTCGTCGCCAACAACGGCAACGTGCTGAACCCCAAGGCTGATACCTGGGAGATTTACGCCGCGCTGAGCTGGAAGTGGCTCTCGGGCAAGTTCTCCTACAGCGTCGACAACAAGACCTTCGGCGTGCTGGATGCGAGCGGCACCTATTACCTGGACCTGACGGCGAGCTACCCGGTCCCGAACACCCCGGTCACTCTCATTGCTCACTACGGGCTGCAGAAATTCACGGGGCAGGATCCGCGGCTGATCGGCATCGGCAGCAACGACACCATCTACTCCTACGATGACTGGAAGCTGGGGATAACTTACTCGCTGCCCAAGGACTTCACGATCGGCGCCTTCTATAGCGACACCACCGGCGCTGACGTGCGGGGCTATGGCACGCCCTTCGAATGCATCGGCGGCGCCTGCGGCGTGTATCCGAAGAACATCTCCAAGGGCACCGGCACCATCTACATCTCGAAAACCTTCTAACGCAGCAACACGGGACCGGCCTCGCGGCCGGTCCCTTTTTCACGGGGAAACCGCATGAAACTCGTCACTGCAATCATCAAGCCGTTCAAGCTTGACGAGGTGCGTGAGGCCTTGTCCGCCATCGGCGTGACCGGTGTCACCGTCACCGAGGTCAAGGGTTTCGGACGGCAGAAGGGGCACACCGAACTCTACCGCGGCGCTGAATACGTGGTGGACTTTCTGCCCAAGGTCAAGATCGAGGTCGCGATCAAGAGCGAAATGCTCGAGCAGGCGATCGAGGCGATCGAGAAAGCAGCCAATACCGGCAAGATCGGCGACGGCAAGATTTTCGTCTTCGATCTGGAGCAGGTCATCCGCATCCGCACCGGCGAGACCGGCGCTGACGCGCTATAGGGAGAACAGCATGAAGCGATTACTGACCATACTGGCGCTGTTTGGCGCACTGAGCTTTGCCGTTTCACCGGCAACGGCCCAGGACAAGCCCGCCGACAAACCGGCAGCGACCGCGCCGGCTGCAGCGCCGGCCGCCGCCCCCGCGGCAACCCCGGCTCCCGCGCCGACACCGAACAAGGGCGACGTCGCCTGGCTGCTGACCTGCACCGCGCTGGTCCTGATGATGAGCGTCCCGGCCCTCGCCCTCTTCTACGGCGGCATGGTGCGCGCCAAGAACATGCTCTCGGTGCTGATGCAGGTGTTCGTCACCTTCTCGCTGATCACGGTGCTGTGGTGCATCTACGGCTACAGCCTCGCCTTCACGGAAGGCAGCGGCGCCCTGTCGCCCTATTTCGGGGGCTTCGACCGGCTGTTCCTGGGCGGCACTTTCGACGCCGTCAAGGGCGAGTTCGCCATGGCCGCGACGTTCAGCAAGGGCGTCGTGATTCCCGAGCTGGCCTTCGTTGCCTTCCAGGCGACGTTCGCGGCGATCACCTGCTGCCTGATCGTCGGCGCCTTCGCCGAGCGCGTAAAGTTCTCCGCGCTGCTGATCTTCATGGTGCTGTGGTTCACCTTCAGCTACACGCCGATCGCGCACATGGTGTGGTACTGGATGGGGCCCGACGCCTACACCACCGCGAAGCTGGTGGACGAGATGAACGGCAAGGCCGGCTTGCTGTGGCAATGGGGCGCGCTCGATTTCGCGGGCGGAACCGTCGTGCACATCAACGCCGGGGTCGCCGGGCTGGTGGGCGCCTACCTCGTCGGCAAGCGCGTCGGTTTCGGGAAAGAAGCCATGACCCCGCACAACCTGCCGCTGACCATGATCGGGGCGTCACTCCTGTGGGTGGGCTGGTTCGGCTTCAATGCGGGTTCCGCGCTCGAGGCCGGCACCTCCGCCACCCTCGCCTTCATCAACACCTTCCTCGCCACCGCCTGCGCGGTGCTGGCCTGGACCTTCGGTGAGTGGCTGTTCAAGGGCAAGCCCTCGATGCTGGGTGCCGCTTCCGGCGCCGTCGCGGGACTGGTTGCGATCACCCCGGCCGCCGGCAACGTCGGCATCCTCGGGGCGTTCGTGATCGGCACCGCCGCGGGCCTCGTCTGCCTGTGGGCGGTCAACCAGCTGAAGCACTGGCTGCGCGTGGACGACTCGCTGGATGTGTTCGGCGTGCATGCCGTTGGCGGAATACTCGGCGCGCTGCTGACCGGCGTGTTCAATGCGCCGAGCCTCGGCGGACCGGGGTTCTACAACAACTGGTTCGAGATGAAGCCCGGGTTTAGCAGCATTGCCGACCAGGTCTGGATCCAGGCCCAGGCCATCGGCGTCACCATCGTCTGGACCGCGGTCGTGGCACTTATCGCCTTCAAGATCGCCGACCTCATCGTGGGGCTGCGCGTGACGGAAGAAGAGGAACGCGAAGGCCTCGACGTGAACTCCCACGGCGAGACGGCCTACCACACGTAAGCTCCGGTTTCAGTAGTGTGTGGTTACGGGCGCCTTCGGGCGCCCGTTTTTTTATCCGGGGCGAACCCGCGCGGGGGTGCCCACCGCGACTTGAAATTCCGGGCGCAATCGGTAGAGTAGAATAGGCGCCCCGGATAAAACTATGACCGTTCCGCGATTGACCACAGCGCTCGCCGGGCCGTTGCCTGATCTCGAGCGCCAGCTACTCGCGTCCCAGCTCGATATCGAGCGCTGGTTGCGCGCCCAATGGCAGGATCATGCGGCGCCTTTCTATTGCTCGGTGGACCTGCGGAACAGCGGCTTCAAGATCGCGCCGGTGGACACCAATCTATTCCCCGGCGGCTTCAACAACCTCAATCCGGAATTCCGCCCGCTGTGCGTGCAGGCCGTGATGACCGCGATCGAGAAGATCTGCCCGGATGCGCGCGCGATGGTGCTGGTGCCCGAGAGCCACACCCGCAACCAGTATTACCTGCAAAACATCGCGGTGCTGCAGACGATACTGCGGCAGGCGGGCATCCAGGTGCGCATCGGCAGCCTCTTGCCCGACATCACCCGCCCGACCGAGCTCACGCTGGACAATGGCGCAAAGTTGAAGCTCGAGCCGCTGGAGCGCCACGGCAACCGCCTCGCGGTGGGGGGAGACGAGCCCTGCCTGGTGCTGCTCAACAACGATCTCTCCTCCGGCACGCCCGGGATCCTGATGAACCTCGAGCAGACGGTGCTGCCGCCGCTGCACGCCGGCTGGACCGTGCGCCGCAAGTCGAACCATTTCGCGGCCTACCGCCAGGTGGCGGAAGAGTTCGCCCAGCTGATCGGCATCGACCCCTGGTTCATCAACCCCTACTTCGAGAAATGCGGGAAGATCAATTTCCAGGAAAAGAAAGGCGAGGAATGCCTCGAGGGCTACGTCACCGAGATCCTCGAGGACATCCGCGCCAAGTACCGGGAATACGGCATCACCCAGGACCCGTTCGTCATCGTCAAGGCAGACGCCGGCACCTACGGCATGGGCATCATGACGGTGAAGGACCCCTCGGAAGTGCGGGGGCTGAACCGCAAGCAGCGGAACAAGATGGCGGTGGTGAAGGAAGGCCTCGAGGTGCACGAAGTCATGGTGCAGGAAGGCGTCTACACCTTCGAAACCGTGGACGACGCGGTGGCGGAGCCGGTCGTCTACATGATCGATCACTTCGTCGTGGGCGGCTTCTACCGCGTGCACACCGCGCGCGGCCAGGACCAGAACCTGAATGCGCCCGGCATGCAGTTCAAGCCGCTCGCCTTCGCCGAGCCCTGCTCCTCGCCCAACCCGGACGACCCGGGCTGCCCGCCCAA